>JAAUQE010000018.1 GCA_012032425.1 Leptolyngbya sp. RL_3_1 | reverse complement strand
AGCTCCTCTTGCAGTTGAGCAATCGGGGGAAATTGCCGTCCTTGGACCGTTTGGGCAAGGCTGACCCCACCGGCAAGGACCTGTAGCTGTGAGGTGGGTGCTTCAGGACGAAACAGCGTTAGGCGCGGAGCCACGGCGATCGCGTAGTCCTTTTCGATCAAATACTGGTTGCCGTCATAGAGCACCCCCATGGGTAGGTTTCGCAGCAAACCATCGGGCACAAACACCAGGGTTTCAATCTGGGCGTTTTGCGCCAATGTCGGCGCAATGGGGCAATCAGCCAGTCATAGACTTGCTCACCTAGGGCCAGCACCTCTGGGGTCTGACTGGGGTCCACGATGGCTGCCCGCAACTGCCCTAGCACCCGACTGACCTCAGCCTGAGTCACCGCAGTTTCCTGATAAATCAAGGGCTGTCCCGGAATTTCCAAAATGATTGCAAACCGCTCGGGCAACAGCATCGGGTAAAGCTTGGCAGCCGCCACATCGAGGGTGTCTTCCCCCAGCCGAATGAGTTGAGAAATGCTGCAGCCCAAAAAGTTTTCTAACTCGCTGAGCTGTAGCGCATCCACAGACTGGACTGCCCGCTTCAGATCAGCCTGACTGGGCTGCTCACCTGGGTCATGGGTGAGCAACAGATCGGCAAATTCCCGATAGACCGGCTCCACCGTATCCCGAAAGGAAAACTGCACCTGGGGATCCACCGCCAGTAGGTTATCCCGCACGGTTGCCAGAGACTCTACCGCTTGGCTATAGGCGGTGATCCCCTGCTGTCGCAGGGCTGGGTTTGGCGTTAATACCCCTTGCTTTTGGTAAATCCGCCCCAATTGCCACTGCCAGCGGTAAGCAATATCGGGGGCCTGTTTCCCTTCCAGGAGCCACAGGGCTTGTTGAGTGAGGTCTTTGGCATCATCCCACTGCTGGGTGAGTTCGTAGAGATGGGCCAGTTCCCCCAGGGCATAGGATTCAGCAACTGCATCTTCGAGGGCTCTGGCTTGGTTGACGGCGATCGCTAACTCATCGGCAGCCAGAGTCCAAGCCGGGACAGTCGCCGTGATTGCCTCAGGGTCGGCGCGATCGCGCCATGCTTGGCTGACGCAATCTAGTGCAGCCGTCTCGCTATGGGCCTTTAGGCAGGCCAAGCTATGGGCATAGTTGAGGCGGGCATAGATGGCGGTGCGATTTTGGGGCAGGGTGGTCATCAGTGGTTGCACCAGGGGCCACTGTTCTGCCGCTTCGGCAAAACGCCCCAGCTCGATCAAATAGTTGAGCTGATTCAGTCGGGCCGTCAGGGTCTGCTCGGGAGTGGCCTGGGTTAGGGTTGCGTAGCGCTGCAAGGCGCTGCGGCATGGTTTTGGGCCGCAGCATCTTCACCAATGGCGATCTCTCGATGGCTAAAGGCGCGATCGGTATTGGCCAGGGCCAACTGGGCTTGGCCGCGAATCTGGGCGTCGGGAGCCAGCTCGACGGCGGCATTTAAAATTTGGGCAGAATCCTCTAAGGCTCCAATGCGCCGCAGCGCGTCCCCTAAATGCAATCGCCCCAGCGCCTGCACCGCTACCGGGGCGGTTTGCAGCAGATGATGGGTGGTTTCTAGGGTGGCGATCGCTTGCCGGTTCAACCCCAAGGCTTGCAACACTCGGGCTTGATTCAGATGGGTCAAGATCACCCCAGACCGATCCTCCGCCTGATGGTAGCGAGTAGTAGCCTGTCGCCAAGCGGCCAGGGCTGGTTCGAGTTGGCCCTGGTGCCAATACAGGTAGCCTTGAGCATTCCAGGCTTTTGCCGTCACCGCTGCTGACTCTGGGGAAGGGGTCTCTGGGGTCTCTGGCGTTTGCAGCAGTTCAAAACTGCGGGCGATCGCCGCTTCGGCATCGGGCCACAGAGCCAACTGTTGATAGGCCAAGGAAAGGTTGCTCCACACAAAAGCCTGCTGAAGGGGTTGGCCTTGCTGGTCAAATCCTACGGCGGCCTGTCGCCACAGTTGGATGGCCTCGGTGAATTGCTCGGCGTTGTACTGTTCAATGCCTTGTTGCAGGGTGTGGTAGGCGGTGCGCTCCTGAGCGAGCACGGGGCGATCGAAACCTGAAACCCTCGACGCGACACCAACGCTGGGTAGGGCCATCACAGCGGTGAATCCCAGCAGTAGACAGGCTACCCAAAGCCCCCCACGGCGAATCCCCCAGCATCGGTGCCACCCCCTCCCAACCCAATCCTGCGTTTGCCAATCCCAATGGAACCGTTTCATGTCCTTGAACCAGGCCATTTAGCGCAAATCTCTCAACCCCAAGATGGCACACCCGGTTTAAGAACAGCGATCGCCTGCGATCGCCGGTGCCGCCGCCACCAACCGGACGGTGCCTGCGGCGGTAACGATCCAGCCTTGCGCCTCTACAATTTCAGCCGCTGCCCTGGGTTCAACCTGTTCAACAACGGCAGCCCCAGTGAAGCGGTCCTGCCATTCCTGGGGCGGGGGTGATATCGACCGGAATCTCCAGAGCATCCAAGGCGGCATAGGGATTAGACCGCACCCCCCCTGACCCACGTTGATAAATTGGCCGCTGGCCGGCGCCACCTGACACCCCTGCACCAGATTCGGCATGGGGGTGAGCTGGGGGATTTCCGCTGACTCGGAGGAGACTCCATCGCCCAGTTGATTGACGGTTACGTCCCCAGACAGACCAAATTCCGAGCTGGCGGTGATGTCACTCAGGGGCGTGAGTTGGGGCCGGGGTTGAATGCCTAAGATGCCCTGGGCAACAATATCCACGCGCCCCCCACTGCCCAAGACCGCGTTGGCGGTGATGTCGCTGTTTTCCGTAGGGACGGCCACCACAAACCCGTTGGGTGCATTAATGGCGATGTTGCCCCCAGAGGCAGTACCCGTCGCATTGGTACTGATGGTGCTGTTGCGACGCAGCACTAACACCTCGGTTCGGATGCCAATATTGCCGCGATTCCCCGCCGCCGTCTCGGCGGTGATGCTGGCCTGGTTCTCAAGCACCAGGTTCTGCACCGTTAGGTCTAGGTTGCCCGCTGCCCCAGACCCCGGCAAGAAAAAGCCGCCACTGGGAAAGGTGCTGACGCTAACGATGGCCCCATTTTGGATCGTGAGGCGATCGGCGGTAACCGATAAATCGCCACCATTGCCATTCTGTTCTAAGGCCACCGCAAAAAAACCACTGCGGCCATCAGGAGTGGCACCCGACAAGGTAATTTGCTCCGCCTGCACCGTCAGATTGCCTGCATCGGCGAACCCAAAAGTGCTGGTCGCGACTTGAGCGCCATCAAGCACCTGTAGTTGGTTGGTGTTGAGGGTTAGATTTCCCCCTTGGCCAACTGCATCTAGCTCGGCGGCGGCAAAAATGCCACTGGGGAAGCCACCCCCATTGCCGCTGAGTTCTGCTGATTGGGCCGTGACATCCACATTGCCTGCATCCCCAAACCCAAACGTAGTCGCAGCAATCTGGCTGCCCTCTGTTACCTGCAATTGAGCAGTACTGAGGGTAATCGTGCCCCCAAACCCAATGGAGTCGAACTCAACATTGGCAAAAATACCGGAGCCCCCTGCCAATTCCGTGGTTTGGGCCGTGATGTTAATGTCCCCGACATCCCCATCCCAAAAGCTAGTGGTGGAAATCTCAGCCCCTTCATCCAGCCGTAAGGTCCCGGCCTCAACGGTGATGGTTCCGCCGTGGCCGGTGGCAAAAAAGTCGGTGATGGAAAATAACCCACTAAAAAAGAATCCATCCTCGGACTCGCCTGACAGGGTGATTTCAGGGGCAATACCCGTGGGGCTGGGCCGCACGCTCAGGGCTCCAGCATCCCCATCCCCGAAGGTTGTCGTCGAAATTTGCCCGCCCCCGGTTGCAGAGAGCCGTGGCGTCTCAATCAATACTTGGCTGCCGTTTCCCATTGCTCCAGCGGCCACTTCTGCATAGATGCCGCTGGCCATCAGGGCCTCTAGGGTGACGGGATCTACCGAGGTCCCGGTGGCAACCACGCCTCCAGTGTTTGTACGGTGACCTGCCCACCAGTCCCCGTCCCCAGGGTATTGGACAAAATCGCCGATCCATCGGTCAGGCTTAAGGTCCGGCCATAAACCTGGACATTACCCCCACCGGCTCCGCTCACATCGGCAGAGGCGGCATCCGAGAGGGCGATCGCACCGAAATTCGCAACAGAGCCATAATCCAGCGCCCAACTGGAACCCCTGGCCATCAGTTCCACAAAGCTGTTCGCCCCGACTGCGCCCAAATCAATCTGTCCTTGCGGGGCCGTGATGTTTCCGCCCGTCAGGCGGACATTGCCCCCCAGTAAGGCCAAGGTTTCCCCTATGTCCACCACTAGGCCATCAGGCCGAAAGTCCCGCACAATTTCAAAGGTAAAGCGGTCCACAAACAGCGCATTACCGGGACCGTTCACCACAATCTCCCCTGGATTACTGCCATATTGCAGCCCCAGGGGGATATTCACCGTTAAGGTGGGCAAATTGCTCGGCACGGTTGTGTCTACCGTGCCGTAGCTGAACTGGGGAAATACCAAGCTCTCTGCCGTGTTGCCAAAAAAAGAGCCCCCGAGGCTGAGGGTGGCATTGGGGCCAAAGGTAATGCCATTGGGATTAATCAAAAACAGGTTAGCCGTACCGTTTACCTGGATTTGACCATCAATCACTGAGGCAACCCCGCCCGTGACTCGGGTAATGACATTGTCAATATCGGCAACCCCGACACCCAAATCAAAAAAGGCCGTATCCCCTGCGCCCACAGAAAAGCGGCTAAAACTGTGAAATAAATTGCCGCTTTGATCCTGGGTGCCGCCCGTAATCACCACGGTGCCAGCCCCACCCACAGTGGAGGGATTGGGCAATGAGACATCGGGTTGAATATCAGTCCCCTGAGCGAGAGCCGGGACAGACAGCAGCCAGTAGCCTATTCCAATCAACTGGGCAAGGGGTAAGTTCCATGGACAACGGCGATCGAACATATTGGGTAAATGCGCTGCTGCTTGATCGAAGTAAATCTCTCTACCCTTGAACAAGGGGCTTAATCCCCTTGCCGTGGATTGCAATGGTTGTGCGATCTACGCCCTTAAGTACTAGCCAAACCCAGCGCTGATGTCACTTCACCCTGATGGCTATGGTCGCTACCGCCGAGAGAACTTGTGTCCTAACCCAGCAAGACCTAACCCCAGTAGCCCCAATAGCGTTCCCGGTTCCGGGACAGATTCGGTTGTATTAGGGCCATCCACCTTAGAAAAATAGGCTTCCTGGGCGAAAACAGTCTGCCAAGTTTCTTGAGAAAAGCCGGTACGGCTACTGCGGCGGCGATCGTAGCGCTTCGATTCCTTGATGAGTTTCTCGGCATCCTTAGAGCGATCTTCAACCAGCAGTGCCGCCGCTAATTTTGGATGAGTCTCTAACCACTCAACCGTAATCTCTGTTTCCAAAACCTGAGAGAGCCGTTCTGCCAACCTGGCTTTGGCCTGCCTTTCGAGTAGCGCCAAATCAATTTCAGCGCCATAATCCACATCCCAGCCCGTGACATCAAAGGCAATCTTGTCAAGGATTGAGATCCTTTCTTGAACCCCAGGACGGAGCAACGGTCCCATAATCCCCAACGTATCGTCACTTTCCTTCCAGTGGCTGGCCTGGAAACCGTCTACACCAACACCGGCGGACAAGCTACCCAAATTAGTTTTTCCAGCATCTAAGGAAAAGTAGGCATTCTCCTCAGTCAAGCTCATATCAGGGCGTCCGGCCAACGCACTCGTTTCGGAATAGCGAAAGAGATCTAAAAACGATATGTATTTCATATCGCCTTCTTTGATTTCCTTCTGTTCCGATTGCTTCTTCAAAGCCATGGCCAGGAAGCCTGGATCATCCATGCCGCTAAAGAAACCGAGGGTATGGCCCAATTCATGGAGGGCAACGGTGGTGAAGTCTAGCTGGTTGTCGGTCAGCGCTCCCTCAGCACCATAGAACCAGTCATAGATCGAGTCTGACAGATCATTCATCAGAATGAGGCCGTCTAAATCATCATCATCCGCTTTACGGAGACCCAGCGCCTTAGCGTTAGCGCGGGTGAGGTTGAGTTTTTTCAGCCCCTGAATTTCCGCGTCCTTGTTATTGCCGTTAAAGCCGATATCAAATTCTTTAGCGGATACATCATTGAGGGTGGCGTGGGCAATCTTGTCATACTCAGAGCTGCTGTCCAATTCTAAATTTTCAAGTAAGTCAGCATACTTCTCACCGTCATCAATACCGGGCAAGGCTCCCCCAATCACATAATCTGGGAGCGCACTTGTAGCCTCAACATAGATATTGAGCTGGACATCATCGGTCAGATAGGAGGCCCAAATCCCACCCGCGATCTCAAACTGAAGCATCTGCTCTAAGGATGTGCCCCCGCCATAGCTGAACCGGAAATCTACCGCTTGAGCTGGCAGAGAACTGACCAAACTCATACCAGTAGAAGCGGCTAGAATCGCTGACCAACTCACACGCCTCGTCACCAGGGAGGGGAGGTGAATGGAATAGCAGGGTCGGCCTAACTGCACGCACATAGCTTGACTCAGTAAAAATACTTCGGTGCAAACACGGATGAACTTTAAAATGATGCTACATCATATTTTATGGGCATACAAGGAAATGTATGTAGTTTTAATGAAGTTCACGGAATTGAGTTGCATGCAGCCCAAACTGTGTGCAGCGTAGGGATGCTGCTGGGAGAACTCTTTGGACCCTTTCGGCGGACACCTTTTGGCCAGGTCGATGAGCCTGGGAGCAGAGGTGCTGAAACCTTAAGGTGATGTTTGCGGTAGCGATCGCCTTGGCAAGTGCCAAGGCATCGCGGGTCTACGGATAACTGACCGGCGGCGTCAAGGCGATGCTAAGCGATCCCAGCAAACAGGTCGCTGTAAGGTTGTTCTAACGCTTCTGTTTGGGCAACAATTTCAACGATTTTGTTTTGGGCGCTGGGCGTCAATAGCGCTTCGACACAGGTTGCTGCCACCTTCCAGCGCGGCACACTGCCTTCAAAGAGAGTGTCCGCTGGAGCCATCACCAGGGTTCTCTCGTCACTGTCATCATTCTTGAGGCCGCCAGGACGGACAATCGTATAGGTGAGGCCACTTTGGGCCAAAACCCCCTCCGCCTGTTTTTTCCACCAGAGCACCAGCCAAAATAGGTTCAGCGGGTGAAAGAAGCGGGAGACGCAAAGCGAAGACACCAGCACAAACTGCTCAATCCCCGCTGCCTTTGCGACGTTCACTAAGTTCTGAGTGCCCACATAGTCCACCTGATAGGGACCGGTTGGGTCGAGACTGGGTTTAGCGCCGGTGGCGCAGATTAAGGCGGTGCAGCCAGCGATCGCTGCGGTCAAGCTAGCGGGATTCAGCACGTCACCCACCACCATCTCCGTGCCCGCCGGTAGGATTGCGCTTGCTGCTTGCTGGTCACGAACCAATGCTTTGAAAGGGATGTTGCGATCGCGCAGGTGTGTAATGACCCGCCGCCCCGTTTCCCCCGTTGCCCCTGCCACCAATACCTGCATGATTATCGTGTTACTCAGCGATTACTTTTGTATGGTAGGTCGCTGGGGTTAACTTTTGGTGCGATAACAGGTGCCCTTGATCGCGATCACCGCCAGACAGCAGGGTTAAATCGTATCCTGAGTTGCACTCTGGTTTCGAGCTGGCTCGTACACTACGAAATCGGTAAGAAACCTGAGGTGAGATGTTGAACGCTAAAAAATACTCCGTGTAATTGCTCGTGATCATTACAACTGGTAACCGTTAGGCTGGTTCTACCAGATCACTTTATTAACCTGCTCGGCGGCCTGTTCACCCAACAGGGACCACAAGAAAGGTCTATAAAGTCCCTCTCACCATCATCACCGACTAAAATAGGGGTGATTTGTTATGGGTGACTTTTTCCGAGCAATTTCAAATACACCCGCTCAGCTTCAGCGCATCTATGCAGACACCATTTACTAACC
The DNA here is from genome assembly GCA_012032425.1 of Leptolyngbya sp. RL_3_1. GTDB lineage: Bacteria > Cyanobacteriota > Cyanobacteriia > Phormidesmidales > Phormidesmidaceae > PCC-6406. Next base: position 18,719 of record JAAUQE010000018.1, on the reverse strand, counting down.
AGTCGAATTTTCCCTCCGACCTTAGGGAAACGAGATCAGGGCAGACGACTCGCTTGGAGCAGCCCGGACTCAATGATGCTGCTCAGCCAACCGTTTTCCACGGTGCCTATGTGGGGCGCATGGATATGGCCGCTGACTTGCAGACAGTGGCTCGGTATTTGGATGTACATCAAGATTGGTTTTGCCGCTGTGCCGAGCCCATGACTGCCGAGCCGCTTGGGGACAATGGGTATGCCCTGACAGTGGGACATTTTGGGGCCATGGGTTACGACGTTGAACCCCGCATCGGCCTACATCTCTTACCTGAGGATCATGGGGTATATCGCATTGAGACGATTCCCGTACCCGACTACACCCCCCAAGGGTATGACGTGAATTTTCGGGCTGCACTGGAATTAAAAGAGACCGCTGCCTCTGAGGGCAGTGAGGAAATTATCACCCAAGTGGAGTGGACCTTAGATTTGGATGTGGCGATCGCGTTTCCCAAGTTTTTGAACGCCTTGCCTAAATCTCTACTCCTCAAAACCGGCAACGCCCTACTCAATCAAATTGTCAGACAAGCCTCTCGCTGCCTAACCCACAAGGTTCAGGACGACTTTCACACGACATTGGATATCCCGCTGCCCGAAAGCCTGCAACATCGCCATCACCATTTTCTAGAGCGCCTTTCAAAGGGGCTACATCTCAACGCTTAGGGACAATCTGGTAAATAGCGTACCGCTTCATGGCGCAAGGTCTTGCGCCCCTACACCAGAAACTTTTGCACCTAGTGTATGTTTTGATTGCAGATTTCTTAGCAGTTTTTGACAAGACATTAAACCGATACTGAAGCACGCCTTTAGTATCGGTTCAATGTCTTTGGCGTTTATTCAGGCATAAAAAAACCCAGCTCATGAGCTGGGGCGATGTGCTGCTGTCTAAGTTGAAAGGAGAGAGAAGAAGCTTAAAAAGAAGGGAGAGGCAAAGCTAGGCGCTGCGACCTCGAATCCCCCAAACCACCACTGGGCAAATCGCTAACGTCATCAGTGCGATCGTTAAACAGAGGGTCAAGCCTTCGATTTGTTGGGGTGACATGGGGTAACTCCGTAAAGTTGAGGGGATCTTGTGATCTTCAGAAACGCCAGTCCGATTGCTTAGCGAGAGTAACGAACACCGCGATAGGTCAGCTCAGTCACAGACTGACGCTGAGCAGTTCGGGCTTGTTTCATCTTGTAGTGGTTGCCCAAGAAGGTGCCGGTCTGCTCAGTTTCAATCGCTTCGGTACCGGCGATAGGGGCTTGAAAAGCAATGCCGCGATAAGTGAAATTCATGGGAAGGAACTCCAGTGCTGGTTTGTTTCGACACATTCATAATCCCGCGAACCTGCAATCTGAAGGGTGACGGCAATCTGTAACAACGGTGACATTTCTAGGATCTGATGTTGATCAGAGCTGGCCTTTGATAGTGATGGGCAACAGAGGTTAGCCATGATCGAAATCACAAAGCTTCCAAAACACCAAAACACAAAACAAAGGGCAAGTGCATCATGCACTTGCCCTTTGTTCTAAAACTAAAAACAGTCGTTTCTAGTGATTGAAAGTCGCTGTCTTAGACGGTAGCAGCAGTCTTGACTTTGGCATCCAGTTCGCCAGCGGCGTACTTAGCTGCAAACACCTCGACGCCAACCTGCTTGATTTTGCTCGCATTGCCAGCCGTACCAAAGGCTTCGTAGCGATCGCGGCAAACCTGCTTCATGTACTTGATGGCAGGCTTCATGAAGTGGCGAGGATCAAAGTTAGACGGATCCTTAAAAGCTGCTTCACGAATGGCAGCGGTAATGGCGAGGCGGTTATCGGTGTCGATATTCACCTTACGCACACCACTCTTGATGCCCTTTTGGATTTCCTCAACGGGAACCCCATAGGTCTCAGGAATGTTGCCACCGTACTCGTTGATCATATCCAGCCACTCTTGGGGCACAGAAGAAGACCCGTGCATCACTAGGTGGGTGTTGGGCAGACGCTTATGAATTTCTTCAATGCGGCTGATGGCCAGAATTTCACCAGTGGGCTTACGGGTGAACTTGTAAGCACCGTGGCTGGTACCGATCGCAACGGCCAGGGCATCCACTTGGGTGGCTTGCACAAACTGAACCGCTTCATCGGGGTCAGTCAGCAGTTGGTCGTGGCTGAGGGTGCCCTCAAAACCATGACCATCTTCTGCTTCACCGGCACCGGTTTCCAGGGAGCCGAGGCAACCCAGTTCCCCTTCAACGCTGGCACCAATGGCATGGGCCACTTTAACCACTTCAGCAGTCACGCTGACGTTGTAGTCAAAGCTAGCGGGGGTCTTGGCATCGGCTTCCAAAGAACCATCCATCATCACGCTGGTAAAACCATTGCGGATGGCAGAATAGCAGGTGGCAGGGCTGTTGCCGTGGTCTTGGTGCATCACCACAGGAATGTTGGGATAGGTTTCAATCGCGCCCAAGACCAAGTGGCGCAAGAAGTTCTCACCGGCATACTGACGCGCACCCCGAGAAGCCTGCAGAATCACAGGACTATCGGTCTCGCTAGCAGCTTCCATGATCGACAGGATCTGCTCCAGGTTATTGACGTTGTACGCTGGGATGCCGTAACCGTTTTCTGCTGCGTGATCCAGCATCAGCCGCATAGGGACAAGCGCCATAAAATCCTCCTAAGTCTACTTTCGCCTTCAGGCCGTCTTAAAATCTCAGAACCAATAGGTATCCTCACCTATCAATATTAGGGCAGATTTCGATGTTTATAAAGAATCATCGCCAATTGCTTAAATTTCTCTAAAGGAAAAACCGGAATTTCATTCCTTTCGGTTGTGACGGATCTGCCCCGAGTGGGGTGGGCTAGATTAGCCCGCTGAGGGTGGATTGGGCTGCTAAAGACCCTTTGCTTAAGCAGGAACCTCCCTGTCCTGGCAGTATAGGGAATCCTGATGAAAGCTGGGATTCTCCAGTCACGAACCATCCGTCATTTAGGGGCGAAACCCAGTGAGCGGTAGCGAGTGGATTCAAAATTTATGGGTCGCCTGGGATTCGAACCCAGGACCAGTCGGTTAAAAGCCGAATGCTCTACCACTGAGCTAGCGACCCGTATCATGCCCATGGGCTTTGCCCAAGCACAGTTATCGAGAATAACACACAACTCCTCTCTAAGACTTGCCCCTAATTTCGATCATGAATATACCCACTCTGAGTTCGACCGATCCGACGAAACGACCTCGAATTTAGAATTGCCTTCCCAAGGGCCAGCCAATATTGTCAGGGTGGATGGCGTTCTTCACACAACGTAATTTCACTTCGGGTATTTGACTCAGCCTAGGCTTTAGACTTGATCACATTCTGGATTTGCTTAAGAATTGATTGCCTGATCACCTTGGCAGTGATTCCTCACCAGAAGCCGCACCTAGGTTGAGTCATCTCCAAAGTTATGTTTCCTACCCAACGCCCTCGCCGTCTCCGTGGCCAATCCCAACTCCGCCGCATGGTGCGGGAAACAGTGGTTACGACCAGTGATTTGATCTACCCCCTCTTTGCAGTACCGGGAGCGGCGATCGCCCAAGAGGTGAAGTCGATGCCGGGGGTTTACCAACTCTCAGTGGACAAGATCGTCGAGGAGGCCAAGGAAGTCTACGAGCTGGGGATTCCGGCGATCATTCTCTTTGGTATCCCTGACACCAAAGATGCTGACGCCACTGGGGCTTGGCATGACTGCGGAATTGTCCAAAAGGCAACAGAAGCGGTGAAGGCGGCGGTGCCGGATCTCGTCGTGATTGTGGATACCTGCCTGTGCGAATACACCTCCCACGGTCACTGCGGCTACTTAGAAACTGGCGATCTGACTGGGCGGGTGCTGAATGACCCCACCCTGGAGCTGCTGAAGAAAACAGCAGTTTCCCAGGCCAATGCAGGGGCCGACATCATTGCCCCGTCTGGGATGATGGATGGCTTTGTGAAGGCAATTCGGGAGGGGTTAGACGCTGCTGCCTTCCAGGATATTCCCATCCTTTCCTACGCGGCTAAATATTCTTCTTCTTACTACGGTCCCTTTCGAGATGCAGCGGATTCGGCACCTCAGTTTGGCGATCGCCGCACCTACCAAATGGACCCCGCCAACAGCCGGGAGGCCCTCAAAGAAATTGGCCTGGATATCGCCGAAGGGGCCGATATGCTAATGGTGAAGCCCGCCCTAGCCTATATGGACATCATTTGGCAGGTGAAGCAAGCCTCAAATATGCCCGTTGCCGCCTACAACGTCTCCGGCGAATATTCCATGGTGAAGGCCGCTGCCCTGAATGGCTGGGTGGATGAGCAACGGGTGGTGCTCGAAACCATGACCAGCTTTAAGCGGGCTGGGGCGGACCTAATCCTCACCTATCACGCCAAGGATGTGGCCCGTTGGCTAGAGACCGCCAACGCCTTGTTTTAAACTGAATACACCAGATACAGCGTGGCGACAGCATGATGAGACGCTATATGTTGTAGTAATGCTTAATGAAACCGGGTGATTTGTTGCGCTTCTGTTGAAGAGAGGCCAGATATTTCCGGGGTTTTTATTTTCTTAAGATTTGGATAATCCCTGAAATAGCCTTGGTTTTGGGATGGAGGTCTGGCCCAGCCGGCAGCCAGTAGAACATCTGCACCTAGGTTTCACGGTGGCGGTTGGCATAGATTGGACTGAGCGGTTTCGAGCCATCCTCCTTCTCTTCGGCGGGCTGTTGCGATGATTGGGTTTACACAGCGTGAAACAGTGATTTTGACCCGGACCAGTCCCAGTCGTTTGGCGTATTTGGCCAAGACGGGGGTCGTGATTCCCAGCCATCATGTTGATTCCTCAGCAGATTCCAGCCATATGGATAGCAACTGTCGCTATGACTGGGAGCAGATCCTAGAGCTGCGGGCGATCAATCATTTGCGGCAAAAAACGTCTCTGCAAACGATTCGTAAGATTGTGGCCTTTTTGGAAACCCACGGTAGCGATCGCTATTTGCACAACAAGCATTTGATCGTGACCTCGAATACCGTGGACTGGATCAAGCCCCACCCCAACACCCAGTTGCCGCAGATTGTGCAGGTGGTGGGTCCGGCCAACAAGCATGTGGGCCAGCTCAAGATCCCGGCGATTCCCCCCGTGATGGCGCTGGTAAATGAAGTCTGGGAGGCGGCCCAGCGTTCCAATGTGATTGACTTTGAACGCTTTCGGCAGCGAGCACAGACGCCCTAAAACTAGTACCGGGCGGCCCAAGTGCTAGCAGTTGAGTTAAGAGCAGGGGGGCTGGAGGGGCAAGAGCACCAGCAACTGGACTGGTTACGTGAATGCCGCCATCGAGTCCTAGGAATGACTTTGCTTCAGTCAAGGGCGTAAGGACGCCATCCGTTCAGCCATCCATATTTCAGTCATCCATATTTCAGCCATAACTATCATGGTAAAACTGCTAATAGTCCCGGCCTAAAAGGGGTTGCCACCACTGGGCATGACTCAGATACCAACGGACGGTCTCCGTTAAACCGGTCTTTAAGTTGACCGAAGGGGTCCAGCCCAACTCCTGCTGGATTTTTTGAATATTCATGGCGTAGCGGCGATCGTGGCCGGGGCGATCGCGCACAAAGGTAATCAGGTCACGGGTGGGGCGCACCGGCAGATCGGGGGCCAGCTCATCCATCTGATCGCAGAGCAGGCCAATCAGCTCTAAATTGCTAATCTCAGCATTGCCGCCGACGTTGTAGGTGCTGCCCGGTTGAGCCCGATGCAAGGCGGTATCAATGGCACGGCAATGATCCTCGACATAGAGCCAATCCCGCACATTTTGGCCATCGCCGTAAATGGGTAAGGCTTTGCCCAGCAGCATATTGACGATGGAGAGGGGAATTAGCTTCTCAGGGAAGTGGTAAGGGCCGTAATTATTGGAGCAATTGGTGAGCAGGGTGGGCAGCCCATAGGTGTGGTGGTAGGCCCGCACCAGGTGATCGCTCCCAGCTTTGGAGGCTGAGTAGGGGCTATTGGGGGCGTAGGGGGTGAGTTCGGTAAAAGGCGGGGTCGGCGGGGCTGAGGCTACCGTAAACCTCATCTGTAGAGACATGATGGAAACGCATCTGGTCAGGTTGGCCCAGGTCTCGCCAATATTGACGGAAAGCCTCTAGCAGGGTGAAGGTGCCGACCACGTTGGTTTGCACAAAAGCGCCAGGACCCAGAATGGAACGATCAACATGGGATTCGGCGGCAAAGTGAACCACCGTGTCGATGTTGTTTTGCTGCAATAGGCTTTCAACCAGTGGGCGATCGCCAATATCCCCCTTCACAAAGGTGAGTTGGTCTGAAAACTGAGCCTCCAGATCCCCTAAGTTGGCACGATTGCCCGCATAGGTGAGGGCATCTAACACCACCACTGGAGTGCCATGGGTTTGGAGCCAGTGGCGCACAAAGTTAGACCCGATGAACCCGGCCCCACCGGTAATCAGTAATCGCTGCAATCCTGGGGTCAATCTGTTTCTCCGTTGCTGCTCTCGATCCAGTACAGCCCAAAGCCTCAAAGCCGTTACGGCAAGGGGCGATCTGATTCATTAGCAAGGCTTGATCTCGCAGGGAATGATAGGTTTAGAACAAATCAGTCCAAAGGTTTGATTGTGGTCTTTACTCAAGCCAGTCCCCCAGATGTCATCCCCACTCGTCTGACCTTAGCCGAGTATCGGGCGATGGAAGCCAACAATCCAGAGCGCCATGAATACCGCAATGGAGAGATTATCACGATGCCGGGAGGGTCTGAGGTCCACAGCGCGATCGCGAGTAACTTATTGATTTACTTGGGCTTTTTGCTGAGAGACACTGATTTTCGGCTATACAGCAGCGATTTGCGCGTTTGGATTCCTGACTATCAATGTGGGACGTATACCGATTTGATGGTGGTGAATGGTGATCCAGAATTGAATGGCGATCGCAATGATGAAATTCTTAATCCTTTACTGATTGTTGAGGTATTATCGCCCTCTACTGAGGTGTATGATCGCGGCGAAAAGTTTAGAAAATATCGCTCTCTTGCCAGTTTTTGTGAATATCTGCTGGTCAGCCAAACTGAACCCTACATTGAGCAATATCACAACCTTAATCGCGAGAGCAATGATAGTTGGCAATGGCAGGTTCACACCCACCTAGAGCGGGCGATCGTTCTACACAGCTTAAATGTAGAAGCCCCCTTGGCTGAAATCTATCGCCGCGTTCAGTTTTGAATCGTAAAACGGCTTAAGTCAGCTCAATTTGACTGTCATCGCCGACCAAAATCGTAAGGCTCTGGGACGGGCGGGAGCCATGGTTAGTTGAGCCCGCTGACCAATCAGGCTATCGACAATGCGCTGGCGAATCCCTTCAATGCGCGCCCCGGCGAGGACGACGCTGTGGTCGATTTCGATATCGGTGAGGGTGACCTGATCGCCGATGCTGCTGTACGCTCCCACAAAGCAATTTTCGAGACGACAGTTTTGGCCGATGATCACCGGTCCCCGGACGGTGCAATTCACTAGGGTAGAGCCTGCTCCGAGGGTGACCCGGCCACTAATCTGGCTCTGGTCATCGACGGTGCCTGCAATTGCAGAGGCCCCTAAATACTCATCTAGGATGATTCGGTTTGCTTCCAGGAGATTGTCTTTCTTCCCCGTATCCAGCCACCACCCCCGTAGGGTCTGGGCTTCCACTGGTTTTTGAGTGTCAATCAAATGTTGAATGGCATCGGTGATTTCTAGCTCCCCCCGAGCGGAGGGGCGAATCTGGTCAATGGCGATATGAATTTGGGGCGAAAACAGATACACCCCCACTAATGCCAAGTCAGAGGGGGGCTGGCTGGGTTTTTCGACCAAATGCAGAACCCGGCCCTGAGCATCGACATCGGCAACCCCAAAGGCGGTGGGGTTGGGGACTGACTTTAGCAAAATCAATGCATCGAGGGTTTTAGCCTGAAACGCTTTGAGGAAATTGCCCAAACTGCCCTGAATCAGGTTGTCTCCCAAATACATCACAAACGCTTTGTCCTGGAGAAAGGGGCGGGCGATTTTGACGGCGTGAGCCAGACCGTCGGGGCTCGTTTGCTGAATGTAAGTAAGACGGGCTCCGAAGCGATCGCCCTTCCCGGTTTTAGCCTCAATCTCGCCGCCGGTTTCCGGGCTGACCACAATGCCAATATCGGTAATGCCCGCCGCCACCAGGCTGTCGATGCCATACCAAAGGATCGGTTTATTGGCGACAGGAACCAGTTGTTTCGCGCCCGTATAGGTTAGGGGGCGGAGGCGAGTGCCCTTACCACCGGAGAGAATCAGTCCCTTCATGACTGCCCTGCCTCAAGATATTGACTCAGCATGGTGCGTAAGCTGACTCGCCAGTGGGGAGCCCTGTAGCCTAACAGCGCGGTGATTTTTTGACAGTCAAGGACCGAATAAAAGGGCCGCTTAGCCGCCGTGGGGTAGTCTTGGCTGGGGATCGGCTGCACCTCCTTAACCATTAGGGGAATGCCCAGCGCCCGAACTTCCTCAAAAATGGCGATCGCCAAGTCATACCAACTGGCAACGCCACTGTTGGTGTAGTGGTAAGTGCCGGGAGGAACGCGATCGCCGTCCTGAACGAACGCCACGACCACCTGGGCTAAATCCTCTGTCCAAGTCGGAGTCCCCACCTGATCGCATACCACCCGAATCCTGTCTCGGGTTTGTCCCAGCCGCACCATGGTTTTGACAAAGTTGCGCGGGCCGGTCGCGCCGTACACCCAGGCTGTACGGATAATCCAATGCTGATCCGGGATCATCTGACGAATCGCCATTTCCCCCGCTAGTTTGGTTTGGCCGTAAATCCCCAAGGGGTTCGGGTTATCCCCTTCGCGCCACGGGATCCCGCTCTGCCCATCAAATACATAGTCCGTTGAGAAATGCATCAACCGGGTACCGCAGGCGGCGGCGGCCATGGCCAATTGCTCCGGGGCCTCGGCATTTACCCGTTGAGCCTGGGTGATTTCTACCTCAGCCCGGTCCACAGCGGTATAGGCCGCCGCATTGATGATCAGCTGCGGGTGCAAGTCAGCCACCAGGGTCTGAATCTGAGCAGGCTGCTCGAAGTCCAGTTGACGGCGATCGCAAGCCACCACCTTCATGCCTGCTGCCGTCAACCGTCTCAGCAGCACTTGGCCCACCTGACCGCCTTTGCCCAAGAGCAACACCCGGCTCATGGAAACACCTCAGCCTGCGCCCAGCAGAGACCGGCTTGATCTTTAGTCGAGAGCGTCGGGGGTTGCGTCAGCGGCCAGTCGATCTTGAGGGTGGGATCATTCCAGGCCAGGGTGCGTTCCGATGCCGGGTGGTAATAGTCGGTGGTTTTATACAACACCTCTGTGTCGGGGGAGGTGACATAAAACCCATGGGCAAAACCGGGGGGAATCCAGAGCTGCTGCTGGTGCGCTGCGTTTAACGCCATGCCCAGCCATTGGCCAAAACTGGGTGAACGACGGCGCAGATCCACCACGACATCGTAGATATCGCCTGTTATGACCCGCAGCAGCTTGCCTTGGGGGTGGTCTAATTGGTAGTGGAGTCCCCGCAAGGTGCCCTGCTGCGATCGGGAATGGTTATCTTGCACAAACCGGTACTGGGTCTGGGTCAGCGCCTCAAATTGACGCTGGTTAAAGCTTTCAAAAAAAAAGCCCCGCGCATCGCCAAAGACCTTGGGAACTAGCACGAGTACCCCTGGAATGCCGGTCTCAATTACGTCCATGAGCAACCCCTGCGAATCTGGCTTAGCTTACCCAGCTTGGCCCGCAAGCCCCCAGGGGTGACGGCCAGAACGATCTCACTCTCAGTCAAGCCTGATAATGCTAGAGTTTCGAGCGATGGGGGAGAGACCTGATGCCAGCGCGTTTATCTCGCTCCTCTTTTTCTGACCGGCTGATCGAAGAAACCTATCAGCGGACGCGTCGCCATCTCATCGGGGGGGCGATCGCCCTCGGCTGCGTCGTCTTCACCGGCATTCTCTGGTACAAGCTGATTGAGGGCTGGACCTGGGTGGATGCCGCCTATATGGCGGTGATCACCTTGGCCACCGTGGGCTTTGCCGAGATTCATCCCCTGGGGGACCGGGGCCGTCTTTTCACCATCCTCTTGATTTTGATGGGCGTGGTGGTGATCGCCTATATTCTGAATTGTTTTACAGAAGCCTTGATTCAAGGGCATTTGCAGGCCGGTATTCGTTTAGGGCAGCGCCGTAAGCTGATGGAATCTTTAACCGACCATTACATTCTCTGTGGGTTTGGCCGGATCGGTCGGCAGGTGGCGATGGAATTTGCCAGTGAGGCGATTCCCTGCATTGTGGTGGACTCAGACGAAGCTTCGATTGAAGCGGCCCAGCAGTTGGGGTTTATTACGCTGCAAGGCGATGCCACCCAAGATCAGGTGCTGCTACAGGTGGGGGTTGAGCGGGCAAGCTGTCTAATTGCCGCCCTGCCCTCTGATGCCGAGAATTTATATACGGTGCTCTCGGCCAAAACCCTATCCCCCAATATTCGAGCCATTGCGCGGGCCAGCACCGAGGAGGCGGTGCAGAAACTCCAACGGGGCGGGGCCGACGTGGTGGTGTCGCCCTACATTACGGGCGGTAAGCGGATGGCGGCGGCGGCGCTGCGCCCCCAAGTGGTGGATTTTTTGGATGGGATTCTAACCGGGAGCGATCGCACCGTTTACATCGAGGAATTTCTGATTTCCTCAGAGCATTGCCCTCAGGTGGGGCAGACCTTGAGACAAGCCCAGTTGCGGGGTAAATCAGGGGCCTTGATTTTGGCGATTCGACGGGCGGATAATTCCCTAATTGTCGGTCCCGACGGCGGGACGGTGCTCTACTCTGGCGATCTGGTGATCGGGATAGGCACCTCCGATGAACTGCGTCGCCTCAATCAAATTCTGGGGCCGCTGCACCGCCGGTATCGCTAAAGCCGCTCGTCCCAAAAACATCAACGGCTGTCAACCCGGTCAACAAGTCATACACTGGATTTTCCTGGATAACGGAATGAGGTGCCTGTGCCATCAGCGCCGCTAGGTTTGAAGCGATTACTGTCTTACCAGCCGCCTGGTTGCGGGGGGATCTCTGGGCGGGGTTAACGGTGGCGGCTTACCTGATCCCCCAATGTATGGCCTATGGAGAATTGGCTGGGGTCAGTCCGGTGGCTGGGCTCTGGGCGATCCTGCCCGCCATGGTGATTTACACCCTACTGGGCTCCTCGCCCCAACTGTCGGTGGGTCCCGAATCGACCACGGCGGTGATGACGGCGGTGGCGATCGCCCCGTTGGCCAACCCCGATGGCAGTGATTACGGCCTGTTGGCGGCGCTGCTGGCCCTGATCGTTGGCTTGGTCTACATCCTGGGCTATCTCACCCAGCTCGGCTTTTTGGCCAACCTGCTCTCCAAACCGATCCTGATTGGCTATATGGCGGGGGTGGCGATCATTATGATCACCGGGCAACTGGGCAAGGTCAGCGGGATTTCTATTCAGGCCGGCACCGTTCTGGGGGAGGTGCAGGGCTGGTTGAGCCAGTTCGGCCAGATCCATGGTCCCACCCTGATCCTGGCGATCGCGGTTTTAGTTTTTTTGTTTGGGGTACAGGCAAGATTTCCCAATGCACCGGGGCCGCTGATGGCAGTATTGCTGGCGACCTTGGCGGTGAAGATTTTCCATTTGGATCAAAACGGGGTGGCGGTGGTGGGGGAGATTCCGGCGGGGTTGCCTGACTTGGCGCTACCGGCGATCGCTCGGGTTTCGCTGGATCAAATGCAAGCTCTGGTGGCGGCGGCGATCGGGGTAGCGGTGGTGGGGTATTCCGACAATGTGCTAACGGCGCGGGCCTTTGCCACCCGTAACGGCTACAAGATTGACGCCAACCAAGAGTTGCTGGCCCTGGGAGCCTCAAACTTGGGGGCAGGGCTGATGCAGGGTTTCCCGATCAGCAGCAGCGGCAGTCGCACCGTCATCGGCAATGCCTTGGGCAGCAAGACCCAGCTCTTTTCCCTGGTGGCTTTGGGAGCAGTGGTGGTCGTGCTGCTGTTTTTGCGCCCGGTGCTGGCCTTATTTCCCAGCGCAGCGTTGGGAGCTTTGGTGATTTACGCGGCCACGCGCCTGATCGAGATCTCAGAATTTCGCCGCCTGCGCCGCTTTCGCAATACCGAATTTGCCCTGGCCCTGATCACCACGGTGGGGGTGCTGGTGACCAATCTACTGGTGGGGATTGCGATCGCGGTGGGGCTATCGGTGATTGAGCTATTCGCTCGGGTGGCCCGTCCCCATGATGCGGTGCTGGGGCAAGTGCTAGGACTCGCAGGCTGGCATGACATTGAGGATTGGGATGGGGCGACAACGCTGCCCGGACTGGTGCTGTATCGCTATGATGCGCCGATTTGCTTCGCGAATATTGAGAACTTTAAGCGACGGGCATTGGCAGCGATCGCAGCGGAGTCTACCCCGGTGGAGTGGTTTGTGCTGAGCACGGAGGCGATCGCTGAAATCGACATTACCGCTGCCGACATGCTAACCGAGCTGCACCAAGAGCTGGCCGCTCAGGGAATCACCTTTGCCCTAGCGCGGGTGAAGCAGGATTTGTATGGCCAACTGCGGCGATCGGGGTTGCTGAAAACTCTCGGTGCAGAGCAGATTTACCCGACCTTGCGGACGGCGATCGCGGCATTTAAAGACCGTTGACCGATCACATTAAGCACTATCAAGTCTTGCAAACCCTGGCGAATTGTCTCCAGGGTGGTCCCTAAAATGGGGAAATGAAAGCAAGACTGCCCACCCAAGAAGCAGAGCGACTCGCCGCCCTGAGGGAATACGACGTTCTGGATACCCCTTCGGAGCAGGTCTACGATGACATCACGGCGCTAGCGGCATTTATCTGTGATGTCCCCATTGCCTTGATCAGCCTGGTGGATGAAGATCGCCAGTGGTTTAAATCTAAGGTTGGGCTGAACGTTGATGAAACCCCCCGCGACGTTTCCTTCTGCGCCCACGCCATCCTAGAGAGCACCATGACGGTTGTCCGTGATGCCCGCAGGGATGCGCGGTTTTGCGATAACCCGCTGGTGACCGGGGTCCCAGAAATGCGCTTTTATGCGGGGGTGCCGCTGATTACCCCTGATCACCATGAGATCGGCACCCTCTGTGTGATTGATCATCAGCCCAAAGATTTATCTGAGGCGCAGCAGAAAACCCTAGCAGCCTTGGGTCGTCAGGTCGTCGTTCAGCTAGAGCTGAAGCGGGTCTCTGCTCACTTAGCCAAGGCACTAGACCAGATTGAGTTAATGGCCGGACTGATTCCGATTTGTTCCTATTGCAAGGGCATCCGCAATGACCAGGGCTATTGGTCCACGGTGGAAAAGTTTATTGCCCAGTATTCAGACGTGGAGTTCACCCACGGGGTCTGTAATACCTGCATGCGTCAGCATTTTCCAGAGGTGGCGGATGTTTTGCTGGCTGGGAATGATGCCCAAGGCAATGAAGTCAAAGGTAAGGTCGCAAGTGAGTCTAAATCACAGGATGGGTTGTTAGGGTAACCCTAGCTCAGGTTTACTACCTGCGATCAACTTGGCCTCAACTAGGTTAAAGGTGTCCTGAACTTTTGCGTTAAAACACTTTTTGTCTTGACTGACAAGGGTTTCAGCCTTTAGCAAAGGCTGATATTGATTTGCATTAAAGCACTCTAAGCCCAGAATGGTAGGTAGCGAGCATAGCGAGTAGAAGCAGATTCAGAATCATCCGTCTTGATCAAGCCTGCTTCTTTAGTCGCACCGATGATAAGGGATATGGTTGCCGTCTTTGAGGGAGCCAAACGAAATCGCTCTCTCAATGTCTGGTTAGACATTTGTCGATTACTGATATAAAGCAAGCAGCAGTGTTGATAGCAGGCCCGCACCCGATCTGTTTTACTCATGTCAGCAAAATCCTGGTAAGCAAAGAGTACTGCTGTCGTCCGAGTCTCTCCGACCCGGAAATCTGGAGCCGGTAATTGGAAGACTTCTGCGACGTCGATAACTTTATCAATACCGCTGCCCTTCTCTTCGCAGATACCAAATCGACGCATGATGTTGGCTAGCTGCTCGTTGCGAGAGCGATATTCGTCGATAAAGCGTTCGACTTTAATCGGAGGGATGCCAGGATTGGAGATTTCAATTCGATCACTATACATTTCAATCATCACTGAAGCTCCTGTAACCAGGAAGTCCTGATGCACCAAGGCATTGGCAATTAGTTCTCGCAGTGCTTGCTTAGGAAACATTTTGACTTCTTCTCGCACCACTTCTTCGATGAATCGATTACGTGGAGCAGCCCTGTGAACGAAATCCACTAACCCTGATGTCATCTCGGGTGTGAAGCTTATTGATCCCTTCGTAAATGACGACACGGGGAGCCTTACGGGCCAGTGTCGGCGGAAAGGCATCTAGCTTTCTGGCCAGTAGAGTAGCGGCCAGATTAGTAATCGTCCATCCCTGATTGGCTGGTTGAATAAAGCCTTCGCTTTGCAAGCGCTCTAAAACAGCATCACGGGTGGTGGGGTAGGGAATGTCTAGCAGCTCAAAGTAGGTCTGAGTGTCCAGCAGAGCAATAACATCGTCAGGGCTAGCATCAGATCGGGCGGGTTGGGAAAACCAGTCTTGTTGGTCCTCGGCAAAGATAGCTTTCAACACATCAGGGGTCATGGCCACGAGGTCTTCCCCAGCGCGCATCAGGTAGGTGCCGTCAATGGCTCGGGGTTGGCCTACAGGTCGGGATGGAATCACAAAGATAAGGACGCGACCATTGGGATGTTCCAACTCAATAGCCTCGACGCGGAAGCGAAGCTTATCAACAATGCGAGCTTTGATGTCGTTGAGATCCGTGGTGGCAGCAAAGGCTTGAGTCCCTACTACTTGACGCGGCGGCTTGTTGGTCACGCCCAAAACCAAATGCCCACCACCCTCGTTAGATAGCGCAACACAGTAGCGAAGCAGCTTCGTGATGTCGTACTGCTGCTTCGCTTCTTTGAACTCTAGCCTTTCTGTTTCAGCGGGGGCGTGGAGCCATTGTTCTAGATCGTCGAGAGTAATCATGCCACCACAGAAGCTGTCGCTACTTGAAAACTCAATTCCTTGTAGAACGTTCTCAGTCACGAGAGCAAGTTAACGAGTACAGGAGACCACTGAGTTAGAGCATTCACAATATCAGTAATGGGTGCCGGTTTTGCGTTGATGGACGGCGGTTTTGGCATTACCTTGGAGCACTTGCCCCCCCGTCACCGTGGCATACACTACCCAGTGATCGCCACATTCCATGCGGTTGGCGACTTCGCATTCGAGATAGGCGATCGCATCTTTCAAAATCGGGTTGCCATTCTCTGCTATGTCGGTTTCGACCCCGGCAAACCGATCTTCCCCTGGGGCAAAGGGCTTTAGGAAATGCTTCATCGGCCCCAGGTGTTGGCCTTCTGCCAAGATATTCAACACGAAGCCATTACCCCGGTGCATCAGCGATTCGATCGCCCGCTCCTTGGCTACCGACACCGTAAACCCAGGAGGGGTAAAGGTGGCCTGAGACACCCAAGAGGCCAACATGGCGCTGCTGACTTCCCCTTGCTGGGCGGTGACGATACAGAGGGAACCGGCCAATCGACCCACGGCCTGTTCCACTGCGGTTGCGGGGGTGCGAGGGGCTTTAGCTCGTTTCACTTTTTTGAGGGCTTGGGCAAAATCGGTGCCCACCTCTTCGCAATATTGCAGGGTCACATCCGTGGGCTTGAACTTCACCCGAATTGGGTCGAAAGCCAGGGAATAGCCCGCATCCTTGAGCTTCCCTTCCAGCAGATCAATCGCTTCTCCGCTCCAGCCAAAGGAGCCAAACACCCCTGCCAACTGGGATTTAGAGGCATTGGCCAGCACAATCCCCAAGGCAGTTTGAATTTGGGTGGGGGCATGGCCGCCGAGGGTGGGGGAACCGATGAGGAAGCCAGCGGATTTGGCGATCGCCGCCTTAATGTCATCCGGCTCCACATACTCCGCATTGATCGACTCCACCGCTACTCCCGCCTTGGTGATCCCCCGCGCTAGGGTTTGGGCGAGGGTCGCGGTGTTGCCGTAGGCAGAAGCGTAAATCAGGCTCACCGAAAGCTCTTGACCCTTTTGCTGTTGGCTCCAATCCCGGTAGGCAGCGGTCAATGCCTGGACGCCATAGCGCACAATCGGCCCGTGGGCGGGGGCATACCGCTGCACCGTCAAGTTGGTGAGACGGTCTAGGACCGCCGTCACCTGACGGGCGTTGGGGGCCATTAAGCAGTCAAAGTAATAGCGGCGATCTTCGAGCAGGGCTTGCCAGTCGAGGTCGTAAACATAGTCATCGCAGCGATGCAGGCCAAAGAATTTATCGCTAAACAACACCCCGGTGGATGCGTCATAGGTCCAGAGCCCATCGGGCCAGCGGGGGGTGGGCACCGGCATAAACCGCAGGTGATGCCCTTGGCCCAGATCGAGGCGATCATCCATCCCCTTGATGACTTGCAGCGTGGGCAGGGCGTCGCCCAGTAATTCTTCTAGGGCTTTGGCGGCAGGGTTGGAACAGACTACCGTGACGGTCGGCATTTTTTCGAGCAGCACCTTCAGGGTCTCGACCCGGTTGGGGTTGACGTGCCCCAGAATGATGTAGTCCACCTGGGCCAAATCCACCGCATCCGTTAGGGCCGTGAGGAAAATCTCGGTGAAGGACGCGCCAGGGGGATCCAGCAACGCGATCCGGTCGCCCCGAATCACGTAGCTATTGGCGGTGGTGCCCCGCTCTAGACCGTACTCCACCTCAAAACGAAGGCGGTTCCAACTGCGGGATCGCAGCACTTCAGTGTCGGCGGCGATCGCTAAATTCTGGACGTCGCGCGGTTGGGAGATATCCATAAGCTTCCAGGTAAGGGGCAGCGATAATTCCATCCTAAGCCGCCATCACAATTGCGATAAGTCCTGTAGACGCGCTTGGCTAACCCACAGCACTCGATGAATTGACACGATGCCTTGTTCATGGTCCTGTTCGGTTTCCAAAACCGTGCAAAAAATTCGATACTGCTTTTGAAATTCGATTTCGTAGCATCCCCTCACCCACTGGTGAGCTTGATCAATTGAACACCCTCCTGACTTTCTGTGCGTTAGAGCAGTAAAGGAATCTGGGGCTTCAGTATTGCTTTAGGAATGGGGCGAATCAGTAGGGATACAATACCGCCTATGGCTAGGGGTGCCCGCTTAGGGCTGAGAACACACCCTTAGAACCTGAAACCGGTTAGCACCGGCGCAGGGAAGCTGTTTATCGAGGCAAATTGAATATGCTACGCACAGAGTGGGTTGCCAAGAGACGTGCCGATCGCAACGTCTCCCAGATGCACTATGCCCGCCAAGGGGTGATCACCGAAGAGATGACCTACGTGGCCCAGCGGGAAAACCTGCCCCCCGAGTTGATTCGGGATGAGGTGGCACGGGGGCGGATGATTATCCCCGCCAACGTCAATCACGAGAATTTAGAACCGATGGCGATCGGCATTGCCAGCCGTTGCAAAGTCAACGCCAACATTGGGGCCTCCCCCAACTCCTCCGGCATCGACGAAGAGCTGGACAAGCTGCGGCTGGCGGTCAAATACGGGGCCGACACCGTTATGGACCTCTCCACCGGCGGTGGCAATCTCGACGAGATTCGCACCGCCATCATTCAAGACTCCCCTGTGCCGATCGGCACGGTGCCGATTTACCAGGCCTTAGAGAGCGTCCACGGCAACATCGAAGCCCTCACCGCCCAGGACTTTCTGCACATCATTGAGAAGCACGCCCAGCAGGGGGTGGACTACATGACCATCCATGCCGGGATTTTGATTGAGCATTTGCCCCTGGTGCGCGATCGCCTCACCGGCATCGTTTCTCGCGGCGGCGGCATCATCGCCCGCTGGATGCTCCACCACCACCAGCAAAACCCCCTCTATACCCATTTCGATGACATCATCGAAATTTTCAAGCGCTATGACGTGTCCTTTAGCCTGGGGGATTCCTTGCGACCGGGCTGCACCCATGACGCTTCCGATGCAGCCCAACTGGCGGAACTCAAAACCCTGGGGCAGCTCACCCGCCGCGCCTGGGGCCATGATGTGCAGGTGATGGTGGAAGGGCCGGGCCATGTGCCCATGGACCAGATTGAGTTCAACGTCAAAAAACAAATGGAGGAGTGTTCGGAAGCGCCTTTCTATGTGCTGGGTCCGCTGGTGACCGACATTGCACCGGGCTATGACCACATCACCAGCGCGATCGGCGCGGCCATGGCGGGTTGGTACGGCACGGCCATGCTCTGCTACGTCACCCCCAAAGAACATTTGGGTCTGCCCAATGCCGAGGATGTGCGCAATGGTCTAATCGCCTACAAGATTGCTGCCCATGCTGCCGATATCGGTCGCCATCGACCGGGGGCGCGCGATCGCGACGATGCTCTATCCGAAGCCCGCTACAACTTCGACTGGAATCAGCAGTTTGCCCTGTCCCTGGATCCTGAACGGGCGAAGGAATACCACGACGAAAACGCTACCTGCCGACATCTACAAAACCGCTGAGTTTTTGCTCGATGTGTGGGCCGAAGTTCTGCCCCATGCAGACCAAGGTGGATGCCGATGCCTTGACGGAACTGGAGAAGTTCCTCAGTCGGGAGAC
>JAAUQE010000191.1 GCA_012032425.1 Leptolyngbya sp. RL_3_1 | reverse complement strand
GCCGATCGTGGCTGACGGTGGCGACGGCGATGACATCCTCATCGGGGGCGCTGGTGATGACATTCTGATCGGCGGCAATGGCGCTGACCTGCTGATTGGGGGAGGGGGGAACGACACCCTCATCGGGGGTGAGGGTGCCGACATCTTTGCCTTTTTTGATAACCAGCCGGGCATCACTGTAATTCAAGACTTTAGCTTTGGAGAAGACAGCCTCTCGTTCGACACGAGCCTCTTTGCGGCTTTGACTGAGACCATGGATGGAATGCTGGACGCCAGCGAGTTTGCCGTGGTCAACAGTTCTGAAGAGGCCGCTCTCAGCACCGCTAAAATCGTTTATGGTGCGACGACCGGAGCTCTGTATTACAACCCCAACGGCAGTGAAGGTGGCTTGGGCAATGGTGCTCAGATTGCCACGATTGAGGGCGCACCCATGCTCGACGCCGATAGCTTTATCCTGCAAGCTTAAATCACATCCAACTTGAAAACTGGCTCTTTTACCGTAGGGCGAACTACGGGTTTGGATGTGGCCAGGATTTAAGCGGCGACAGCGGTTGTAGAGGCTAGGACAGGCCTTACGCAGCCACGATTGATAGCGTAGGAATCCCCCCTGCCCCCTGATCAAGGGGGTGGCGACAGCCGGGGGATCTTGCAACCCGCTGAAGTCTGCTCCTGTGCGTAAGTCCGGGGATGATGTTAGCTAGGATTTAACAGCCCTAAGCTTTCGTGCAGAGCCACCGCGAATAAATTTAGTCGCATAGTAGTCTCAGTGATGGATGTGTTGGTGCAGCAACCCGTTATTTCCCATGGCCCATGGCTCGTTTTCTGAAAATGCTTCTGATGCTGAGCTAGTTGAGCACCTCAGAAATGGCCGTCAAGATGCGCTGAGAATCTTGTACGGACGTTATAGCAATTTGGTCTACACCATTGCTTTCAAAATGCTGAACAGCGCCAGTGAGGCAGAGGACTTAACCCAAGACGTGTTCTTAAACTTTTGGAAACAAGAAAAATTTGACCCCAACCGGGCGGCCCTGAGTACCTATCTCTGTGTGATCACCCGGAGCCGAGCGCTGAATCGGCTCAGGCAGCGAGGCAGCCAGCAGCGATCGCTCGAAAAACTCCAGGCCCTGCCCCCCCGCGAATTTACTGCATCGACGCCGCTCGAAAGTGCCTCCCTAGCAGAGCAGCAGCAAACCCTCAAACGGGTGCTGGCGGAACTGCCAGACCGTCAACGGCAAATTCTAGAAATGAACTTCTATCAGGGCGTGAGCCAATCTAACATCGCTCAACAGCTCGATTTACCATTGGGTACAGTCAAGACCAACGCGCGTCAGGGACTGATCAGCTTGCGGCAGCGGCTCGGGAGTGCGGTCGAATGGGTGAAATAAGATGACACAGTCACTATCCAACGAAGAGCAGGCCTTAGCCGCCGGATATGTCTTGGGAGATCTGACCCCTGAAGAAGAATTGCAGGTCATGCAACTGCTCAGCACGAATCCAGCCATGGAGAAAGAAGTAGAGGCGCTACGAGTGAGCCTGCAACTGGTTCCCCATGGCTCCGAAACAGTCATGCCTCCCGCCCAGTTAGAAGACAAAATCATGGCCGCCTACGCGGTCAATGAGGCCAGGGAAGCCCAGCTTAATCAGATTACCCGTGCCCCCCGTTCACGATCTTGGGCCAAGATTCTGGCCGCTTTATCAATTCCGGCACTGCTCTTGCTGGCTTTCGACAATATCCGGCTGAGACGACAGTTTAGCCTTGCCCAGGGCGATCGCACCCCCGCAGTCGCCACAATTTTGCAGCAACCCCAAAGCCGCTTAGTGGCGCTCCAAGGCAACGATTCAGCGGGGACGCTGCTGTTTACGCCGGGGCGGTGGGAGCAAGTGGTGGTGTCCGTCACCGATTTGCCGCCGTTGCCCCCGGACCAGATTTATCGCATGTGGCTCACCCTCGACAACGGGCAACTGTTTTTCTGCGGTGAGTTTACGACCGACGACCAGGGCTCAGTGTTTATCACCCTCAACCCCACCGACAGCATTCCTGAGGGGGTTAAGGCTCAGGGGGTGTTTGTGACCCAGGCAGCCACTGCGGATCCCCTAGAAGCCGTAGGCGACCCATCATTGTGGGCGAGATCTAAGTCCAATTGTAGGGGCGCAGGGGTCTGCGCCCGATGCAGAATTTAGGGCAATTAACCGGACGTGATATTAAAGGGTATAGGCGAACTTTTCCACCAGCATCCCCGGCACTTGGGTGCCGCCTAGGTCGCGGTAGCCATAGCTGCCCACCTCTGGCACCAGGGTGGTTTCCTGGGTGAAGTCAATCAGGTGCGGTCCCCAAAAGTTGTAGAGACTTTCATCAAAGCGGAGATTTTCAATCGGGGACACGATCGCCCCCTTTTCCACCCAGAAGCAGGCATAGCGGGTCATGCCGGTAATGCGGCCCCGAGGGCGATCGCTCCAGTTGAGATAGTGCAGATTCGAGACATACAGCCCCGTATCCAGCGCCGCTAGGGCATCGGCAGTGGGGAGGGTGCCTGGGGCTAGGACGGGCGATCGCAAGTATTCGCCCCCCTCTGCATAGGTCGAGGCAATGCCGTACTCCTTGGCGGTGCGGGCGCTGACCAGGGTGTTGACCAGCTTCCCCGATTCAATCAGCGGCAAGACCTGGGGAGCCAGTTCACCATATTGGTTAAACCGAGGCACCTGCCCTTGGGAAAAGTCTTCGGTGACGGTGAGGCGATCGCTCAGGGGTTTCTCCCCCTGCTTCAGCAGCCCCAGGGCACTGCCGCCGCGACGGATCGCCCCTTCTCCCAGCCCGCCCCAAGACAACATGCTCACCAAATCGGCCACCGCTGACGGCGCAAAGTAGGTACGGTAATGGCCGCGATCGAGGGTTTTGCGGGGTATCGCCAGTTGCCCCAGCAGCGCCTTGGCGGTGGCCAAGGTCTGCTCATAATCTGCTGCTTGCCAATGGCGACCGGCGTAGGTGCCCTTTACCGCTTGGCCATCTGCGGTAAATAGAGAATAGTCCTGGGTAAAGGTTTGGGTTTCAAACCAGTGGCGCTGCCCTGCCGAGTCAGCATAGGCCCGCACCGAGGTGCCGCCTGCATAAAGGCCCACCGCATCTAGCCCTTGTAATGGCTCCATCAGGGCCGCGATCGCGCATCCCCTGGCAACAGAGAGCCGCCATACACCTCCCGACTGGTGGCGGAGCCGGTGGGTCGGACCAGGTACGGATCAGCGGGCAGTTGGGGGAGTTCAGCCCGTAAGGTTTGCGCTGCTGTCATCAAAGCCGCCCCGTCCGTGGCGGCATCGGCGGTGAAGGGAATCGACTCGCTGGCAACGCGCTCAGCCGCCATCCAGGTGAGGGTGAGGGTGCCGCGCATCACGGTGCCGGTTTGGCGCACCTGGGCGCGGTTAAACCGAGTGAACTGGCTGTCTTCCGCTACCAAGTCGAGTTTGAAATGCTCGTCACGGCAGTGTTGGGCCAGATTATCCGCCAATTGATTGAAACTGGCTTCCCAGGAAGATGGGGTCATCAACTGGCCCCCCCGAATACTTCGATATTTTCAAAGGCGCAGACCGGTGAGCCATGGCCCACCCGAATAATTTGGTTGGGCTCCCCCTTACCGCAGAAGGGAGTGCCAAAGGTTTGCCAACTGTCGCGATCGCCCACTTGCACCAAACTATGCCAGAACTGGGGAGTGGTGGCCCGATAGTTGGGGTTGCGCAGCACTTCGGCGAGTTGACCGTTGCGGATGCGGCGGGCATATTCACAGCCAAACTGGAACTTGTAGCGCTGGTCGTCAATGGACCAGGAGCGGTTGGCCTCCATATACACCCCGTCGGCGATCGCCCCAATCAGTTCATTGAAGCTTTTATCACCGGGCTCCAAATTGATATTGGCCATGCGATCGATGGGGGGGCGATCCCAGTTGGTGGCGCGGGCACAGGCCACCCCTGGCACCCCCAGTCGGGTTTGACTTTCATGGCTGCCGAGACCCCGCTGTAGGATCCCGTCCTGGATTAAATATTGCCGTTCCGCTATGGCCCCAGTGTCGTCAAACCCGTAGCTGGCAAACTCACCGTCCACCATCGGATCAAAGGTGACGTTGAGATGCTTGGAGCCGTACTGCAACTGGCCAAAGTCCTGGGGCTGCACAAAGCTGCCCCCGGCATAGTTGCGCTCATCCCCCAGGATGCGGTCCAGCTCTAGGGGATGGCCGATGCTCTCGTGGATTTGCAGCATCATCTGGTCCGGGGCCAGCACCAGGGTGGTGGTGGTTTCGGGACAGTCGGCGGCGGTGAGCAGGGCCACGGCCTGTTCACCCACCAGGGTGACAGCGGGCCAGAGGGTCGCTTCGTCCAGCAGTTCCCAGCCCCCTTGATAGCAGTGGGCACCGGGGCCGTTAGTGCTGCGGGTCTGCACCACCGCCCCATCCTGGGCCGTCGCCCCAAAATGCAGCATCAGCAAGTCAAATCGCTGATGCACCTGGGTGCCGCTGCTGCTCACCAGCCAGGTATCCACCTCGCGGGTGTTGGCACTGGCACGGGTCTGGACAATCTGGCCTGACACTTTGAGGTGCTTGCACCCCTGCACCAGCAGGTCATTGATCTCCCCAGCAGTGCGGCTGGGCAAAGGCCGTTGGACGGGGGAATAATAAATGCCTTTGACGGGGGGACGCACGGCGGAGGTGAATGGGTGGATGCGCCAGGGCACCGCCGCTTGGGCCTGCTGACAGGCTTGGGCCGCTGCCGCCCGCAACCCCTCGGGGGTGAGGTGCTGGGTGGCGGCATAGCCCAGTTGCCCATCTACCATCACTTCCACCATTGCCCCCTGATCCCGCGCCCGTCGGTTGGTATCGGGGTGACCGTCCCGCAGCGATCGCCAAGTGCCCACGTCTTTCACCGCCCGAATCCCCATCCAGTCGGCAGGCAAATCGAGGGAGGCTAGGGTCTTTTCGAGTAAGTCAATCGGATCGTCACTACGCAGCAGGGAAGCAGTCACGGTGGTGGGGTCGGTAGATGGCAGCGAAAAATCAGCCTTCCCATTGTAGAAGCCCATGGATGAGGCGGGGCGATCGCGGGCTATCCCCTCGGACTGAACGCTTTAGAGCCTTTGTACTATTTTTAGGGTTGCCAAGGTGGAGGATGGCGATCGCGCCCTTTACAATAGAACTGCGTTTAAGACGACCCCATCGGTCTGCTTCCCATGGTTATTGCCTCCTCCCCTACCCCTCAAACCCTTCCCCTCAAGGTCCGTTGGGAGAAACTGCCCGAAGACTACAAGCTCCCCAATGATCCTGTGGATAACATCACCCAGCCGGCGTTGGCAGCAGCCCTCACCGATAGCCTCAGCCAAGCCGGACGCATCGCCGACACCGCCTTGACCCTGACCAACTACGGGGTCTGCGCCACCGTCAACGATCGCATCGTGGTGAAAGCCCCAGACTGGGCCTATGTGCCCCAGACCACCGTTGCCAGGGCCGAGATTGAGCGCAGCTACACCCCCCGGCTCGAAGGCGACATTCCCGCCATTGTGATGGAATTCGTTTCCGAAACGGAGGGCGGCGAATATTCCAGCAAACCCACCCATCCGCCAGGGAAATGGTTCTTTTACGAATCCGTCTTGCAAATCCCGTACTACGCCATTTTTGAACCGGTGTCAGGGGATTTGGAGCTGTACCGCCTCAATGATGCCGGTCGTTACACCGCTCAAGTTAGGGAAGAAAACGGCCTGTACTGGGTGGAGTCCATGCAGCTTTTTCTAGGCACCTGGCAGGGAGAGCGGGAGCAACGGCAGGGCTACTGGCTGCGGTGGTGGGATGCCCAGGGTCAACTGCTGCTCTGGGGGATCGAGCGGGCGAACCAGGAAGCCCAGCGGGCAGAGCAGGAGGCCCAGCGGGCAGAGCAGGAGGCCCAGCGGGCAGAGCAGGAGGCCCAGCGGGCGGAACGTTTGCGGGCACAACTCCGGGCGGCGGGCATAGAGCCAACGGATTAAAGGGCTATTACCGGGCAGCTCAAGCGATCGCACGATTGCTGAGAGCAGGGGTGCTTGAGGAGCAAGGGGGTTAGAAACTGGAATGGTCACGTTAATTCCGCCATCGAGTACTAGCGCTTAGTCAATTATTTATTGACGAGTAAAGGCGCTTCAATGATGTCTTGGTCACGCCAACGGCCGTTGGGTTGGTGGCAATCGGCTTTCAGCAGAATACGGGCGTGATTAATCGCAGAGGCGGCCCGTTTACCCGTCGTGACAATTGCTTCGAGTGCCTCTCGTTCTGCTGTCCTTAAGTTCACAATGTACTTTTTGACCATGTCAGTACTCTCAAGGGGGCGGACTACATGTTACGTTCCTTATCCGTCATTATTTCGTTGACTGAGGACTAGATGCCATGCTCGACGATAGCGGTAATGCCTTGAGGCTGGGTGAGGGCGGCACACCGCTGGGAAAATAACTTTGATCGATAAATCGCCTTCTGGGCCGCGCCTGAGGTTTGAAGCGCATAGTCGGGACTGCAACGAAAGTACTGACGGCTATAGGCCACGGTTTCTCCTTCTGCGACCCAGAGCTGAGCCAAGATGGAATGCTGCCTGAGCAGGTCCTGCCGATTTGTTTTGAACGTTGCTAAGTCGATCCCGAAGGCTTCAAAGTGGTGCTGATGGCGCTGGTAAAAGTCTTCTGGGCTGGGGCGTAGGGTGCCCTGCGGTGGCTGGGTTAGGACGATGTCGAAGCCCCCTACCGTGATCTGAGGGTGGTAATGAAACCCCCAGTGGAAGGGGGTAAGCGCGACAATATCAGCCAAAGTGAGTCGTCGCCGCCGCAATCGCCCCGGCATTGTGGCCAGCATTTTGGGGACCGTGACGCGAATGCCGAGGGTTTGGCTGAAGTGGTTGAACAGCAGTTGATCGAGCTTGGTTTGGGCAGTTTGCTCTAGGGACGCTAGGCGATCGCGCAAAAACTCCTCTTGAAGGACAGGCGGCAAGGCACCGGTTTCCGCTAAGGCTTGGGTTTGGGCGTGGTACTCCTCGGCGCGCAGGTGTTTCTCTTTCAAAATCGTGCGATAGCTATCGGCGACCAGGGGTTGGAGCAAATTGCCCTGGAGGGCAGTTTCTGAGGGAGCCTGGGGCAGGATCGCCGCCTTCTTGGTCAAGGGCACCTGATCAAAGCCCACCTCATCCACCTGAATAAAGCCGATCAGGCTATTGCCCACCCGCAGGTTCATGGTCAGGGGCGGCAGCACGGTCGGGATCGGATTAGTGGCCAGCAGCACCAGGGCCAACTGGGTACGGGTGATGTCGATGGCGGCGGGGTCGAGGTCCACGCCATAAAGGTTTTGAGTGATAATCTGGCGGGCGATCGCCCCATTTACTGTCCTGCCCATCGCCCCAGACTGAATGTTGACGGATTGAACCCAGTTCTGCACGCGGGCATCATGGCTCCTGGCGCTGTAGTTCACGCAGCACCGATACAGGTTTTGCAAGCAATGCAGGGCCATTACTAAAAAGCGACCCGAGCCACAGGCAGGATCGAGCACCGTGACACGGGGCAAGATCTGCTCGACTAGCAGCAGACACAGCGCGTCAGTGAGCCCCGCTTCGAGGGCGGCGAGATTGGGAAAGGACTGACCGGTGTGGCGCTGGATTTCAGCTAGGACATAAGCGTGGATGGTGCGATCGCCCAGCTCAGCCAACTGCTCTGGGGTGGAAACCTGGGACCTACCGGTTGGGCCATTGATTAACCCTTCAAAGGCGATCGCCAATCGTCCCGGCGTCAGGATAGGGTTTCGATCCCCATTCGGCTCCTGCCAGCCCCAGCCCTGCTCCGCCAACCAAGCCAGCAGGGATTCAAAGGGCTGATCAGGCAGATCGAGCTGTGGATAGGCCGCTTCGAGGGGGTGGGGGGAGAACAGCGCTGAGCCGAGGTAGGGTAAGGCACCAAATCTGTGTAAGTGCCAGGGGACGTTCCCCTTCCGGCAGACCCA
>JAAUQE010000190.1 GCA_012032425.1 Leptolyngbya sp. RL_3_1 | reverse complement strand
ATTAAGGAGCAGGAACCGGAAGCCGTTGATAAACCTCTCCTTGCCAAGGAGAGGTGCCGCGAGGCGGTGAGGTTTTACCCCCTGCAACGCAAGGCCATAAACCTTGCTACACAAGCCTTTGTCAGAGTTATGACTAAGGGATAGCATTTTTGAGAGAGAGGAACCGTTGGCGTAGCCTGCCCAAAGGGCTTTGGGGTGTAGACGCGCCAGCGGCTTCTCTGGGAGTGAGCCATCTGGTCAATCAGAGCGCACTACTCGCGCTGGCCCGGAATCACCATATTCAAGATCAGCGCCGTCATCCCGCCAGTTGCAATCCCCGAGGAAAAGACGCTCCGCACCAAGTAAGGGGTGTTGGCCAAAATTTCGGGCACAAAGGCAACCCCCATACCGAGGCCCATGGAGACGATCAAAATCAAGGTGTTGCGGCGGCTCAGGTTAACCCCGTGCAAAATCTTGATCCCAGCGGTGACCACCGAGCTAAACATCAGCAAGGTTGCGCCCCCGAGCACGGGTTGCGGCATCGCCTGAAACAAGCCACCAATGATCGGAAACAACCCTAACAGGAACAAAAAGCCCGCAATAAAGTAGCCGATATAGCGGCTGCCCACCCCGTCAACTGAATGACGCCGTTGTTTTGGCTAAAGGTGGTGTTGGGAAAGGTGTTGAAACAAGCGGCAATCAAGGAATTGACTCCATCGCCCAAAATGCCGCCTTTCACCCGCTTCAGGTAAGTTTGACCTTCGATCGGTTCACCTACCAACATGGAGGTGGCGGTGAGGTCGCCAATGGACTCAATGGTGGTGATCACATACAAAAAGGCCAGGGGAATGAAGCCCGCGAACCCAAAGCCAAAGCCATAGCGAAATGGAATCGGCACGGTCACGTAGGGCAATTGGCTTAGGCCACCAAAGTTCAACATGCCGAGGGGCCAAGCCACCAGATACCCCACCACCAAACCAATCAAAATGGCCGACATCCGCAGAAAGGCGCTGCGGGTGCAGTTGAGCACCACAATAACCGTGAGCACGAGCAGCGAAACTACCAGGTTTTGGGGCGTGGCAAAGGTATCGGAGGCGATCGCTGCCGGACCGCCCCCCATGGCAGTAATCGCCACCTGGATCAAGCTCAACCCAATCATGACCACCACAATGCCGCTGACGAGCGGCGTCATCACCTTCTTGAGTGGTTCAATAAAAAAGCTCAGGATGATTTCAACAAAGGCTCCCAGCATACAAATGGTGAGGAGGTAAGCCAGGGTTTGGGTGGGCGATCGCCCGCCATCCACAGCCGCCGTGCCCACGGTGACTAGCGTGCCCACAAAGGCAAAACTGGTGCCTTGAATGCTCAGCAAACCTGACCCCACCGGCCCCACCCGATGCACTTGAATAAAGGTGGCAATGCCAGAAATAAACAGCGACATACTAATTAGAAAACTGATGTCGGTCGCTTCTAAACCAATGGCATTACCAACCACTAGCGCCGGGGCAATAATATTCACAAAAGCAGCCAGCACATGCTGCAAAGCGGCGGCAATGGTGTCCCGCAGGGGGGGCTTGGCATGTAAGCCATAAATCATATCGAGACCTTGGCTGTCTTCCGCCACGGGCGGTATTTCAGCCACTTCGGTGGTGCCAGCGGTGGTGGCAAATCGCAATGGATCGTTCTCAGTCATGGGGGGACTCCCTCCTCTCGATTAACTGAAATTGAGTGATGGCATTTCCCACTGCCGCCACAACAAGGTCATGGCCTAACGGGAAATCAAGTCTCAATTGTGGGTTTCAGAAAAACAAATCTGCGCCAAAACCGTATTTTTTGATACACTTTTTACAGGTCTTTTGGCAGCGCCAGAAAGTTAAGTCATCTGAAACATTTCGCTTTACAGTACAGAGTAGAAGTGGGCATTTTGAGGATGACTTGGTGGAGAAAACGGGGAGATTATCAGCGTTTCCTAACC
The DNA here is from genome assembly GCA_012032425.1 of Leptolyngbya sp. RL_3_1. Taxonomy (GTDB): domain Bacteria; phylum Cyanobacteriota; class Cyanobacteriia; order Phormidesmidales; family Phormidesmidaceae; genus PCC-6406. The sequence continues at coordinate 6,032 of JAAUQE010000190.1, read as the reverse complement.
AACTCAAAGGGGGTATTTTTCCCGCTTCATGCCTTCACCCAATCGCCCGTTAATCCACTGCCTTTAACCGATACCCAACGCCATGAACGGTTTCGATGAAGTCTTTGGGAGCCCCAGCGGCTTTGAGTTTGGCGCGCAGGTTTTTGATGTAGCTCTTGACCGTATCGGCTTCGGGGGTTTCTTGGGTGGGCCAAGCCTGCTCAATCAGGGCCGGACGACTCAAGACCCGTCTGCCATAGCGCAACAGCGCCTCTAGCAAGGTAAATTCTTTGGGGGTGAGGCGAATCGGCGATCGCTGATAGGTGACTTCGTAGGTAACGGGATTCAGTTGCAGGCTCCCCCATTGCAGCACTGGCGTTACCGTTTCTTGCCCGCGACGCAGTAAGGCCCGAATCTGAGCCAGCAGTTCTTGCAGGTTGAAGGGTTTCACCATGTAAGCATCGGCTCCTGCATCCAGACCGATGACTTTATCCAAACTGGTATCGCGGGCGGTCAACATTAAAACCGGAATGCGACGGCCATGATTTCTGAGGCGCTGACAGAGCTGGACGCCATCCAACTTCGGCAGGGTGAGATCCATCAGGATTAGGTCATAGGTAAAGCTATTCACCCTTTCCCAAGCGGCTTCGCCGTCTTTGACCAAATCAACCCCATAGCGTTGAGCGGTCAACGCCTCGCTTAAAGACGCCGATAAGTGTGCATCATCTTCGACCAGTAAGATTTGCATCGTTTTTACCCAGCGCGACGCTTCAGCGCATGATGCAGTATTTAGACTCGATCATCAACCGCTTCAAACGCTACAAACTGGGTGAGAGGATGAGGACCACTCCGCTGCAATTGTGTTCTCCCAGGCACAGCAAGGCTTTTCGGCTTTTTGTCAGTCAATCTGCCTTTCACCTTGCAGGTCTAACTCCGGCTGTAAAGCCAGCTATTCCGGCCATAAAGCCAGCTATAAAGGAGTAAGGAGATTTTCACCAAAGACGATACTCGTAGGGGCAGGTTTAGCTCGGCGCTTAGCTTTACGGCGAAGCGGTATCCACAAAACCCGCCCTTACAACACCGGTAAATTCTGGCTTGGAAACCGCCTAAGTATAGCCCCAGTGAGCAACCCAAGATGATGGATTCAGCAGAGCAATTGATTCGCATGGCCGAGGATGAGCTGACGGAATACAGCACCGAAGCCCGCAAAATCGAAAAGCTGCGCCGGAAGTACAACTTTGCCGTCCCGTATCCCCAACAGCAGGCGGTCCGGGCTCAAGTGGAAGCGCTGATTCCCCAAAACCCCCTGGCGAAAATTGTGGAAAACAACCGCCAAACGGTGGCTTTACCCTTCTGGGGGATTGGGGGACTGGGACTATTATTGGGGGTCTCTTGGCAACAGCCCCTGGATCTGATTTTCACTGGGGTTGGCTTTTACATTGCCTTTCAGGTGCAGAAATGGGGCTGGGAACTAGAGGCCAAGCGCCTCGTTCTCAAAACCCTAGACGATATCGAAGCTGGGGTACAGGCTGTGCGCCTAGAGGCGGGTGCTCGCTAAATCGGCGGCAGATGGGGCTGCCCCAGAAAGCCATGGATAAAGACCTAGAGCGTAGTTACCCTGGAATTTTGAACTAACCAGTGCTTCCCCCCCTCAGCTTTTACATCCCGCCCGCCCTCTGGCCAGACCCGATGCCCCAAGACCCCACCGAAAACTGGTCGGGGTTTAGCCTTGGCATCCATGCTTGGACCCTGCAAACGGGGTTGAGACTGCGCCAAGCCGGGTGGCCCTGTGAATGGGTAGATCATTTACCCGCAACGGGGATTGTCTTTATCCATCGCAATGCCTTCCGGTGGTTGCCTCGATACATTGCCCCGCGCCCAAACCGACTACTGGTGTGCTTCCAGGGGGATCTGGCTCCCCATCCCAATGCCCAAGTGCAGGTGGTGCAAAACCCCACCGCTGCCGACCCCAGCCAACACCGCTACTTTATGCCCCACTGGCCCCAGCCCGGTTTGCTGCCGAGGGATAAGGGGCGGGGCGATCGCTTCGAGACCGTTGCCTTTTTGGGTCATGGGGCCAACCTGGCTCCAGCGTTGACCCAGCCCGAATGGCGACAAACCCTGGAACGCCTGGGCTTGCAGTGGCGGCCCGTCATCAATCGCAACCGCTGGGACGATCACGACAGCCTGGATAACCGCTGGCACGATTACCGCACCGTGGATGTCGTCGTCGCTGTCCGCAGCTTTGACCCAGACACCCTGCGCCGCAATCGCTACTACCGCCACAAACCCCCCACCAAGCTCTATAACGCTTGGCTGGCTGGGGTGCCCGCCATCCTGGGGCCGGGAGTCGGCCTATCGGGCTGTGGGCAGCAGCCCCCACAACTATTTAGAGGTCACGACTCTCGACGAGATTCACCAAGCCCTAGTCCAGTTGCAGCAGAACCCAGCCCTGCGACCGGCGCTGGTGGCCCAAGGGCAGCAGCAGGCTCAGGCGATTTCCCCCGAGGCCATTACCCAGCAATGGCAGCAGTTTATCCAAGCGACGTTGGTGCCGCTCTATGAACAATGGGGCGATCGCCCCCATGGCAGCAATATCTGGGCGCGGGCCGCCGATGGGCGCGCTATGGGGCGCAACGGCTGCAACAGCGAGGCTCTGGAACGGCCTAGATGCAGATTTTCTACTACCAGCGGCGCGACCAAATCCCCAACTTTGGGGATGAACTCAACACCTGGCTCTGGCAGCAACTCTTGCCCGAGTGGGTGAATCGGGCCAATGAAGACAGGGCCAATGACGAGGCGGTTTTAGTCGGGCTGGGCACAGTGCTGAATGACGCCTTGCCCCAGCACTTGGGGAAAGCCAAAAAGGTGCATATTTTCACAACCGGAGCGGGTTATGAGCGGCCCCTCACGACCATTCCCGCCCATTGGCGGGTGCATTGTGTACGGGGACCATTGTCGGCCCAAGTCCTGGGGTTGCCTCCCGCTAAGGCGATCGCCGATGGCGGTATCTTGCTGCGGCGGTTAATCCAGGCCAGACCGGAGCCCAGCCATCGGGCCGGGTTCATGCCCCATGTGCATCACGCCACCTTTGCAGCGGCACAATGGACCCAGATTTGCCAAGCAGCAGGCATCACCTACATTGATCCGCGCTGGCCGGTGGCTCGGGTGATTCGTGAAATTCAAACCTGCCAGATGTTGATTGCCGAGGCGATGCATGGGCGATCGCGGCGGATGCTTTGGGTATCCCTTGGCTGCCGGTGGTGACCAGCCCCCGAATTTTGAGCTTCAAATGGCAAGACTGGTGCGCGTCGATTCGGCAGCCTTACCAGCCGGTTTATTTGCCGCCTCTGGCTCAGTATCCCCCCTATGGGCGGGGGATGAGATCGGGGCTGAGGGCCGCAGGCCATTGGGCACAGGTTTTGATGCCGCCACGGCCAGCCGCCTGGGTGAACCAATCGGACGCCCTCGCCGCCGCCCTGAGTGCCCTGGTGGCGAGGGGCCAGCCGAGGCTGAGCGATCGCACCCACCTCGAAGACCTCACCCAAGCGCTGGAGCACAAGCTGGAAACCCTCCGACGGGAGCTGGACTCTACCGGGGGCTGAGACCTGTCAAGCTTGAAGTGTTCAATTTATAACGAACGTATGTTATAAATAATTTTATGCCTAAAATCGTCGATCGCGATCGCTACCGTAAAGAACTGCTCAGTCAGTGCCTCACCCTGTTTGCAGCCCAAGGCTACGGCTCAATTACCATGCGACAAATTGCCGAAGGGCTGGGGGTTTCCACCGGCACCCTCTACCATTACTTCCCCAGCAAAGAGAGCATTCTAGAACAGTCGGTGCTGGCGCTTTGTGAGCAGGGCATTACCAATTTCTTTGCTCAGGCTGCCGCTGCCGAGAGCCTGGGCGATGGTCTAAGACCGGTCCCTTGGGACCATCGCCTCCGCATCGTCATCTCGTTCTTCATCGAGCACTTTCAGTTCTACCAGCAGCAACTGTTGCTGTGGATCGATTTCCATCAACATCAGCAGCGCAAAGGGGCAGAGCGGCAGGACCTGCTGCGAGGTTTCTGGCAGCGCACCCATGCCCAAATGGTCACCTACTTGCAGTTGCCGCCGACCCAGGTGGACTTCATTCTGGTGTTTATGGATGGGCTGCTGCTGCAATGCCTCTACGATCGCGGCGATGGCGAGGCGGACTGGGTAGCCCAGCAGACGGATCTGCTGATCACCCTGCTAGAGAGGTAGCTAACACCCATCACAACGCAATCCGGTTGAATTTTCGAATAACGAACATTCGATTTAAAAGAGTCCTACTCAGGGTAGCCATCCATCAACCACCATGACCTTAATTGAAACCGCCCCTAATCTCTGGACTGCCACCCAACCCCTGCGTTTTCTGGGGCTGGCGGTGGGCAGTCGTATGACCGTTGTCCGATTGCCCAGCCAAGAGCTGGTGCTGATTTCGCCCATTGAGATGGAGGCATCCACCTACCAAGCTCTAGACCAACTGGGCACCGTTCGCCACATCATCGCTCCGAATTTGTTCCATCACCTTTCTGTCGGTGCCACCCAAGCGCGATACCCCGATGCCCAGGTGTGGGGGGTGACGGGTCTGGCGGCAAAGCGCCCTGATTTAACGTTCGATGCGGTGCTGAACGCACCGGGCAGCTTTGAAACGGTGCTGGACTACTTACCCTTTGAGGGGTTTGCGGCAATTTTGCCCAAAGGCATCAAGCTGGCCCACGAGACGGTGTTTTGCCATCGCCCCAGCCGCACCCTGATCCTGACGGATATCGCCTTTAACTTCGACCCCACTAGCGACTTGTTAACGCGGTTGGCCGCCCAGATGCTGGGCTCCTACAACACCCTGCGGCCCTCACGGTTAGAGAAATGGGGCAGTCGCGATAAGGCCACAGTGGAGGCGTCGGTGCGGCAGGTGTTGGCTTGGGACTTTGATCGGGTGATTCCCGGCCATGGGGCGATCGTGGCCCAGGGGGGCAAGGCCCAGTTCCAGGCGGGGTATGAATGGTTTTTAGAGAAAGCGCTAGGGTGACGGCCCTGCTTTAGGGGCTCGTGTCTACAGCCGTCGCTAGACCGAAGCCATCAGGGAATAGGGTGATGACTCCCATGTTTTTCCGGTCAGGATGCCGTATTGAGGCTTGAATCCAATAGTATTCGCTTATAGAAAATACCGAATCAGGTCAGGCGATCGCCATAGGCCATATCCCAGCAGCGCAAAGCAGCCCGTAATGATGGCTGTTGCCGCGTAGCCTACGCACATCATGAGTCCATCCGCTTCGAGGGTAGCTACCACAAAAATGAGAATGCCCACGGTTGGAATCGGGTTGGTCATGGGGACCGGGCTCATCAGTAGGAGCGTTAGCCAACTCATACAGGCCCCATTAATTTGCCAGACGTAGCGACTATCCGCGATGGGCATCAAGCGAGGCCGGATGAACCACTCAGTGAGCCGCGTAAATCGTTTTAAATGACTCAGGACTTGCTGGGCCAACCGTGACGGGAACTGAAACTCAGCTACCCGTCGGGGTAGCCAAGGCGATCTCTGCCCTAGGGTCATTTGCAAGGACAGCAGCAAGCAAGCTGAGCCCAGCACCGTCGTGAAGCCCGGTGGCATTGGCAACAGAAAGGGCAACACCAGCAGACCGATCACGATGCTAAACCCCCGTTCGGCTGTTTCGGCTAACAAATGGGAAAGCGTCACGGGTTGATGGGCCAGTCGCTCTAACAGGACCTTCAGTTCTTGAGAGAACTTCGACGGGGAAAGGTTAGAGGCCATAAAAGGCAATGATCAGGGGAGGGGTAATCAGGGTCATGATCGCTTTGGAGCAGGGTGTTGGTCTGGTAACCGAACCGTCACGGTGGCAGAGTTGCTGAAGCTGGAAATGCCCTCTTCTGGCATAACCAGCCCCAAGGCCATCAGCAGGACCATGACGGCGATCGCCGTCATATTGACGGGAAATCGACTCCCCCACAAAACAACAATCCAATAGGACTTACGCACGGGAACAGACTTCGGCGGGTTGCAAGA
>JAAUQE010000189.1 GCA_012032425.1 Leptolyngbya sp. RL_3_1 | reverse complement strand
ATGTTTTACTGATGTCCTGGAGTCTGTCTGCACAGGGTTTATCGCAGTCAGCATACTCGGCATTATGCCCAGCGCCTCACGAGGCGATCGCTGGCTGTTCAGATTCAGTGAACACCAGTTAACAATTAGGTTCTGGTTACATTTTTCGGAGGAATCCATCAATGAGCATTGTCACGAAATCTATCGTGAACGCTGATGCTGAGGCTCGTTACCTTAGCCCCGGCGAATTAGATCGCATCAAAGGCTTTGTGTCTTCTGGTGAGAAACGTTTGCGGATTGCTCAGATCCTAACTGAGTCCCGTGAGCGCATCGTTAAGCAAGCTGGCGATCAACTTTTCCAAAAGCGCCCCGATGTCGTCTCTCCTGGGGGCAACGCTTACGGTGAAGAAATGACCGCGACTTGCTTGCGGGACATGGACTATTACCTGCGTTTAGTCACCTACGGGATAGTTGCAGGGGATGTCACTCCCATTGAAGAGATTGGCCTGGTGGGTGTCAAGGAAATGTATAACTCTTTGGGAACGCCTATTCCTGCTATCGCTGAGTCTGTGCGCTGTATGAAGGGTGTCGCTTCTGGGCTTCTATCCGGTGAAGATGCCGCTGAAGCCTCAGCCTACTTTGACTATGTTGTTGGGGCGATGCAGTAATTCTGCCGTTTCACAGCACAGTTTGAATTCAAGGAAGGTTATTTAAGGGAACAAATCATGCAAGACGCAATTACTGCTGTCATTAACTCCTCTGATGTTCAGGGTAAGTACCTTGATGGTGCTTCCATGGAAAAGCTCAAGGCTTATTTCCAGACCGGTGATCTACGTGTTCGTGCCGCTAGCGCTATCAGCGCTAATGCTGCTGAGATCGTGAAGGACGCTGTTGCGAAGTCCTTGTTGTACTCTGACATCACCCGCCCCGGTGGGAACATGTACACCACTCGTCGCTATGCCGCGTGCATTCGTGACTTGGACTACTACCTCCGTTACTCGACCTACGCCATGTTGGCTGGCAACCCCTCCATCCTGGATGAGCGGGTTCTGAATGGCCTCAAGGAAACCTATAACTCCTTGGGTGTGCCTTCTGGTGCAACCGTCAACGCCATTCAAGCGATGAAAGAAGTCACTGCTAGCTTAGTTGGCCCTGATGCTGGCAAAGAAATGGGTGTCTACTTTGACTACATCTGTTCTGGCTTGAGCTAGTATCCCGGCTTGAGTAACGCGGTCGTGATTGACTGTGGTTTGAACGTGCTCCCGTGGCACTTATATCTGAGGTGAGTGTTGCGTGGGTTGACCACCGGGGCATTGGCCTTAGAAATGGGTGGCTGCGGGAGTCATCATTTTTGAAGCGTTCCAAAGGGTAGACCCTTCAGTTTAAGGATTTCTATCTAGCCAGCTTTTAGCAGCGATAGAAAGACCTACTGGGGCTTGAGTTGATTGAAGTTTTGAGTCAGGAGAGCCTAGACATTATGCGGATGTTTAAAATTACGGCCTGTGTCCCTAGTCAGACGCGCATTCGTACGCAGCGAGAACTGCAAAATACGTTTTTTACGAAGCTAGTGCCTTACGAAAACTGGTTTTCTGAGCAGCAACGCATCCAGAAAATGGGCGGCAAGATTGTTAAGGTGCAACTTGCAACGGGTGTCCCCGGCATGAATACAGGTCTAGGGTAGGCGGATATCGCCCCTGATCGGGGCTAAACCACATCCAAGTTAAAAACTTGAGTTTTTACTGTGGGGCGAACTATGGGCTTGGATGTGGCCAAGGTTTATTTACAATTGGGGATGTTACGCAGGCCCCAATGGGTCTTGGTCTAATGAAAATAGGGGCTGATCTTAGCGAGAATATCGTCTCAACAGATCCGTGAGGCACCTCAATCGTGGGGTGCCTTCTCTTTTGGAAGGATTCGATATACTGACCGGGTATCTTCGCTGCAATGGCGGTTATGGCAGTCGTCAGTTCCTTGAGAACAAGGCTGCGGGTCGCTTGGCTGATGTGCAAAGCCTTGGGCCGGTATTGGGTGTCTTGATATCTTCCACACGGCTTTTTCTATGGGTCTGTTGCAAGGGACAATGCTACTGAAGCTAATGCCCATTGTCGATCACACCACGACGGATTGGGCTCAGGAAGCCCGCTTGCTGCGGTGGCTGACCGTGTTGTGGCTGGGGTTAGGGTTGGTGACGCTATTTTCGGCGTCTTATTCGACGGCGCTGGCGGAAACGGGGTTTGGCTGGCGATATCTGCTTATCCAACTGTTGTGGATTTTCCTGGGGTTATCGGCTTTCAACTGGATTGTGCATCAGCCTTTGGAGCGGTTAGTGCGATTATCGGGGCTGGCCTTTTTTGCCTTGCTCGGCTTGCTGTTACTCACGCTCATGCCGGCATTGGGCATCACCGTCAATGGGGCCACCCGGTGGCTAGCCATCGGCCCTTTTTTGATTCAGCCATCGGAGTTGATGAAGCCGCTGTTGATCTTGCAGGCGGCTCGTGTATTCGGGTTGTGGTTAAAGTTGCCTTGGGGAGATCGCGGTATTTGGCTAGGGCTATTTGCGCTAGTAATCGGCACGATCCTGTTGCAGCCTAATTTGAGTACCGCCATGATTTGTGGCATGGCCCTTTGGGTGATCGCCTTGGCGGCAGGATGGCCCTACCGCATCTTGGTTTCGACGGCACTGGGAGGTCTATTTGTGGCGGGGTTTAGCTTGAGTATGAATGCATACCAGCGAGAGCGGATTACTGCTTTTCTAGATCCTTGGGCAGACCCGATGGGGAATGGCTACCAACTGATTCAAAGTTTGCTGGCGATCGCCTCTGGTGGGCTTTGGGGCTCTGGGTTCGGGTTTTCTCAACAAAAGCTGTTTTATCTCCCCATCCAGTACACCGATTTTATTTTTGCGGTGTACGCCGAAGAGTTTGGGTTTGTTGGCAGTGTGCTGCTACTGGCATTTTTATGTGCCTATGCCACCCTGGGAATGCGCGTTGCCCTGAGGGCAACGAAAACCCTGCATCGACTGGTGGCGACCGGTGCCATTGTTTTACTGGTCGGTCAGGCGTTTTTGAATATCGCCGTGGCGGTGGGAATTATGCCGACGACCGGGTTGCCCTTACCGCTGTTTAGCTATGGGGGCAGTTCGATGATTTCTAGTCTGGTGATCGCGGCACTGCTGGTGCGGGTGGCGCGGGAGAGTCGTGAGTCGGACGTGATTAACCTCAGCAGCAAGCGCCAGCCCAGAGCGATTTAGCAGCACTGGCCGATGCCTGAGCACCCGCTTCAACATCGGCCTTAACATCAGCCTCAACATCGGTCGGCTCATCAGAAAGCTGAGGCCGCCCGATACAATTAGAAATATTGATAGTAAGGGGCGATCGCAGGCCATGGTTGAGGGCATCCAAACGGGTCTTTATGAGCTGAGTCAGCAGGCCAACCACCTGGTGGAAGCACAGCTCACCCATATCTCGCCCCTGACCCTGACCATTGTTTGTTTGGCGGGGTTATTGACCAGCCTCACCCCCTGTATGCTGTCGATGCTGCCGATTATGGTGGGCTACATGGGGGGCTATGAAGCCGAGAATCAGCGACAATCTATATTTCAATCCACTGGTTTTGCCTTGGGATTGGCCACTACGTTGGCGGTTTTAGGCTTGTTAGCCGGAACCCTCGGGCGCATTTATGGCCAAGTAGGGGCCGGTCTGCCGATTGTGGTCAGCGTGTTAGCCATTCTGATGGGGTTGAACCTGTTAGAGGCATTACCGATCCCGCTGCCCAGCGTGGGCAACATTGAGTTCCTCAACCAAAACATGCCTGTGGTGGCGAAGAGCTATCTGTTGGGGTTGAGCTTTGGGGTGGTGGCTTCTCCCTGTAGTACACCGGTCTTGGCAACGCTGCTGGCTTGGATTGCCGCTAATGAGGATCCCTGGTTAGGGACGGCGCTATTGCTGGCCTACACGGTCGGCTATGTGTTCCCCTTGGTCTTGGCCGGGAGCTTTACGGCCACAATCAAGCGGTTTCTCGAACTGCGGCGCTGGTCAGGGTGGATTACGCCGACCAGTGGGATTTTATTGGTGGGGTTTGGGGTCTTTTCCTTACTGATTCGCTTCTTGCCGGGGCAATTAGCCTGACCTGCCATCTCCATAAACTGGATCCGTTTAGAGAATTTACAGGCGTCGGGTGACCTAGGGTCGTCCAATTCATACGGTGATGATGAGCAATTTTTGGAAAAGCATACAGCGGTACTTCAAGCGGGATTTGCTGCCGCTACTGGCAGATTTAAAGTTGGCGATCGCCCTCTTATTACTGATTGCGGTCTTCAGCACCAGCGGCACCGTGGTTGAGCAAGGGGAATCCCTGGCCTTCTATCAAGTCAATTATCCCGAAGATCCGGCTCTATTTGGGTTTCTCAGTTGGAAGGTGTTGCTTACCCTAGGGCTAGACCATGTTTACCGGACCTGGTGGTTTCTCTCCATCCTGATTTTGTTTGGGGCCAGCCTGACGGCCTGCACCTTTACCCGCCAAATTACCGCCCTGCGCTGGTTTTCTCGCCCCTGGAACTTTTACACCCAGCCGCGACAGTTCACGAAGCTGGCGCTGAGCAGTGCTCTGGATCAGGGCTCTCTGGGTCAAGTGGAATCCACCTTGGGACAGCGGGGATATCGCATTTTCACCCGTGATCAGGCCCTTTATGCCCAAAAGGGCGTCACCGGGCGGATTGGGCCGATTGTAGTTCATGCCAGCATGTTGCTGATTTTGGCCGGGGCGATTTGGGGCTCGATGACGGGCTTTTTTGCCCAGGAACTGATTCCGGGGGGGCAGACCTTTCAAATTCAGAATATTTTTGATGCGGGTCCCTGGGCGGCAGGGCAAATCCCGAAGGATTGGGCGGTAAAGGTGAACCGGTTTTGGATTGATTACACCGATGAGGGGGCGATCGACCAGTTTTACTCAGATCTATCGGTGGTGGACCCAACAGGCGCAGAGCTGAAACGCGACACCATCCACGTCAACAAACCGCTACGCTATCGCGGCGTCACCCTTTACCAAGCCGACTGGGGGATTGCCGGGGTGCGGGTGCGCTTCAATAACAGCCCGGTGCTGGAGATCCCGATGGCGCAGTTGGAGACCCAGAACAAGAGCCGGATCTGGGGCGGCTGGGTCCCGACCAAGCCGGACATGAGCGAGGGGGTTTCGCTGGTGGCGACGGATTTGCAGGGCACGTTGCTGGTCTATGGCATGGATGGCCAGTTGATCTCGACGGTGCGGCAGGGGATGGCCACGGAGGTGAATGGCATCACCCTCTCAATTGTGGATTTGGTGGGCAGTACGGGGCTCCAGATCAAGGCGGATCCAGGGATTCCGCTGGTGTATCTGGGGTTTGGGTTATTGATGCTCGGGGTGCTGATGAGCTATGTGTCCCACTCGCAGGTGTGGGCGCTGGAGTCCCAGGGGCAGCTCTATATCGGGGGGCGCACTAACCGGGCGCAGGTGGCCTTTGAGCGGGAACTTTTGCAGGTCATCGATACGATGCAGCCCCAACCCAATCAAGGGTAAGCGTCATTGCAAAAGCGGGAGCGAGGTTTCTCTGGCAACTGCGTTTAATCCCCTGGCGGGGGTGTTGGCGGCCTATTTGATTTTGGGAGACCTGCCAACGATGGCTCAGTACATTGGGGGTGCTGTGATTTTAGGCGGCATCGTTTTCAGCCAAATGGGGGTGCAGCGTCTCAATAAAACTGCCCCCCAGCAGCAACCGACTCCCAAGGAAATGAGTGAAGCGATCGCCTTTAAAGGGGTCTAAACGGTGAAAAATTGTGGGCATTGGCCCAGCGAGAACCTGAGGCTGATGGCGGCGGCGGGCTATCCCGATTTCCTTGCCTGGTGAGGTAGGCCCTTTTGCCTGAGCACCAGGGTATTGATTTTCAGTAATGCGGAGCAATATTCCAGGCAATTGTTGGAGTATTGCTCCGTAGGTCGTGGAGCGTAACGCTCGGGAGGGTTAAATTGGATTAGCGACCCACCTGTTTCAACACCTGACCCAGCGCCTCTAGCAACGTCTCCACCCGATCGCTATGGCTATTGGATCCCATCAGGCCAATCCGCCACACTTGACCAGCTAGATCCCCTAAACCACCGCCAATCTCGATGTTGTGCTCATCCAGCAATAGCCGCGCCACCGCCTTCGCATCCACACCATCGGGGACCTTAACCGTAGTCAAAGTGGGCAACCGATAGGCTTCTTCGACATGGCAGACGAGCCCCATCTCTGCCAGACCGGCCCAGAGTTGTTCGGCAGTGGCCTGGTGCCGTTGCCAGCGGGTTTCTAAGCCTTCCTCAGCTACAAGGCGCAGCGCTTCGCGGATCGCGTAGGTCATGTTCACCGGGGCGGTGTGGTGATAGGCGCGATCGCTCCCCCAGTATTTCCGCAGTAACGACGCATCCAGATACCAGTTGGCCACCTTGGTTTGACGGCGCTCCAGCTTGTCGAGGGCGCGGGGACCCATGGTGAAAGGGGACATGCCGGGGGGGCAGCTCAGGCCCTTTTGGCTACAGCTATAGGCCAAATCCACCTGCCAGTCATCTAAGAACACCGGCACGCCCCCAAGCTGGTGACGGTGTCGATCACCAGCAAACAGTCGAACTCGCGACAGAGGGCACCAATTCCTTCCATGGGCTGACGCACGCCAGTGGAGGTTTCGGCATGGACCAGGGCCAACAGAGCAGGATGATGGGTTTCGAGGGCTTCGCGGATTTCCGCCAAGCTAAAAGCTTCCCCCCAGGGGCGATGGATTGTGCTGACATCGGCCCCGTAGCGTCCGGCCATATCCACCAAGCGGTTGCCGAAATAGCCCATAACGCCGACCACCACGCGATCGCCCGGTTCGATCACGTTGGCGAGGGTGGCTTCCATGGCGGCGGACCCAGTGCCGGGGACGGGATAGGTCAACGGGTTATCGGTCTGCCAGACGTAGCGCAGCAGTTCTTGCACTTCATCCATTAGGGCCAGGTAAGCGGGGTCGAGGTGGCCGATCGGCTGCCGGTTCATCGCGGCCACCACGGCGGGGTCGGCATTGGAAGGGCCAGGGCCGAGCAACAATCGCTCGGGCACTTCTAGGACGGGTAAATGGCAAAGATGGGCGTCATTGACGGCGGGTTTCGAGATAGAAAGGGCGGATGTCATGGGGGTTGCTCAACAAGTTCTCTGTTCTCTATTGTCCGATCGCAGGGACAAATGACAAATCCACCAGAGGAATTCTCACGGGCGGGCTTGCAAAAGGGCGATCGCTCATCTTAGGGTCAACACACATTGTTTGATTGGGGCGTAGGGCTGATGGTGACCCTGGCTGAACTCCTTGGGGCGAGGGCGGATGCGAAACCGGTTGAATATGGGGCGATCGCGAATCTCAATCTCTATAAATCCCCGGCCTGTGAGGGACTGGTGACGCAGATGGCGGCGGGGCGACAGTTGCGGGTGACGGCGATTCCCCCTGAGGCTCAGCCTACCGCTATTCAAGTATGCCTCTGCGAGGATGACTATCCGGGCTGGTTGGCGGTAGCGGATTTGGCGCAACTGACGGTGGCGACGACCCCTTATCGCGCTCAAGCGGTCAGTGCTGCGGAGATTCAGCAGCGCCTCCCCCTGGTGATTGCCTTTGCTGAGGCGGCGATGGCGACCCCGAATGAATATCTGTGGGGCGGCACGGTCGCGCCCAATTACGACTGCTCGGGGTTGATGCAGGCGGCGTTTGGCTCGGTGGGAATTCAACTCCCGCGCGACTCGTACCAGCAGGAGGCGTTTACGCAGCCGGTGGCGATGGCGGATCTACAGCTTGGGGATCTGCTGTTTTTTGGCACGCCTGAGAAAACCACCCATGTGGCGCTTTACCTGGGGGAGGGGCGATATCTCCACAGTTCGGGGCAGGATCAGGGGCGGAATGGAATTGGGATTGATTCGGTGTGGGATTTGGGGGATAGGGTGAGCGATCGCTACTACCGCCAATGGCGACGGGGG
>JAAUQE010000188.1 GCA_012032425.1 Leptolyngbya sp. RL_3_1 | reverse complement strand
AGCCCAATTGGATAGTAGCCAAGAGCGGGTCGTTCAACTGGAGCGAGAATGTACCCTATTGCAGCAACAGCAGACGGCTAAAAGCCAATCGCTGCAAAAAGCAGAAGAAACCTGCCAAGACTTGCGATCGCGGCTACAGCGCCAACAGCGCTACACCCTACAGTTCAAAGTCGCCTTGGAAAAGTGCCTGGATATGTCCTCGCCCCACGGGGTCACTGCCAGCCCTGAGCGGTCACCGTTAGGGCCGCAAACCCGGCCCCAAGTCCCCCAACCGCAATCCGCTCGCGACACCCGTCATAGTCCCGTGTCGATGCCTCGGGCCGATCGCATCCAGCCTTGGTCGGCGATCGAGGGCGATCCGCTGCCGGATCCGCAACTGGCAGCGCTGCTACGGGCCACAGCCCCTCAAAGTGAGACGGTTAGTGACGCCGCCCCGCCCGTGACTCTCGAAAGCAGCAGTCACGCTGCTGATGCCCAGCTTTGGCAAGATTTAGAACGCGTGGTTGAGCAAAACCCGACGCCGACTGCACCAGTGGAGCCCGTAACGCCCATGGCAGCAGCGACGCCAGCGACGCCAGCGACGCCAGCCACTGCGACGCAACCAGGCTTTACAGAGCCCTTCCCCTGGGGATCACCTCAGGTCACAGCGGCAGCCAACCCTGCCGCCGCTACCCAGACAGAACCCGCATCTCCAGCGTCGGCCTCAGCAGTTGCATCCCCTCAGGATCCTGAGCCCGATCCAATGCCAACGGTAACGACTTGGCAGCCTGACCGTGACGCAGCCCGTGCAGCCACCATTAACGTGCAGCCCCATTCCTCTGAAGCCACGGTTCCAGAGATTCCCCTACTGAAGATGCCGATCACCCAGGGGGCCTCACCCTCACCCATCGTGCATCCCCTACGGCCTCAAAAGAAAAAGCTGACCTCACTCTCCGCCGTGGATTTACCCAGCTTCCCCCGCCCTGCTCAGAATGCCAGAGCGAATTAAGGAGATTTCTGGAAAAGAGGATACCCCTAAGGGCGGTTTTCGGGTTTTAAAATATCCTCCTAAGCGGTAGGGACTTTGGCAGACTTGGGCTTGCCCGCATTGGGGCGATCAGGCACGGGTGGGGGGGTTGAGGCTAAGGTATCTAGGGTCTGAATTTGCACCGGACTGGCGGCTGGCGGCTGCCCCATACCGTAGGTAAAGTGATAATTCAGCGCGAGCAGTTGTAAAAACAGGCTAGGACTCAAAGGTTCCAACCATGAACGGTTACGGGGCAACCAAGTGGTCAACCAGCTCAAGAACCAGCTTAAAAAGGTCTGTAGCGTGTAATTGAGGTAGGTCAGCCCCCACCGACAGAGGTCCTGGAACCCAGCCAGCTCAAAAATCCAAATTAGCATGGCTGGATTGCGCGTGGCGGCGGTCAGGGCCATGCGATTAAACTCGGCCCAGGTGGCTTGATCTTTGATGAACCGTTCAGCCACAGCGGGGGATTCACTAGCCAGGATGCCAAAGAAGGTATTGAGCATAGAGTTGATCCGGGCAGGGGCGATCGCCGCTCCCGTCGGCACCATCATGCCCTTTGAAAATAACCAGGTCACCGCCACATTGCTCTGGAAGGCCCGCACTTGATTGAGGTGACGCGCTTTCAGCAGATCATGGGTGAGGGCGACATGGAGCAGTTCCGTGAGGCGGGGCAGATTTCGAATCAGGGACCCAAAACCGGTGAACACCAACGGAGATTGCAGGGAGGCGGCATCGCCGATCGCCACCAATCGATCAACGGCGACTTGGCGATCGTCACGGCTGACGCTGAAATGCCCTGGGATATAGCCGAAGGTCGGTTTCCGCCAGGTGAGCTGATTTAAGTTGCACCGGCGGTATTCCGGCAAAATGTGGAAAAAGTCCTCGTACATGGTGAGGAGGGAGCCGGGATTTTGATCATTAACCTGGTGATAGTGAAACAGATAGACCGTCAGCTCATCATCCTTGCCCGGAAACAGCTCCCAAATTAACTGGCGTCCCCGAGAAATATCGCCATGGCTAAACAGGACATCACCATAGGTCGCATCCCAAACTGCGGGCTCAAAGCCTCCGGAGATGCAGGCCCCCACCGTTGGGCAAACGCTGTCAAAGGCCCGTCCCCCATTCAGTTGCCAGGCAATGGGCGAGGCCGTCCCCATGGCGTCAACCAGGAGCCGACCCTGGGCGATGACGGCTTCCTGTGTATAGCGACGCTGACCGTATACCGTGACGCCAGTCTCGCTGACTTCGGCCCAGTCAAACTCGGTTTCATCCCAAATCGTGCCGCCCGCCTTGCGGAGCTTCTGGCCACAGCATTTGAGCAGGGCTTCAGAATCCATCGCAATGTTGAGGACCGTGGGCGTATGTAGGACTGGGGCCTTGGCGATCGCGGGGTTATTGGCATCAAAAAACTTGTTGAAACCGTCCTCATACTCCCTGGCAATCAGAGACTCAAATTCAGCTTCACTCAGCAGCCCCAGATCGATTAACCCCTGGAACTCAGCCCGAGAAATGTTCCATTCCCGATTCATCCGGCCAAAGGGCAGCCGCTCGATCAGCAGCACTTTATAGCCCAGTTGCGCCATCACCGCCGCATGAATCACCCCCAAGGCCCCGCCAATGTAGATCAGGTCGAACCCGTCGGTTACGGGGGGTAAGGGTTCAGGCTTGGGCGGAGTTGCCTCCCCCATTTGAAAGATGATTTGCTTAGGCGTCTGCGGATGGCGCACATGGTCACACCAGCGTTTTTCCCACCAATAGACCCGCTCTAGGTCCGCTTGCCCATTCGGCATGCGCTGGAAGTAAGTGACGGTTTTAGGAAAGGCCGGTTTCAGAGCCTCAAAAATGCTCTCTTGGCTGGGATCAAAGGGCGGTAGTTGCGGGTATTGGGGCGGGAAGGCAGTGCGAATGGCCTGCTCAAGCTGTTGCAGCAGTTGGGCTTCTTGGGGCAAGGCGGACTCGGCCCACCGGAAAACTTTGAGGTAAGTTGTCCGTTGCAGCGACCAAGTAACTACGGATAGGCAAGCCGGTAAAGGGCTGGCGGTCGTGCCCTTGGCCCCAAAATGAAGCCTGAAGCCATCAGGGGTGGGGTGGATTTCTCCTCGGGTGGGTGAAAACTGCGTTTGCAGCCATGACCGAACCTGACCTATCTCCGGTGTCGGGACCTCAAGATAAAGCAGTTCTTTCATGACACAACAGTTGATAAAGCAGCAAAGCAACTTACATCCAGTCCTAATGGGCTGGTGTTGCTTTACCCTACACCAGAACTGGAGGTCTATGGGAAGGCGGTCCCAGGGACCCCAAGCGCATCAGGCAGAATGCTTTACGATTAGGAACCGGAGGGCTCCTGCTGCCCCAACACCATTTGCAAGACCATGGATATACCACCGGCTTGGTGGTACTTATCGGCCCAGGCTCTCAGGGTTTCGTCGAGTTCAGCGATCGCCTTATCCACCGCCTCAGCGGGGATATCCAGTTCTTCTAGGATACGAATGGTTTTATCTTCCTGTTCAACCCAGGACCGCATCAGCCGGAAGTACTGTGCCGTATCCTCCGCCATGATAAACATCCGCTCTTCTTGATCAGCGGGTGAATAGGACGGGCGTAATAGGGCATAAAAGGGCATCCCCCAAGGAGAATCAACCCGCTTCACCGTGCCAGAATAGAGCAGGCGGCGGCGAATATGCTCTGCCAGCGCTTCACTGAGGGGATTTTGGCGCTCTATGGGAAACTCCTCTTGGGCACGGCTGTGCAGAAACTCAATCAGCTCCATAAACTGGAATGAGGTAATCAGTTGGGCCTCCGGCAAGTCTGGCGGCAATTTATCCTCTAGGTGGCGTTTTTCCTCAGGGGTGAGATTATTGCCAGGAATGCGCGATCGCTCCGGCTGCCAAGGGTATCGATCCAACCAAACATAGGGAAACTGGATCAGATAGCGCGGCTCCTGGGAGCCCAGCATTTTTAGCAGCCGCCCTTCCGTTAGAGCCTGCCGGACCTCTTCAACAATCGTCTTAACGCGCTTGGGCTCAATATGGTGCAGGTGCCCCGTCATCCGCAGGTTATTGCCCTGCTCTAGATAGGTGAGATAGATGGCGCATTTCGCCGCACTGGCGGCGGCATCCAGAAAGGTGCCATGACGATGCCCGCCGGTGCGCATGGCGCTGAAAGCCAAATACAACATGATTTGGTCCATCGCGCTAGGTTCTAGCTGACGGACCAGCTCCATATCATTGCTAATTGACGAGAGCGCATCGGACATGAGGAAATCAACCTAAAGACGATTTTGTGGAACGTTGAACGACTGCTATACCCATCAGTAAAACCACCCCAACTTATACATCGCTGGGGGCCAGCGATCTGTTGGATATATACCATCCTGCCCTGAATTAGCGCTTGATCCCCATCCAGGCCAACCCATGTTGCGAGTGACTTGCATCACAGCATTGTCAGTATCCTAGCGGAGACCGCCGCCCGCGTCAGCCCTGATCGGCAGAACTGGGCAACACTCTCCTAAGCCAACGCTGTGGCGTCCAGGGGAGAAATCCGACCCGTGCCTCGCCAAGCCAGAACAACAGTGGAATTGGTGGCCTGCGCGGTTAAGCGACCACTGCCCCGATGGGAGTCCGCATAAAGGATCTCCAAGTCAACCGGGGTGATTTCCTTATCAGTCGCGGTCCAGTCAGTCGCGGCCAAACTCATCTGAATCAGGCCACCCTTATCCCGATGCTGAACCGAGGCGCGCTCGTACCGTTGATTCAATGGTTCAATAGATTTAAAAGACCGTGTAGATGGCACCATCGTCGTTCCAGCTAATCCAACTGCGGTGATAACCATTAGGGCGGAAGCCCAGTAGTGCTTGCGAATCATCGCTTAGAGACCCCTCTCAGTGCTTATATTTCCTGTTACAAGGGGCAGCGGGAGGGTCAGGATAATTTGCGTCAGTGTAAATGCTGGACTCTAGTCGGCGGCTATAGCAGTCGCCAGTCGGATTAAGACAAGACTGCGAGCCACTTTGCTTATGCGCCACAGAACAGGGCGATCCGAGGTGTCTTGAGCAAAGTGGTCAGCGCTATCTGATCTGCATCGCCCTCAACCAGTTCCCCGCTGGGTTAGGCCATCCCCATAGGGTTACGGTTTGAGCCGCAGTCAAGGTCTGTAATTGCTGATAAACATCGGGATGGAGCGTCACCACTGCGCTCGGTTTGCTGGCTGAGCCATGGGGCGTAAACTGCCAGCGATCGCCCGTTGGATCGGGCTCTAGCCAGCCGGTAAATTGAGGACAATCCAGCTCGGGAACGGGAATCGTCGCATGGCAATAGCCGTCTTGGGGATACTGTTCCGGGTCCTGGCAAAATTGCCGTTGTTGCCCTTGCCACTGGGGACTGCCAGGAGCCAAGTCAAAGCAGGGCAAAATCGCGGCTGGCGCAGTGGGATCCGTGAGTAGCGCCCCTTGCAGGACAGCGACCGGCAACTCGCGGGGCTGGCACTGGCGTTCGATGCACAGGGCCGCCGCCATCCCAGCCACTTGGCCAATGCCCAGGATGGTGGGCTGTAGGCGGGTAGCCCCATTGGCAATGTGGGAAACGGACAGGTTTTTGTCGCACACCAGCAAACCCTCCACCTGCTCAGGAACCAGCGCTTCGTAGGGCAGGGTAAACGGCGTGCCGGTCCAGCGTCCGCCCCAGCGCAGAGATTTCGGCGCAAGGGGAAAGTCAACGCCGGGGTAGTGGTGATCATTGGGGTAGTTGCCGATCGCGATCCCACTCATTTCTCCATGGGCATTGAGCGGCAATGGCCCGACTTGCCCGCCGGGAATGGGCAGAATATCCAGCTCTGTCACTGTGGTTATACCGACTAACCGGCGGCTCTCCCGGTAATAGGGTTGCAGGGCAAAGGCTCCGCCCCCCAATCCCTTGCCAACCTGAGGGAAGGTATCGGTGGCCAAACCATAGCGGTGGCCGAGTTGGGTTTGGATGTGGTGGGCAAAGGCTTGACTATGGGCGATCGCGGCCTGATGCCATTCTCGCTGAGCCTTGGCGTCACCGATGACATTGTTCAAATTTAGGCCATAGTCATTCCCCTGTTGGGGCCAGTTGAGCATGAAGCGATCGCCGGGGAGTCGCCCATAGTTGAGAAACGCCTCGCCGCCGTACCCTTGCCAAGCCCCCTCAAACGGGCTGGAATCGGAGTGCTCTGGCGCGGGAATCGCTGGCGCAGTTTGACCCTCACCGTAGTCCGCCATCACCACCACCCAGGTAGGAGCCTGCACCGGGTAACGCTGCACGACTGAATGGAGCGGATCAGCAGGATCCGTTAAGGAAACGGGGGCACTGGGCTCTTGCCACTGGGACTGGTCTTCCCAGCCCCACCGATAGGCAATCTCCCCGAGCGCCAGCAGGTCCCCCAATTCGGTGCCATCCAGGGTGATTTGGGCGCGGACCGTACAGTGCTCAAACTCGACGCCCAGGACGCGATCGCCCTGGCGCAAGACCGCCTGGGGACGCTGCCCCACAACCCAATGAAGATTGGGCAGTGCTTTCACCCAATTGGCAAAAATTGCCGCCCCCACCCGAGGCTCGTAGGTAAAGAAACTCACCCAGCCGTGGTCCAGACCACCCGGTTGCCGCTGCTGTAAGGCACGGAGAAAGGCCCCCCAAATCCCCGTTTGGAAAGCACATAGCTCATTGCCGTCGGGGCCGACACTCCGGCAGCGGTGAGCATGCCCCCCAGCCAGAGACCTTCACTCACCAGGATCGTCTTAGCCCCGCGTCGCGCTGCCTGTAGGGCCGCAGCGGTGCCACCGGTGCCGCCGCCCACCACTAAAACATCGGCTGTCAACCACTCCATTGAGATACCAGGCGTCTTAAATGTAAGGCGTCACGTCTTCGCCCACATCGTCTGCCAGATAAGACAAGGCCCGAAACCGTAACCCCACCAATTGCTCATAGAGGGGGTTGAGTTTGCACATGGGAGGAATATGGACAATTTTGTGGCCGAACAGCTTCACATCCCGCTCAAAGGGGCACTGAGATGGCACCAGCTTACAGATGAAGCGGGCTAGGCGCGGATCGTGTACTTCCAGCTGATCGAGCCATTCCCGCGCTGGTTTTAACGGCTCTAAGGCGGGATCTTTGTGGGCTTCTGGAGGCGTCAGCCCGTCGGCTGGGCCATTGGCGTCATATAGGGTAGAGCGGACGGACTGGAGAACGTGATTTTCTAGCCCCAGCGCCACACAAAAGTGGTGGAGTTGGTCATCCTCTTCAGCGGAATACACCCCATCGGCCAAGGCCACCATCACCGCCATCCGTAAAAAGTTTTCAGCACTGGCGCGGTCATCGCCAAAGCTGGCGGCCAGTTGTTCAGGGGGTAAGGGTTCTAAAGCATCCAAGAAACTAACCTTGGGGGCCAAATCCGCCTCAGTCATGGCCGTGATCAGATCTTTTTCTTCTTCATCGAAATGGCCATCGGCCCAGGCAATGGTGAGTAATCCCCGCAGCCATACCTGAATCTGCTCAGGCGTATAGGGGGATTGAACAGTTGACGGCATATAGGAACCCAAACGCGACGCGACAGTGAATTGGGGCAAGTTGCGCCTTTAATTCTAGCGACTTGCACCGCAGAAGCTGGTGATCCTAACCGCATCGGTAAGAAAACCAACCCCGTTGCCCCCCCGGACTTCAGCATAGCTGGGCCATCTTTAGGGTGCCGTTAGGGTAAAGAGCGGCTAATGGTTTGCCCCCAACTGGAGCCCGTGCGGCCTGTAAACACCCAAAAAACCGCCCTCGCCCCGTCCCGTAAGCTCCGCAGCAGGGTCTCAGGATGGGCATGGCTAGAGGGCACGGTAATTGGCCTAAAGGCAATATCGCGACTGCCTAAAACAATTTGACCAATGATGGTGGCGCGCCGCATGTGGTAATCGGAGGTGACCAAATAAACGCTTTGGATGCCAGCGGCTTTGAGGTCATCGACCAGGGTGGTGAAGTTGGTGACGGTATCGACGGCTTGATAGTCCAGATGGAGGCGATCGCGGCTCACATCAGCATTGTGAAACAGCCACTCAGCATACTCAGGGTTGCTGCCCGAAGAGACCCAAAT
>JAAUQE010000187.1 GCA_012032425.1 Leptolyngbya sp. RL_3_1 | reverse complement strand
AGTCGGGCGCTCGGGTCACACCTACGACGCGATCGGTGTACCACCCCCTAGTTGCCCGAACTGGCCGCGGTGGCCCGGGCGTTGCCCCGACACCCCGATCGTGATCGACCATCTCGGCGGTTTCCTGGGCACCGGGCCCTACAAGGACCGCCGCGACGAGATCCTGGAGGCGATCAAGCTGATCACGGGGTTGGGCGAGCCCCTGCTGGGTCAGCTCCTGACCATGGATTTGGCTCGGGCTGAATTTGCCAAGCGCCGTCCCTACCACGATCCCAACTGCCCGTGTGTGGTCCGCGATCGCGCCAGCAGTGGCCTGATCGCCTCAGCGATATCGCTCCCGTTGCCCTGTGTTGAGTTTGGTTTGGATCCGATGACTTGGATTGCCCTCTGTTTGTTTGGTCTGGCGATCGCCCTCTGGTATCAGAGCCATACCCAAACCGATGAAGTTCACAAAATTATTAAGCTGACGCTGGCCCTAGTCAGCCTGATGACGGGTTGGCGATCGCCCCTCTAGTCCTCAAATTTGTGAGTTTGATTGCCTTATTGGTCTATCCCGTTTGCACCGCCACTACCCGCGTGCTGAAGCCCGACTGTCCCCGGTTTTGCCTTTTACGCCAGCAGTGTAAACCGTCGCATCCGCTGCCGTTTCCCCGCCGCTAGCTCTGGCCTCTGGGCCTCTGGCTAGACCCTGTTTCTTGGCCCCAATCCCATTCATAAGGAGATCCTCCCATGACCGTTACCCTCACCGAAGTCGCCGAACTCCGCCTGCGTACCTTCATTCGCGGCACCCCCAACTACACCCCTGATCGCGGCGTCCGCCTCGCCGTCAAGGATGGCGGCTGCAACGGCTACGAATACGACATCAAAGTCTCCGATCACCCCCGCCCCGAAGACGAAGTCACTCAATCCGGCAACCTCAAGGTATTTGTCGATCCCCAAAGTGCCCCCTTGCTGGATGGCGTCGTCGTGGACTACATCGACAGCCTGCTGGAAAGCGGCTTCAAATTTACCAACCCCAACGCCACTGACACCTGTGGCTGTGGCAAATCCTTCCAAGCCGGAGACTGCGGCCCTGCGGGCGTGCCTTGTTCTTAGGGAGAAGAGTGGGCTTTGAATTCAAAATTCAAAACCCACTCTTCTTCCCTCAAACCTATTCCCTATTCCCTCAAATCTATTCCCTGAAAGAGATCACCATGACCACTTATCAAGTTCATCTCATTAATAAGAAGCGGCAGATCGACATTACGATTCCTGTCGAAGACGACATGTATATTCTGGATGCCGCTGAGGAGCAGGATATCGATCTACCGTTTTCCTGTCGGGCGGGAGCCTGTTCGAGCTGTGTGGGCAAAGTCGTTGAGGGTGAGATCGATCAGGAGGATCAATCTTTCCTAGACGACACCCAAATGGAGAAAGGCTTTGCCCTGCTCTGCGTGGCTTATCCCCGCTCGGACTGCACGATCAAAACCCATATGGAAGCCTACCTGGTCTAGCCTGAGGCGATCGCCTTTGGATTGCTGGAGCTGGGCAAAAGGTATCGAGTTAAGGGTTGAGCAAATTGTCTAAATGACCTAAATTTTGTCAGCAAAAAGGAGTCAGAACCATGTCTAAAATTGGACTTTTTTACGGCAGCACCTCTGGTGTCACGGCAGAACTCGCCGAAAAAATTCAGGCCGAAATTGGTGAGGATTTATGCGATCTCTACAGCATGGAAGAAGACTTTGATGATGCCGATGACCTGCTGAAATATGACTATCTGATTCTGGGTTGCTCGACCTGGGGTGCGGGCGAAGTCCAGAACGATTGGCGCGAACCCTTGTTTGATATGGAAGTCGAAAAACCGGATTTCTCAGGGAAGACCATCGCCCTGTTTGGACCGGGCGACTGTGAAGGTCATAGCAAGCACTTTGTCGGGGCCTTGGGCATTTTGTACGACCAGTTCAAGGCGTTGGGTGCCACGATTGTTGGGGCGGTTTCTACAGAGGGCTATTCCTTTGAAAAATCGACTGCCTTGCGTGATGGCCAATTTGTCGGACTACCTCTGGATGAGGTGAATGAAAGCGATCAAACCGACCAGCGCATCGCCAATTGGCTGGCCTCTCTCCAGACCCATTTCCCAGCCTTGGCGGCTTAGGTCCAGATCACCGGAATTTAGCCCTATCCAACCCCATTCAACCCATTGGAGCCAAACATCATGAGTTACTTAACGGGTTTAACTGCCGGGGGCGAGGCTTGGACGCCTCAGTTTTTGCAGAATATCAACTGGAAAACTTGTCTCGGCTGCGGCCGCTGTTTTAAAGCCTGTGGCCGGGGGGTGATGGCCCTGCTCGCCCTGAATGAGGACGGCGAGATCGTCGATGAAGACGAAGACGATGATGAAGTGGAACGCAAAGTGATGGCTGTGGTCAATGCGGCCAACTGCATTGGTTGTCAGGCCTGCGATCGCGTCTGTCCTAAGCGTTGCCACACCTATGCTGCCGCTCTAGCCTAGGTTTTCCCGCTGCGCCGGGATGCGAGCGGCCTCCCGGCCTGTCGCTGGCCACTTTGCTTCAGCCACCTAGGATCGCCCCGATTCTCAGCGCCGCAGTAAAGTGGCTCGCAGTCTTGCCCTAGTCGGGCTGATGACTGCTACCCACTCACCAACAAGGTTGCCTTGTTGCGCCTGAGATGAACGATTTTTGGAAACGCTGGCCGATGAACGCTCCCCCCCGGACTGAGAAACCTCCCCCGTTTCAGCGCCAATGGGCTGACTATTACCGCGCCGTGACGGGGCGTCCCCCCAGAGAAACCTTGATGGCCACCCTAGACCGCTTTGCTGCCGAAATCCCGACCCCGGCCCGTGCTGTAGCTGGCTTTGCGGTGGACTTGGGTTGTGGTGACGGACGTGACACCGTTGAGCTGCTGAAGCGTAACTGGCGGGTGCTGGCGATTGATGGTGAGCCCGAGGCGATTACCCGACTGCGCCAGCGCTCCGACATCAACCGCACCTATCTCGAAACCCGAGTCCAGCGCTTTGAAAATCTCACCCTGCCCCCTGAGGTGGATCTAATCAACGCTAGTTTTTGTCT
Organism: Leptolyngbya sp. RL_3_1; assembly: GCA_012032425.1. GTDB lineage: Bacteria > Cyanobacteriota > Cyanobacteriia > Phormidesmidales > Phormidesmidaceae > PCC-6406. The sequence continues at coordinate 5,036 of JAAUQE010000187.1, read as the reverse complement.
GCCCTTCTGCCCCCCCAGTGCCTTTGCCGACCTCTGGGAAGAAATTACGGCGGCGCTCCGATCCGGGGGGCGATTTTGTGGCCATTTGTTTGGCGATCGCGACAGTTGGGCCACCTACCCTGACCTTAACCACCACACCCGTCAGCAGGTGGACCAACTCCTCACGCCCTTTACCGTAGAACTTTTGGATGAAGAGGAGCACCCCGGCAAAACCGCTTTAAATCAAGATAAATATTGGCACCTCTTCCACATCATTGCCCGCAAGCTTTAACCGGCTTGCCCTCAGCGATCGCTGAAGGGGCGATCGCTGAGGGTCGCCGCCACCCCTCCATTGGCGGCCCCCCTATTCGTCGTTTCGTTCAGGACAAATCATGCAGGTTGCAAAAGATGTCACGCAGCTGATTGGCCGGACCCCACTGGTGCAGTTGAACCGGATTCCCCAGTCAGAGGGCTGTAACGCCCAAATTCTGGTCAAGCTAGAGGGCATGAATCCGGCGGCTTCGGTCAAAGATCGGATCGGAGCCAACATGATCCAAGTGGCTGAGGCGGCTGGGCGATCGCCCTGGTCGAACCGTTTTGGTCGAGCCCACCTCGGGCAACACCGGCATTGGTCTGGCCATGGTGGCGGCGGCCAAGGGCTACCGTCTGATCTTGACAATGCCCGACAGTATGAGCCTAGAGCGGCGGGCGATGCTGAATGCCTATGGGGCAGAGCTGGTGCTAACGCCAGGGAGCCAGGGCATGAAAGGGGCGATCGCCAAAGCTCAGGAGATTGTCGCCCAACTGCCGAATGCCTTTATGCCCCAGCAGTTTGACAACCCGGCCAATCCCCAAATCCATCGCCAGACCACTGCCGAAGAGATCTGGGCCGATACCGATGGGTTGGTGGATATCATCGTCGCGGGCGTGGGCACCGGCGGCACCATCACGGGGCTGGCCGATGGGCTGAAGTCGCGGAAAGCCAGCTTGCGGGCGATCGCCGTCGAGCCCACCAGTAGCCCGGTGCTATCCGGCGGCGCTCCTGGCCCGCACAAAATTCAGGGTATCGGCGCGGGCTTTGTCCCTGGCGTGCTGCGGGTGGATCTGATTGATGAGGTGGTGCCGGTGCCCGATCAGGCCGCAATTTCCTACAGTCGGCGACTGGCCCGAGAAGAAGGGCTGCTGTCCGGCATTTCCACCGGGGCGGCTTTGGCGGCGGCGATCCAGGTGGGTTGTCGCCCTGAGAATGCCGGCAAGCTGATCGTCATGATCCAACCCAGCTTTGGCGAACGCTACCTCAGCACGGTGCTGTTCCAGGACTGGGAGCCGCCCTCTCCCACCCTGATTCCGGTTCACTTGTCCCCGGAAGCAGCCCCCTCTGTAGACTCGTCTTCCGCGCCTCAAGCTCCAGCCTTAGCCCCCCAGTAATCAACCCCATTGTTCACGATCGCGGTTCACGATCGCGGCTTGCCATTGAGCTGAGCCCTTTACCTGGAGAACCCACCATGACCCCAACTACCGCCCCCCGCCAAGCGCGCTATCTGGCCTTGATTGATCAGCTCTTGGCCTGCCCCAACGGGCAAGAGCCCGACATCCTAGATGGTGAGCCTGATTTGCTGGATGCTGAGTTTGTGCAAGTCTTGATGCAAACTGCCCGCTTTTTTGCCCATCAAGACAGCGCCGATCAGGCCAGCGCCGATGCCGCCAAGTTTTTGCTCTTCATCGCTCGGGAGCTGTCTGTGCAACTCGGGCTTGATGATCAGACCGCGCCTCAATCTTCTGAGGCATGGGTTGAGTCATGAGCAGTACTCGCGCCGTGAATAGACGGCAGGTCATGGCTGGGTTTGCCTTGATGGTGGGGCTGGGGGCGATCGCCTGCGCTGAACCGCCGCCCATCTCGACCGACTTGGCTGGCGAGCCGATCACCTTGACCATTTCTGCCGCTGCCAGCGTGCAGGATGCCCTACAGGAGGTGCAGGTGGCCTACCAAGACGTCGCCCCCAACGTCACCGTCACCTACAACTTTGGCTCCTCGGGCTCCCTGGCCCAGCAGATCGTCCAAGGGGCACCCAGCGATGTGTTTTTGTCGGCGTCCGGTGAGTGGATGGATGAGCTGGCGGCCCAAGGAGACCTCGTTGACGGCAGTCGCCGCGACCTGCTCACCAATGCCATGGTCCTGATCGTGGCCCAGGACGAGACCACGGTGGCTGACTTCCCAGACTTGCAGCGGGCTGACGTGGGGCGGGTGGCGATCGGCGAACCCGATAGCGTGCCTGCCGGGAGCTATGCCAAAGCCGTGCTGACGACCCTGAATCTGTTTGATGCCTTACAACCCAAACTGGTGTTTGCTAAAGATGTGCGCCAGGTGCTCGCCTATGTGGAAACGGGCAACGTGGATGCGGGCTTAGTCTATGCCACGGATGCCAAACTTTCCGATCGCGTCCAAATCGTGGCGACGGCTCCTGCCGATAGTCATCCCCCGATCGTGTACCCGGTAGCCGTAGTGCAGGACAGCCAGCATGGGGCAGCGGCCCAAGCCTTTGTGGATTTCCTATCCAGCGATACGGCGGTGGCTATCTTTAAAGAGTATGGATTTGTCATGGCCGAATAATCTTGCCGATCCGCGCCTCCCAAACCCATGCCTACAGACCTTAGCCCCCTCTGGATTTCTTTAAAAACCGCCTTTACCGCTACCCTGTTTGCATCCGTTGCGGGCATTGCCGTGGCCCGCTGGATGATCAGCTATCGCGGTCACGCTAAGGGCTGGATCGACGGCATCCTTACTCTGCCCCTGGTGCTCCCACCCACCGTGGTGGGTTTTTTGCTGCTGTTGCTCTTGGGTAAAAACAGTCCCGTGGGGCGGTTCCTCGACCACCTGGGCATCACGATTATCTTTACCTGGAGCGCTGCCGTGATTGCCGCCACGGTGGTGGCCTTTCCCTTAATGTACAAAACGGTGCTGAGCGCGTTTGAGCAGATGGATCTCACCCTGGTCAGTGCGGCGCGCACCCTGGGCGCATCGGAATGGCGCATCTTTTGGCAAATTCTCCTGCCCTTAGCTTGGCCAGGGGTTTTGGCGGGGACGATTCTGGCTTTTGCGAGGGCGCTGGGGGAGTTTGGGGCGACCTTGATGGTGGGGGGCAGCATTCCGGGGGTGACCCAGACGATGCCCATCACCATTTTTTTGCCGCCGAAGCGGGCCGGATGGGGGTGGCCTTGGCCTGGGTGTTGCTGATGGTGGGCCTCTCCCTGGCGGTGATTGCCGGTCTCAACCGAGGGTATCAGCAGCGATCGCTCACCTCAACCGCCGCCCTGGGCTGGACGCAGCGACTCTTTAACGGCGTCTATTTTGGCACCTTCACCAGCCAGCCTTGGGACTTCAGCGCTACCGCCCTGGCCCACCCGCCGCCACCGCCTAGCGCAAACGGTCACAACGGCCACAATGGTCACAACGGTCACAACGGTCACGGCAGTCACGGCAGTCACGGCAGTTACGAAGCGGTCTGGGGAGGACCGCCAGACCCGACGATCTCGCCCTCGGGGCCAACCGCTTTGCAAGTCCGGCCCGCTGTCCGGCCCGTTATCCGATCTGCTGTTCGGCCTCGCCCCCAGCCCAGTTTTATCGACCCTGGGGAAACCGAACTCAAGGTCAAAATTGAAAAACACAGCCCTGGGTTTCACCTCCAGGTGCATTTCCGGACCGGGGGTGAAGCGCTCGGCCTGTTGGGGGCCTCGGGGTCGGGTAAAAGCATGACCCTCCGCTGCATTGCCGGTCTAGAAACCCCCTCCCAAGGGCGGATTGTGCTGAATGGTCGGGTGCTGTTTGATGCCCAGCAGCAGATTAATCTGCCGAGCCGCGATCGCAAAGTTGGCCTCGTTTTTCAAAACTACGCCCTCTTTCCCCACCTGACCGTGGCCCAAAATATCGCCTTCGGGATGACCGCCCTGCCTGCCACCGATCGCGTGGCCGCAGTGGTGCAGTACCTGGAGCAGATGGGCTTGTCGGGGCTGGGCGATCGCTACCCCCACCAGCTTTCTGGGGGGCAGCAGCAGCGGGTGGCCCTGGCCCGCGCCTTAGCCATTCAGCCCGACATTCTGCTGCTGGATGAACCGTTATCCGCCCTCGATACCTACCTGCGCAGCCAAATTGAGAAGCTACTGATCGAAGTGATTGCCCATTACCCAGGGGTCACCCTCTTCATCACCCACAAACTCGAAGAAGCCTACCGGATCTGCCGGGATTTGCTGGTGCTCTCTAAGGGCCGCATCCTGGCGGCTGGCCCCAAGGAAGATATTTTTGAGCGTCCGGGCAGCTTTGCCGTGGCCCAGGTGACCGAGTGCAAAAACTTTTCCCGAGCCCGTCTCGTCTCTGGAACCGGATCCTATAACGGGCAACATAGCGAGCAAAACAGTCAACATAACGAGCAATATGTCGAGGCCCTGGACTGGGACTGCCAGCTCGAAGTGGATTGATCCCATTCCCGCTGATCTGGCTTGGCTGGGCATCCGCGCCCACCATATCCAGTTCTTAAAACGCCCTGGCCAGAGCAATACGTTTCCCGGCTGGGTGGCGATGATTAGCGAAACCCAGCACCGGGTCAGCCTTTACATCAAGCTCCACAGCGCACCCACCTCTCCCCAGGACTACCACCTACAGGCGGAGGTCTATCGAGAAAAATGGGACCTACTCCGCAGCCGCCCCTACCCTTGGCAAATCCGCCTCGACCCGGTGCAGCTGATCATGCTGACCCCATAGCCGCTTTCCGCAACCTAAAGTATGGCTGGGGCCAGAAAGCCTTCGGCCCGCTTCAAGGTCCAAGGTCTTTATCCATAGGCTTCCTGGCGTCGCCAATGCCGCAAGCTTTGCGGCATTGGCCACATCACACTCGGGATATATAGCAGCCACCAGTCTGATTAAGACAAGACTGCGAGCCACTTTGCTGGTGGGCTATAGAACAGGACGATCCGAGGTGTCTTAGGCAAAGTGGCCAGCGCTCTAGAAGCCTGATTGACTGACAAAAGTCCCAGAAGCCTGTAAATTCGTTGCGACGGCTGGC
>JAAUQE010000017.1 GCA_012032425.1 Leptolyngbya sp. RL_3_1 | reverse complement strand
TGATGGGCAATCCCCGCAGGGCTGCAGGCAGCAGTTTGTTGCGATCGCTGCCCACTCCGCCGCCCCATGCCCGCCGCTGGAATCAACACATGCACCCGCCCATTCCCCCCAATCAGTCCAGTCAACCTTGCCTCAACCCTACCACTCCGCTTTGTAAGCTGACCCCGAAACGCTGACCCCAAAATCCAACACCGACGGATCAGCCTCAACCCTAGCTACCGCTGGGTCGGGCAGTTTTGTCTGCTAGAACGCGTTCGAATTGGCCGCTGTCCTCTAAAATGTGGGACGGACAGTCAGGCAGGACAGACAGCCCATGCGCGTACTGGCTCTTGTTCCCGGTGGAGTGAGTGAGCAGTTGCTCTTTTTCCCAACCCTCGAACATCTCAAGCAAGCCTTCCCCCAAGCCGAAATCTCCGTGGTGGTCGAACCGGCAGCAAAAGCAGCCTACCGAGTCTCGACCCTCGTCAAAGAGGTTTTTCCATACGATTTCCAACAGCGCAATAGTCCCTCCGATTGGGCCAATTTGCTGGGGACTATTCGCGATCGCGAATTCGAAGTGGTGCTCACCACCACCCAGAGCGGCTCCTTAAGCCTGCTGCTTTGGCTCAGTGGCGTTCCCACCCGAGTCGGCTATAACAGCAGCGCCAACAGTCTATTTTTGACCGCTACCGTCCCACAAAAGACAGCTCAGTACCAAGGCTTGCAGTATCACGATCTGCTCACCGGCTTGCAAATCAGCGGCCCCGGCCCCAGCGCCACCATCAATGTGCCCCAAAAAGACATTGACTGGGTGAATAGCCAACTTAAGCGCCAGGGCATTGATGATCAGGGCTATGTGCTGATCTATGGCGGCCCGACCGACGAACCCTCTGGACAGTCCTATCCAGCCGAAAGCTGGGTCGCTATCGTTCAAGACTTTCAGGCGCGTCCAGCCCGGTCTGCCCCTAGTGTTACTCCAGCAACCAGAGACCACCGCGCTCGTCCAAACCCTGAACCAGCAACTGCCCAATCTGAAGGTGGTGCGCCCCGACAACGTGGGCCAAGTGGCCGCTTTGATCGCGGGCGCAAACCTGATGCTGTCCACCGATAGTTACCCCTTACAGTTAGGGGTTGCCCTCAATGTCTTTACACTGGCACTGTTTGGGGGCAATGCCCCAGAACAACGGCTGCCCTCCCTGACAGGTTCGGAAACCCGCTTCATCGGCTTGACCAGTCCGACTGGTAAAGTAGCGGATATCACCGCCAAAACAGTATTGGACAAAGTGTGGGGAGGGGCCTAAATTAACCCTCCCTTGATGTCGTTGCCAGGACTCTAACGCCATGGACACAATCAAGGAACAAGCCAGTAAGGTTAGTCAGCTCATTTTTGCCACGGATACGGCGGGGACTTATCAAAAAGCCTTGTCTTTGACCTGGGCGATTCTACGGGAAACAGCCCTCCTCGTCTGGCTAGTCATCTGCCTCGTGTTTGTCGGGGGCGAATGGCTTTGGAATACAGCGATTGAACTCGGCAAAAAAGGCCGGATCTGGTATGAAAGTCTGGGCGAAAAAAAAGCTGCCCCAGGAGAGGCTCAATCCTTGGAATCCATCGGCAAGTCGGTCTTGTCGGCAGGAGAATCGGGTGCCGCATTTTTGCTGTATCGCGCTAAGCAACAGCTTGGCATTGATGCCGATCCCCCCGCCAAAACGCAGCCGCCCACAACCGCCCCACCGGTTGCGGCACCGCCTAAAATCCCTGACATTCCAGCCGCGCCCGCTGCTGAGGTCGCCCCCACCGAACCGACTGAGGAGCCCTAATCCTAAGCGTTCATCCCAGCATTGCGCTTTGGCGACATTACGGCACCAGACATTGAGCTAAATCTATTGATCAGCCATCAATCCCCCAAATCAAACCCAGTTATCGCGCTTCAATCCATGGGCTGATGAAGCAGCTATGAAGCCGCAGTAAAGGCCGTGCAAAGTACGGCTAAAACGCCTAATTTCTGCTGTTTTTAGACATGCTAAAAAGCTTTTGTCAATATCAAGACTGTCGGAATTGAGACTGGCCACCTTTGGCGTTTAACCACTGTTGGCTCCCGATAAATTAGTTATAGAGAGATGCAGCAAATTTTGCTGTAGAAGCTAAAAAAGGGGGAGGCGTCTACCGCCCCCTATTTTTTTGGGCCAGCACTCAAGGGCAGAATTAACCCCACCATTACAAACCCAAGGCAAGGGGCTTAACCCTTGTTCAAGGCTAAGGCTATTTAAGCCGCCGAGTACTAGTGTTCACAGTCTTGTCTTAACCAGACGGGCAACTGCGGGCAACCCGTAACCGACTGTATCCCTAAGCAGCGAAACTGGTCCCCACTAAGCAGGCCCCAATGAGGGTAGCCCCTTCCAAGTTGGCCCCATCAATTTCTGCACAGAGTAGGTTTGCACCACTCAATGACGTTCCTGCGAGATTTGCGTCCCGCAGATCGGCTTCTTCTAAATTGGCTTCATTCAGCACCGCCCCTTGCAGATCGGCACGGGAAAGGTTAGCGCCTTTCAGATTCGTGCCGCTGAGGTTAGCACCCCGCAGGTCCGCGCCCCGCAAGTCTACCCCTTGCAGGTTGATGCCCATCAGATTGGCCCCATTCAAAAATGCCCCCGCCAGACTGGCACCAACCAGCACTGACCCCATAAAGTTGGCCCCGCGCAGATTCGCGCCTCGCAAATCGGCTCCGGTCAGATCCGCCTGCATCAGGTTGGCTCCCCACAGGTTGGCCCGTAGATCGGCCCCGGCCAGACAAGCCCCCAGCAGATTTGCGCCCTCAAGCTTGGCTCGGGCTAGGTTGCTCGCGCTCAGGTCGGCTCCCATCAGGTTGGCTCCGCTGAGCACAACCCCCGACAAGTTCGCTTTAGAAAGGTCTTCATCCTCTAAATCGGCCCCCGACAATTGCCGTTGGGTTCCGGCACGAATTGCCTCAACATCAATCATCGGGCACGACTCCTGAACTAAGATACCGAGACTAAGATACGTGGGAAGGGGGGGGAGATGCAGAAACTCGGTCCCATGTCTCCACCTCAGGGTTGAGCAAACCTGCCCCCAGGCTGGCTTTGAGAGGAATGCTGGGCAAGCTCAATCCTTGCTGCAACCCTTTCACCATCAGAGACAAGACCTCAACCAATTTTGGATCCCAGCGCTCCCCTTCAGCCTTTTGGCAAAGGGCTAGGGCCTGGGCGATCGCCTGCTCTCCAGCTTCAGCCGACTGCTGAGCCACTTGGTGTTGAAAGTAGCTCACCAAGCTGAGCATTCGAGACTCTAGGGGAATCTGGTCACCGGCCAACCCAGCGGGCTGGCCACTGCCATCCCAATATTCGGTTTGGTGGGTGATGATTTGGGCGATCGCCCGCAGTTGGGGCATGCGCCGTAATACCTGTGCCCCCGGCACTAGGGGACAGCTTGGCGCATCGGTCTGGGGTAGCGATTCTGCCTGAATGGGGGCAATTCGGTAGAGCCATCCGGCCAAGCGGAGGCGCTGCAATCGCCAAGCCGGTAGGTCGGCTAATTGCCCCATCATCTCCAACAACGCCACCACTTCCTTCGCCGCTAAGGGATTAACCGGATCCATGGCGTCGGCCAGTTGCGCCATCCGCAACATCGCCTGGAGCTCATTGGACAGCAGATTGTGGTGTAGATCTTGAGGGGTCGCAAAGGCCGCATCACCATTGGCCTCACTGCCTTGAAGATAGTCCAGCACCCGCATCACCACATGACTGAGGGTTTGCGTCGAGGTAGCCTCACTTAATGTGGGATTGGCCGCCAAAATCGCGTCCTTTTGCCGTTGGCACAGGGCCTGCAAATCCGGATCATACTGACCCAAATGGGCGATCGTGTGGTCCATGGTTTGCCCCACTAGGCTCGGCTCAAAGGTCCACAGCCCATAAAACTTACGCTCTAGATCATTCGTCGGCAAACCCTGGGGGCCATAGTCCGCCTCGGTGAGTTCTTGGCAGAGCACCATCGCGGTGTACTCAGAGGACAAAATGATCAAATGCCATTCTTGGGCCACCGGGTCTGTGGGTGCTAAGTCCACCAGGGCCACATTGGGTCGCTGGCTGGTGGGATGGCTATGGAAGCCGCCATCGGCAGCAGCCATAATCACCACTTGCTCGGCTTGCTCGGCGATCGCCCCATAGCGATCGGCTTCCTGCAAATACCATTTCCCCTGCTGAAAGGCGGAAATCACCAAGGGCTTGCAATCTGCGGCTAAAATGCAGTCCTCAAGGGCATGACAAAGGGCGACTAGGGTGTTTTTGTAGTAAACCCCAAAGTTGATCGGGCTCTCCCCTGACGCTGCCGGATCCTGGGCCTGCACTAACTTTTTGAGAATTGACCCATCCCGCATGATCCGTTTACTTACCCTTTAATAAATGTTGAATGAATCCAGTTGAAAAAACTAGCGTAATTGTGGCGGTGCTGCTGACGCTCGCTGCACCCAGCCCTAAAAGGATGGTACCGCTCAGGAGGATACCGTAGCCAGTTGCCGCTGAGCAGGCACAATCGGAGCGGATAATGCCGCTTCCAGGGGCGATCTCCCAAACCGAGCTTCGAGAATATCCATCACCTCTCGGCCAAAGTCCCGAGGATTTTGTCGCCAAGCCTGTAGACAGACTTCGCCGAACATGGATCCCAAAGGCTCTGGGTTCCAGAGTAGCTTTTTGGCCACCCAAGGGAGATGAATCGCTAGGGGATCATAGCCCTGCTTCAAAATGCCTTCTTTAAAGGCATAGTCCTCTAGATGGGTATGGGGCTGTAGCCCGATAAAGAAGATGGCAGGCTCAACCTTATCGGCTCCAAAAATCGCTTCTAAAGCCCGGTGATAGGCCAGGGTTTGGCGAATGGTGTCAGGGCGTTCATCAATCACATTAAAAGAGTAATTCACCGAGACCAAATCGTTAAACCCGGCTGCTTTTAAATCGCGACAGTTTTGCAAGACGGTCCGCAGGTTGTAGCCCATGCGCATCTTCCGCACCAGCTCTTGGGAGCCGCTAGTAATCCCGATTTCAAAATAGTTCATCCCCGTAGCCACCATCAGGTCACAGAGTTGGGGCGTGAGATTATCAGCGCGAATGTAGGCGGCCCAATGGATGTCGGTCATCCCAGAGTCCTGCACCTTTTGTAGCAGCTCGATCGCATCATCCATATACTTACGCGCCGGGATAAATTGGGCGTCGGTAAACCAGAAGTTACGAATGCCTCGGTCATAGAGTTGACGCATCTCCGCCACGACTTCGTCCGCCGGATTGATGCGCACCTGCTTCCCTTCAACAACGGTGTAGATGCAGTAGCAGCAATTGTGGGGGCAACCCCGCTTGGTTTGCACGCCGACGTAAAAATCGTTTTCCTGTAGGTAATAGTCAAACTCGGGCCAGATGTTCGCAATGTAGTCGTAGTCACAGGCGCTTTTTTCCACCGGCGCTGGCGCTTCGTGGATCATGCGCGATCGCGGCTCTGTCTCTCCCACCACATAGCAGCGCTGATCGGCAAAATCTTCCTGTCTCAACAGCCGCTCCAGCAAGACCTCCCCTTCACCAACGGAAACAATAGTGCCCTGGGGCAGATCTTTAGCCAACTGCTCATAAAAAACGCTGACTGCTCCGCCCCCCACCACGGCCCGCACCCTGGGATCAAAGCGCTGAGCCAGCCGCAATCCTCGACGAATCAACCCCAAGTTGCGGCGCAACTCCGTCATATAAGACGCCACCATCCGGACGCCACCCAAAGCACCTCGCAACTTCACCAAGGGGTTGCGGGCGTAGTAAAACTCAAAGGCGTTCTGCAAGGGGTTGCCGCCACGTCCTCCCACCGGGGCGTAAATCTGAATATCGCGCCAAGAAAACACCAACAGCGTCGGCTGAAAGGCGCGAATGCATCGCTCTAGAGCTTGGTCATACTCCAGTGGAGGCACTGTCCCCAGGTCAAAGATTTGCTGCTGCGCCCCAGGAAAGCACTTATGGATATGGTCGGCCAAATAAACCACTCCAATCGGGAAAATCGGATTGCAGGGGAGGCGAACGTAGAGGAGGCGGTCAGCCATAGCACACAAATTCTCTAGCGCTTACAAATACGAGAAACATAACCCAGGTATTTAACCGAGTCCATTGACCGAGCTCATCACTCGACCGGGCACAAACACCCACGCCCTCAGAAAACCCGCATGGGATTCATGTATCTTTACGTTTTATCCTAACACTTCTCATTTTTCTGGCTCTCCCTCTGGCTCCCTGCGCCCTTAGTCGCTGCCCCCTAAAGCCTTGGCTCAAGGCCATGCACACTATGGTATAGTTCGTAGCAAGATTAAGGTCTTCTTCATTATTTTCAGGGTAGTGAGGCGGATATAGAGCCGAAAAATCTTGGCTTAACTCAAGCAAGAAGGGGCGTCAAGGGTTAGATCAAGGTAATTTCCAAAAACATGCAGGACCTCAGAAAGGTTGCGATTTGTTTCGCAATGTAGCGTTCCATGAGGAGTTGTACTGGGTTGGTAGTCGTATTTACAACCAACCGGGATCAGCCAGTGTTAACTTTTTAGAGGAAGTTCATTCGTGACTCGCCCTCATAAAACCCATGTCTCAAATTCTCGACTCTATCCCTTCCGGTAAGCCTGAGCCTCTGCTTTGTTGCTACGTCAATGCCACCAGCAAGATCCAAGTGGCTCGCATCACCAATGTGCCCAACTGGTATTTTGAGCGGGTTGTGTTCCCTGGGCAACGACTCATCTTTGAAGCTTTGGCCGAGGCTCAATTGGAAATTCACACTGGCATGATGGCCAGCTCAATCCTGTCTGATACGATCCCCTGCCACAGCTTGGGGTTGGATGAAACCGACGCCGCATCGTTATCGGCTCCGGCAGCCCCCTATTTGGCCGCAGTGGGCTAATCCATTGGGGTGGCCCAGTCGGTTAATCTAGAGTCAGGTGTTGATGCTGTCCTGATGGATTTACCCTCATTTATATGGTTATGGCGTATTGCCGCTTGGTCGATGGGGCTTTCCCTATCGGCCTATTTTGTCTTTTACTGAGCGGGGTTGGCTACTGTCCCGGCGGCTCGGACACCGTCCCCAGCCGCGCTGGGTGCGCTGGCTCCATATCGGGCTGGGGAGTAGTTTGGTCAGCTTGGTGCTGCTGCTACTCACCGTTGGGATCATCGGGACCTTGGGTGAATATGGCTCCTTGGGGCATTCCGTTCATCTTTTGGCGGGGATCACGGTGGTGCTATTGGTGGGGTTGTCAGCCTGGAGCGGCAGTCGCATTCACCCCCGTCGCCCCTGGGCAAGACCTCTCCACTGGGGGGTGAATGGTAGCCTGGGCCTTGGTTTTGTTGTCGTCACCTTATCGGGTTGGGCTGTGGTGCAAAAGTATTTACCCCATGGTTGATCCCCAGTCGCTATCGCCGGAATCCTTGTCAACGCCCAAAACCTTTGCGATCGCCCCCCTGATTCGCGTCACCCTGCTGGCATTTTATGTCGCCTTGACCCTGCCGCTGCCCTTTCTGGCTACAGCCACAGCGGCTCCCGTACCCAGTGCCCTTCTCTGGGTGGCCCTTGGGCTGGGGGGGATCGGGTTATATGGCGGACTCAGTGAGCGGGTGCAGGTGGATGCCGTCGGTATTCAGGTGGGGTACCCGCGCTGGATTCGGTGGATGCTGCGTCGGGGTTGGACCTTACCTTGGCATCGGATTACGGCCCTCAAACCCCGCTCTACGGGACAGGGCGGGCTGGTTTACTACTTCTTAGCCCAGCATGACTCGGCCAGGGACGGAGAAGCCGAGCCGCAGGCTTATCTATTGCCGATGCGGGTAAGCGGGTTTGCCCAGTTGACCCGATATATTCAGGCCCATACCGATATTGACATGCAGGATGTTCGACCCTTGGCACAACCCTGGATGTACCTGATCCTGCTGGGCTGTGCCGGGTTGCTGCTGCTGGTGGATGGTTGGGTCCTTTGGACCGCTCAGCACCTTGGTTAGGGCGGTATCGGTTCGCGCTGAATCTGACCTGCTGCGATTAGAGCAGGTCAGCCTCAAAGCCGGACTGGGCAGTGCCTTGGTTTTAGGCCCGCTCGCTCTACAAATCAAACCGGGCGAGTTTGTGGGGGTGGTGGGTCCCTCGGGTGCGGGCAAAACCTCGCTGTTTCGACTGTTGAATCGGCTCCAGTCGCCAACGGTTGGCCAATTGCACTTGGATGGAAAACCCTTAGAAACCTGGCCGGTCACCCAATTACGGCAGCGGGTGGTGCTGATGGCCCAAGAATCCCGTTTATTGGGAATGACGGTGGAGGCTGCTTTAGCCTATCCCCTACAGATCCAAGGCATACCACCTGCCGAAGTGACGCAGCGGGTCCGCCACTGGACAACCCAGTGCCAAATCCCCCCAGAGTGGCTGGGGCGATCAGAGCTGGAATTATCGGGGGGGCAGCGGCAGCGGGTGGCGATCGCCCGCGCCCTGCTAATGACACCACAAGTGTTGTTGCTAGACGAACCCACCGCGTCTCAAGATGTGGGCAGCGCCACCCTATTACTGGAGCAGGTCGCCAACCAGGTGCGGGATCGGGGCCTGACGGTGCTGATGAGCAATCATCAGTTGGAATGGATTGAGCAGTTTTGCGATCGCGTGCTGCTTTTAGAACAGGGTCAACTACGGGGCGACTGGGCCGCCCCCAGCGTCGATTGGTCAGCGCTACGCCAACGAATCATGGATGGCAATGCTGCAACCGTAGAAGACTGGGGAGACGAGGTCCTGTCTAATGAGTAACTTCAAACCCACCCAGCTTTTTCAGCGGGCTACAGCAGACAGCTTCGGAATGTTGTCTTCCCACTTGCGGGGGGGGCTAGCGCGGCGAATATTGCGCCAGATTTGAGTGGCGGCCAGGGTGCCATCGGCCACCGCGATCGAAACCTGATTCAACCCCTGCTTTAAGTCACCCAGAGCAAAGATGCGCTCATGACTGGTCTGGGCCATGTCATTGGTGATCAGGTTTTCGCCATCCCACTCTAGCCCTGGAATATTTTTCAGATAGTGATTGTGATAGATCGACCCCATGTTGATCAGGCCGGTCGTGGCCTCAACCACCGTGCCATCCACTAGCTTCACTCCGCTCATTTTGTGGTTTTCACCGAGAAATTCGGCGATTGGGGCCTCGTACAGGGATAGCCATGGTCAGCCAACTTCTGACGCATTTCATCGCCGACGGAGAACAGACCGTTGGTGAGCACTGAGATGTAGGGGGTGTACCAGTTCAGGACAAAGGCGGCATTGATTTGAGGTTCTCGGGCCGCGATCAAAACCGCTTTTTGATCCCACATATCAAACCCGTCGCAGATCATGCAGACGTGAAGGGTGTAGCCCGCATAGTCATAGACGTTTTGCATATTTTCTACCTGAGGCAGCACATCAATCACCCCAGAAGCGGCAATCAGGTATTTGGTGCGAAAGACTGGGTAAGCGCTGTCCTTCTTGCCCACCTTGACTTTGACGGCTAGGTTTTCACCCTCATCCGTGACCTCTTCCACATAGCCCCGCAGGTGATCAGCCCCCCAATCGAGGGCTTGCTTGGTGCCGTGATTCACAATATCTCGACCCGGCGTATCCGGATCCAGCCCCAAATAATTCCGCAGATCCTGCATCCAGACAGAGCGGCCTTTGCCTTTCTCAATCACCAAACATTTCAAGCCATAGCGAGCCAGATAAATCGCGGCAGACAACCCGCCCATACCGCCGCCCACCACGATGGCGTCGTACAGCGTATCGAGACGGGTATCCAGATTTTTGCTAGAGAGTTTCATGGCTCACCTACCAGATCAATTCAGTAGAGATAGTGGTGCAGGCAAGACGGATGAACGGTAAGTGCATCGATCTTGCCTGCCAGGGTCGCTAGAGGATGCGGTCAATGCTGAGCAATTAGCCCACGAACTCTAGCCGAGGCTCGGAAACACCAGTTGCTTCAGTGCCCTTCAGGTAAGCCAACATGGTGTCAGCGTCAGAGACCTCAAAGGGATCACCACCAGCATTGATCCGCAAAGTCAGGCTCGACGAACATTTTTCAACGCGCCATCGTTACTAACATGGAATAGCGCCAAGAGCGCATCCCAAAGCCGAGGTTAGACTTCTCGACCAACATCCCCATTTTGCGGGTGAATTCGCCATTGCCATCGGGGAGCAAGAAGACATTCTTAGCGCCAATCTTGAGGCCCCACTGGAACATCACAAAGGCATCGTTTACAGAGACACAGATAATAGTGTCAACACCCTGGGCCTTGAACTCCTCATAGAGCTCTTCGTAACGGGGTAGGTGGTTGGAAGAGCAGGTGGGGGTGAAAGCACCGGGCAGGGAGAACACCACCACTTTCTTGCCACCAAAAAGATCTTGGGTGGTCGTATCTTGCCAACGGTAAGGATTGGAGCCCTCAACAGACTCATCACGGACGCGGGTCTTGAATACAACGTCGGGCACGCGTTCGATAGCCATAGTTACCTCTCTAAGTCGTTCTCACAAAATGTAGTTCGCACAGTAGTCTGCAACAACTCGCTGCGTTCGCTAGCGCTGCTATAAATCAGAATAGTTCTGATTTAGGAATAAATCAAGGCTGATATTTCTTTCTTTCTTTTAAAGCTTAGTAGATAATGTCTATTATGAAGTCAGTGCGCTAAGGTAATAGGCACAAATGCTGGCCCGGAAGGCCCATGCGAGTTGGTGAAGGGAAAAGGACCGATAACATGCAGGAGCAAGCGGACAAAATCGTCAAGGTACTGCAAACCCATGGACTGCGGGTGACCCCCCAGCGGTTTGCAGTTTACGCTAACCTGCTCAGCCGCAGCGATCATCCCCGCGCCGAGCAAATCTTGCAGGATCTGAACCAGGCAGCGCCGCAATCGTCCCAAGCAACGGTCTACAGCTCGCTCCAAGCATTGAAAAAGGTGGGCTTGGTTCGAGAAGTGCTCTTAGAGGAAGGGGTCTGCCGCTACGACGCCAATGTTGATCCCCATCACCATTTTCGCTGCCAGGGCTGTGGGGAGATTGAAGATATTCCCTGGGAACAGTTGCAGGGGGTCCAGTTAGGTGACCTGCGGCCAGGTTTGACCGCAGATAATTACGAGGTGACGGTCCATGGCTGGTGCGATCGCTGCCCAGCTCCGTAGGAACACGGCAGTGCCGTGTTCCTACGAGAATATTACGGTCTTAGTAGATTCCTGAGCCTAAGGCAGGGTCGAAAGCTCATCCACAATCTGTAACTGCCCGCGACGAATGCCGCGCAAGACTCGGTTCAGCGCATCTCGTTCTTCTGAAGTGAGGGACTCATCAAAGGCCGCAGCCATCAGGCCAAAGCGATCTGCTAGGGTGACTTGGCGAGTCCGGGTTACCTGGGCGAAGAGTTCGGAAACCGCAGAAGGAATTAGACAGATGGGGGCAGCCATGGGGAACATCCATTCGATGTCCTCAGTATCACGGTATTTTTATCAATTTCCTGTGATGGCAGGATCGCCTCTCCCGTGATTTTGCGGAGAAACCCCAGTAAGCCGAGTCAACCAACCTAGTGATGGGGATCACCTGACGCAGGGCGCTGCCAGTCCGCATCAGCCCATAGCGCTGGCCACTTTGCTTAAAACACCTAGGGTTGCTCTCAGCCTTAGCACAGAAGCAAAGTGGCTTATATCTTGTCCTAACCGGACTGGCGACTGCTATGCAAAAGCCACGATGTCTCCCAGCAGGCGTAATCCGAGGCCCAGCAAAAATAGCGCAAACAGGCGTTTGAGCTGAGCCTGAGGAATAACGTGGCTGAGCTGAGCACCGATCGGTGCCCCCAGCACTGTAAAGGGGGCGACTAAGGCAACCGCAGGCCAATATACGGTTCCGGTCACGCCAGTCACGCCAATTTCTGGAGGCACCAGCCATAGACAGGACGCCGTGCCGATGATGGCGATCGGCAAGGTAAACGCGGCTGAGGTGCCGCTAGCCTGTCCCATTGACAGCCCGGAATACAGCAGAAAAGGGACACTAATGGCCCCACCCCCAATTCCCAAAATCCCTGATTTAAAGCCAAGAACCGTTCCAACCAGATTGATCCACTTAGGCTTCAGGGGAGCAGTGACCTGCTCCGGTGTGGGTAGCCCCAAGCCAAGCTTGAGCGCAACAGCCAGCAGAAAGAGGCCAAAGAACCCTTCTAGCCACTGGCTATTGAGTTGATTGGCGAGTAACTTACCCAGAATCACGCCGACAGCAATGGCGGGCAAAATCCGCCAGAGTATCGGCCACTGGATATTCCCCCGGAGATGGTGGGACAGCATCGATGACGTCGCGGTGAAAATCATAATCGTCATAGAAGTGCCTGCAGCCAGGTGCATCAACGTCATCTCCGGCAGCCCCATCACCCCAAACAGGTAAAACAGCCCTGGCACGATTACCATGCCACCCCCAATGCCAAACAGCCCCGACAAGGTGCCCGCCACTAACCCTAAGGCACCCAGTAGGGACATATTGAGGACGCTGAGCATCATGATTCTCGGGCAATGTTGGAATTAGGGTGGGGCCACTGGTGGATATTGCCTGCCATGACCCTCGTGCGTTGTCAGGCTCCTGTTTACAGGGTCAAAGACTGGGGCTCAGTTTCAATCAGTTTTGCCAATGCCTGCAAGAAGGCGGCTGCATCGGCCCCGTAAATAATGCGATGATCACAGGTAATGTTGACCTGCATCTGACGCTTGACCCCCAGCATCCCATCGGGTGTAGCGACAACGGTGGGCTGTGCGCCGCCGATGGCCAAGATCGAGCCCTGTCCTGGAGGCAAGATCGCATCAAAGGTGGTGACGCCAAACATGCCTAAATTCGACAGGGTAAAGGTGCCCGTTGTGTACTCATCCGGCTGCAATTGCTTGGTGCGGGCTCGACTGACCAAGTCTTTCCAAGTGCGAGACAGGGAGTAAATATCCATCTGATCAGCCCCCTGCAACACTGGGGTGATTAAGCCGCCCCCTTCCATAGCCACCGCCACGGAGACGTTGATGCCGCTGTTGTATTGAATGCCCTGCTCGGTATAGCTAGCATTTAACAGAGGATATTGCTTGAGGGTGACCGCTACTGCCTTCGCCAGCAGGGCCGTCATGGTTACCCCTTTGGACTTGATTTGCTTATAAAGGGTATCTAAAGCATCCGTGGTGATGGCATAGCCCACATGGAAGGTGGGTACTGCAAGGCTGGCCACCATGTTACGCACTACCGCCCCTTGCAAGGTATTAAAGGGGACCACCTGGCCGGGAACTGCCGGCGCTGGTGGAGCCGCCGCCGGAACTGGAGCAGCGGAAACTGCGGGTGCGGAAACGGTAACGGGGGCCGAAGCAGGTGTGATGGGTGTGGGTGTTTTGCCCGCTGCCAGCTCTACATCTTGGGCCACAACGCGACCATGGGGACCGCTGCCTTTAACGGTGGCCAGATCGACTTTCAGGGTTTTCGCGAGTTTGCGGGCTCGGGGCGAAATCACCATGCGGCCTGTGCCTGAACCATTCTGGGCAGCGGGAATGGGGGCGGGCTCGGGTTCAGGCGTGGCAGGGGTTGGAGGAGCAACAGCAGGGCTAGCACTGCCGGCCTCAGCCGCTTTGGCTTTAGCCGCTTCAATTTCGGCTTCGGTCTCGGCCAGGAGGGCGATCGCATTTCCCACCGGAGCCACGTCACCGGCCTCGACTACAATGGCGGCCAAAAATCCTTCGTAGAAGGACTCCACATCCATGTCCGCCTTGTCTGACTCGACGATGACAACGGTTTCCCCCTTCTCAACCTTATCCCCAGGTGCCTTTACCCAAGAGACTATCTTGCCTTCCGTCATGGTAGAGCTGAGGGCCGGCATAAAAACTTCGCGGATCATGGGGGCACTTCCGAGACAACATTCCAGAACAATAGTAGACCTGTAATTTATACCGGTCTTAGCAGTCTTTAATTTTAGCCTGTTCTGATGCGCCTCTTCTGCCTAAACGCCTTATCCCACCCCGATCTCGACAGTCTGCAAGGCTTGGGCACCAGCTCTTAACTTAGTGAGTAGTGTAAATAAGGTTTTCTGCTCAGCTTCGTCGAGTTGGCAGAGCAGATCGGCAATGACGTGGAAATGCCTAGGCAACATCCGGTCTAAGAGCGCCCAGCCCCCATCGGTGAGCTGAACAATGGTGCAGCGGCGATCCTGAGGATGGGGCTGGCGGCGAATCAGGTCATCCCGTTCCAAACCGTCCAATAAGCCGGTAATAGTGCCCCGAGTCACCCCGGCGCGATCGGCACATTCTGACGGCGTTAAACCCGCTTCGCTACATTTCAACAGCATCAGCACCATGAACTTACCCATGGACAAGTCGTAATCTGCAAAGTGAATATCTAAAACGCCATACACGTCCGTAGCCGTACGCAAAACATCAGGCAGGTCTCCACTGCGGTGATATTCAGGGCCGGATACTGGCGGGCCAGTTCTAAGAGCGCTTCGTACTTGGGGAGATCGCGGAGGGTTAACAAAGCGTCAGAATGTGATTTATATCACTCAACGGATTGACCCTTAGATTATACGGGTGGAACTCCTGGCAAGTCCTCTACAACGCCAGCCAAGGGGCATAGGCCCAGTTGCCATCACTCATCTCAGCCCAGTTGCCTTCAATCCTGCCGGTGATCGTCACCGTCGCCCCATCTTCCAAAATCCCACGAGATCGTATTCCGTGCCCGGTCCCGCAAAAATCGGGATTTCTGAGCCGTTATCGGTGATGACCCGCACGTCCCGTACCCCTGGGGGTGTGCCTAATTCAGGTACCGTCTCTGAGGGACTCGGGTTCGGGGATGCTGTCGGGCTGGGGGTGGCAGTCGGACTCGGAGATGCAGTCGGACTTGGAGATGCAGTTGGACTCGGAGATGTCGTTGGACTAGGGCCGCCGTGGGGCTGGCGGCTGGACTCGGCGTCACTGTTACATTGGGAGCAGTGCCACCGCTGGATTTATAGCGGGCAGTAGCGCTATAAATCACCTGTAATGTACGAGGCCCAGCCACGCCATCAATGGGCAACCCATGCACCTGCTGAAAGTCTCGAATCGCTTGGATAGTCGCCTCTTCAACCACGCCATTCGGTACGAAATTCAAGGGTAAATATCCTAGAGACTGGAGCCGGTTTGTAGGGCAATGATCTCTGCTTGCCCTGAAGTGGCTGGCGCTGGTGTGGATGAGATAGCAGTCGCGGGGGCCGTCGTAGCCGGGGGAGTCGCGACGGTCGTGATGGCTGCGCCAACGCGAATTAGGTTGCCCGCCACCCAGCTACCATCGGCGAGTTCGGCCCAGCCATTGCGATAGCGACCGGTGAGGGCAATGGCGGTGCCCGATCGGAGCGTATTCACCGCTGGGTATTGGGTCCCAGGGCCGCTGCGAATATTGACGTGGTAGCCCGGTGGGGGCGCAATGTAAGTGAGTTGGCTGGGACTATCCGCCCAACTAGGGAGTCCTGCCATCAAGCCGAGAACTATCGTACCAAGACCCATCCGTTGAGCCAATCGAGCCGTTTTAACCGAACCATGGCCAAGCTGAGGCCCTGCAAAGCCCTGACTCGGCTGAGCATTCAGGGTTGGGGAATCGTACAAAAGCCACAGGTGCTGATTCGCAAGGAAATCCATGGTGGTGGTGAAGGCGCTGATTGTGAGCTTAGCGCAACGATTCCACCATGACGCTAATTGCCACTAAACACAACAGCCCCCGCCCAGCCCACTAAAAGAGCAAGAGGGAAATCTTCTCTACTCAAGGTCAGAGGCATTTTCAGAGAGGGGCATCCCATTCAAAGACCAGCGCGATTCGATCGGAATTCCAGCTCGCTGGCAGGCTGCTTCGAATTGCCGCTGCTGAGATAGGGCTTTGCGAAGGCTAATGATTAACTCTGCCACCTCACGCTTAAGACGGGGGTGGGGATAAACCGCTTGGAGGGTTTGCCGCTCTAGCAACTGTAATAGCAGCTCGTAATGAACGTGGGAGGGAACCGGAATGGGGGTGTTATCCATTGGCATCATGCGCCCGAGATAGGGTGAGTAACCACCGCTTAAGCGGGATAAAGGGCCGCGATCGCCTCCCCTAGATCCACCTGTCGCATCAACGATTCCCCAATTAAGACCCCATGGGCACCGGCAGCGACCACCCGTGATAAATCTGCTGCGGTATTCAACCCCGATTCACTCACCACGCAAAAATTACGGCCTTGGAAAATATCGCGGCGGGCTTGCAGAAGCTGCTCTGTGGTGGCCAGGGTGGTTTCAAAGGTTTCTAAATTACGGTTATTGATGCCAATTAGCTCCACCGTATCGATGGCCAGCACCCGATCCAGTTCTTCTAGGCTATGGACTTCTACCAATGCCCGCATCCCCAAGGCTTGGGCGATGCGGGTGAAATAGCGCAAATCCGTATCACTGAGAATCGCCGCGATCAGCAGCACCGCATCAGCTCCCTTCAGCCGAGCCAGATACATCTGATAGGGATAAATGATGAATTCTTTGCACAGCAGCGGCAGCTCCACGGCGGCGCGAATCTGAGCTAAGTAATCGAAACTGCCCTGGAAAAAATGACTGTCGGTGAGTACCGATAGACAGGTGGCACCACCGGCTTCATAGGCTTGGGCGATCGCCACCGGATCAAAGTCCTCCCGAATCACCCCTTTACTGGGGGAAGCTTTCTTCACCTCAGCAATTAGGGCAGGGGTGCGATCGCTCTGCTGCAAGGCCGCCAAAAAATCTTTAGGGGGCGGGGCATTCAACAGTTGGCGTTGCAGCTCAGCCAGGGGCATCTTTTCCCGGAGGCGAGCCACTTCCTGCTCTTTGCGCCAGACAATTTCTTCCAGGATATTCTGAGGCTCGGCTTCCGGCACCTTGACTTGGTAAGTCAGACTACTCACAGCAACCTCAGGATTGGGGGGACGACGACGAATGGACATGGCTCTAAGTCTCTTACGCTTTCACAACGGCCCGTTTAAAGGCTTCATCTAACACCTCAGAGAGGGTGGGGTGGGTGTGAACGCAGTAGGACAGTTCGGTGATGGAGTGGCCCTGGGCGATCGCGTTCGCCGCCTCCTGAATCAGGTCCGACGCATGGAGGCCCAGAATGTGCGCCCCCAAAATTTCGCCATTGTCCTGACGATAAATCACCTTGGCTACCCCGTCGGACTCGCCTTCGGCGAGAGCTTTAGAGTTGCCTTTGAAATAGGACTTGGTCGTCGCAATCTCGAAACCCTCAGCCGCTGCCAGTTCCTGGGCCGCCGGTTCAGTCATGCCCACAAAGCTGACCTCAGGGTGGGTAAAGGCAGCAGCGGGAATGCTGCGATAGTTGACGGTGCGATCTGCGCCGCAAATGTTGTCTACGGTCACCACCCCTTGGGCAGAGGCGGCATGGGCCAGCATCATCTTGCCGTTAGCATCCCCAATGGCCCAGAGATGGGGCACGGGTTTGCCGTCTCGGAGGACCGCCATATGCTCATCCACTGGGATAAAGCCCCGGCGATCGGTTTCTACCCCTGCCGCCTCTAGGCCAATATCTTTGGTGGCGGGAATGCGACCAGTGGCGACTAGGCAGGCATCCACCTCCAGCACATCCACCACCTCCTTGGTTTTGGGATCGGCCAGCTCAATCACGACGGGGGAACCAGGGGTGACGGTCTTGGCAATCACCCCCGCCCGCGTTTCTACATCCCGAGGGTTAATCAGTACCCGCTCGGCAATTTTGGCGATGTCCGGGTCAAAAGTCGGCATCACCTTATCCAAGGCTTCGATGATGGTGACTTCGGAGCCGAGGGCGGTGTAAATGTCGCAAAACTCTAGGCCGATATAGCCGCTGCCGATCACCGCTACCCAGTCGGGCACCCATTCCAGCTTCAGGGCACCGTCACTGGTAAAGACGGTCTTGCCATCTAGCTCAATGCCAGGGGGCACAAAGGGCACCGAGCCGGGGGACAAAATAATGTCTTTGGCGGTCAGGGTTTGTTCGCCATCGGCGGTTTTGACCGCCAGCTTTTGTTCCCCCAGCAGCCGTCCCCAGCCCTGAATAACATCTACCCCTAAGCGCTTGAGGCTATTGGACATGTCTCCCTGGATTTTGCTCACCAGGTTCTGGGCATGGTTAGCGATCGCCTGACGGTCGTAGCCCACGGCCCCGAGCTGAATCCCCAAGGCAGCTAAATGCTGGGCATCCTTAAACTCCCGCACGCGACCCGAAGCAGCCAGCAGCGCTTTAGAAGGAATACACCCTCGGTTAACACAGGTGCCCCCCATTTCGGCTGCTTCCACAATGGCAGTCTTCAGGCCGCAACGGACGGCATGGAGCGCTGCACCATGGCCCCCAACCCCAGCCCCTAAAATCACCAAGTCGTAGTCAAATGCCTGACTCACCATGCTCTCCTCGGCCCTTGCCACCAACAAACGGACAGTTCATATCATCAACTTAAAGGTGCCGCATTAGGGTGTTGAGTCTCAGCTCACTCCACCGCTGCATCTCTGCTGCATCCCTATACAAATGTACAGGGCAATTCCCTCATCGCGGTTTAGAAAGGGACGGGAGATGCTGCGTCTGCAACTTCTACAATCGTTCAACCGATTTTCATGGGGGAAAAACAACCCGGTCTTGGATGCGGAGACAACAGCGCTACAGTGGGACAGTGCATTATCTGCTCAGTTATTGCCCCCGCATTCCGTATTGGGGAAGTTAATCCTTATGGATAGCCAGCCACCAAACCCCCGCCGCAGTGCTGCCCGTGACTTTATGGAATCGCTGGCAGAACTTGAGGCTGTTTTGCAAACTGATGAGGAGTTGCGGCTTTCTTCCTCTGCTCATTCTCCCTCATCCCCTGAATCCTCTTCATCCCCTGAGTCATCAGCGCCATCCACACCGCCAAGGGCATCAACTGCACCTGAGCCTGATTTTGATTGGGAAGTAGCTCTGGGGGAAGCCGTCCAGGACATTGAGCAGTTTATGGACGCCCAAGATCATAACGTTGAGACTTAAGGGGCAAGCGGGTAAATAGCGTACCGCTTTCCCAGGGCGCAAGGCTTGCGCCCCTACCCCAGAAACTTTTGTGCCTGGTATGTTTTTTAACTGCGGATCCCTAAACGCTATTCGTGGGTCAAAGCCGCCGTCTCGCCCAGCCGCTGTCGCCGCGCTTCAAATAGCAAAATCGCTGCCGCAATGCTGACGTTTAGGGATTCCACTGCTGCCGCCATCGGAATCGTTACGGTTTGATGGACCGCCGCCTTGACCGGAGCCGATAAGCCCGCCCCTTCATTACCCAGCAAAATCACCGTGGGCAAACGCCAATCCAGCGCCCAGTAGGGGGTTTCTGCCTGGGCCTCGGTAGCCACCACCTGCACGCCCTTGGCTTGCCAGGTGTCGATTTGGCTCAACAGGTCAGTACCGGGCTGCATCGGCAGACGAAACCACTGGCCGGCGGAGGCCCGCAACACCTTCGGGTGGGTAATCTCAACGCTATCGGCACTGAGCCAGAGACCATCGCTCTCGGCAGCAGCGGCGGTGCGAATCAGGGTGCCAAGATTGCCGGGATCCTGTAGGGTTTCTACCGCCAAACCGAGTCGGGGTGGAGCGTCTAGGGCAGCAGGGCTAAATTGAGGGGCGATCGCCACCACCCCATCCGGCGAGACGGTCGTTGCCATCGCCGTCAGCACCGCTGGGGAGACCGTGACCGCTTGGGTGGCAACGGCGATCGCCTGCTGCCAAAGCTGAGCATGTTTAACCTGCCATGCCTCAGTACTACAGATCACCCCTAGGGGATAACGGGTGGCCAAAGCCTCCTGGAGCAGATGGGTCCCTTCCACTAAAAACTGCTGCTCTGCGCGTCGAAATTTACCCTGGTGCAGCTTACGAATCTGCTTGACCAAAGAATTCTGTAAACTGGTGAGCATCGCGGCATCCATGAACTTACCCATTCCAGTCGTGATGGGGCTGGGGACAATGCCAATCGGCGTGAGCAACCCGCTCCATTAAAAACCGGCGGCAAGAACTGATCAGATATTCCATGTTAAAGATCCGATTCAGATTAGATATTTCGAAGACTTGCATTCAAAATAATCAACCCGCTTCAGCAACCCCTAAACAGGTTGAATGATCAATCGGGAGTGATGATGCGGAACCCGGGACTTGAACCCGGAAGTTCTTGCGAACACTAGAACCTGAATCTAGCGCGTCTACCAATTCCGCCAGTTCCGCTTACTGACTAGCATCGCAGCTAAGGCTAATAATCATCCCCTAGAAGAGAATTGCCGTCAACTCATTTTCGATCAATTTAAAGCAGACCGCCGATTGGATGCATTCTCAATGCAAAATCGGCCTGCTGAAATTGAGGCTTGCTTATCCAGAAGAATCTGTTTAGATCATGTAGAATCTAAGCGAATTTTTACGCTAGACCCTACAGATTTAGCCATCGCTTCTAAAATCCCATTCAGCCTTGGAGGATAAGCCCATCGTCACGTCCAACAGTGTGAACCAGCCCACCGCTTCCCCTGAGGCTGAAGAGGCTGTTCTAGAAATCTGGGGTCAGCAGCCCCTCTCAGGCCATGTCTCCATTAGCGGTGCTAAGAACTCGGCCTTAGTGGTCCTGGCCGGCACAGTGTTGAGCAGCCAGCCCTGCCGCCTACGAAATATCCCGAACCTGATGGATATTGACCGGATGGCTCAAGTCCTGTCCGCTCTAGGCATCAAGGTCAGCCGCAACGGCAGCACCCTGGACGTTGACCCCAGCGACATTAGCCATACCCGTGCCCCCTACGATCTGGTCAGTCGGCTCCGGGCTAGCTTTTTTATTATCGGCCCGTTGCTGGCCCGCATGGGGGTAGCGAGGATTCCCTGCCGGGTGGTTGTGCGATCGGGCGCGCCGGTTGAGCTACATGTACGGGGCTTGCAGGCCATGGGGGCAGATGTCCACATTGACCACGGCACCGTCCATGCCTCGGTGCCTGGGCCTCGGGGGCGACTACAGGGGGCCAAAATCCATCTGGACTACCCCAGCGTCGGCGCGACGGAAACCTTGATGATGGCGGCGACCCTAGCCGATGGCGAAACCATTCTAGAAAATGCGGCCCAAGAACCTGAAGTTGCAGATTTAGCCAATTTCTGTCGAGCATTGGGGGCGCGGATTCGTGGGGTCGGCACCAAAACCATGACGATCGCTGGTGTGCCCAGTCTCCATGGCACCGATTACGGCATTATTCCTGACCGCATCGAGGCCGGCACTTTCCTGGCGGCTGGGGTCATTACCCGCTCAGAAATTTCCCTCTCTCCCATCATTCCTGAGCATCTCAGTGCGGTGGTGGCTAAGCTGCAAGAGATGGGGAGTCAGGTGATTGCCGAGTCTCCCAATCGGCTGCGGCTGGTTCCCGGTCATGATATTCAAGCAACGGACATTCAAACCCTGCCGCATCCGGGGTTTCCTACGGATATGCAAGCCCAGTTCATGGCTTTGCTCACCCTGGCGAACGGCAGCAGCATGATCACCGAAACGGTGTTTGAAAATCGCCTGCGTCACGTGGCCGAGCTCAACCGTATGGGTGCTAATGTCCGCCTCAATGGC
Organism: Leptolyngbya sp. RL_3_1; assembly: GCA_012032425.1. GTDB lineage: Bacteria > Cyanobacteriota > Cyanobacteriia > Phormidesmidales > Phormidesmidaceae > PCC-6406. The sequence goes on along the minus strand of JAAUQE010000017.1, from coordinate 5,676 downwards.
AATTGCGCCCTGGTGCAGGGGGTTCCCATGTTGTCTGGAGCCCCCGTCCAGGGGACAGACCTGCGGGCCGCCGCCGCGCTTGTGGTGGCAGGACTCGGTGCCCATGGCAAAACTACTTTGCAGGGGTTGCAGCATTTAGATCGGGGCTATGAGCGCCTAGAGCATAAGTTGATTCAGTTGGGTGCCCAGATCCGACGCACAACCGTAAACAGTCAAGATCTACCGGACCGGCCTGATGTCCTAGAGAGCGCCGCCGCCCCGGCAACGCCTTCGTTTTTGCCCCAAGGGTAAATGATGTAATGGTGCCATTGCCGACCAAAACGCCCTTAACAGGGCTGCAAGCCGAACAGTTTCGTCATCGTTTAGACCAGCAGGCTACGGCAGCCCTGAAGCAGCTTCCGGGTCTCGATCTGCTCGTCCGAGCGGTTTTAGGGCCGATCGCCGAGCAGTTCTTTTACTTGGACAATATTTCCACCAGCGTGTTGGTGGGTCCGGTGCAGTTGCCGGATCTCCACACTTTGCTGGTGGAAGCCTGCCAAGTTTTAGATCTGGCAGTCCCGCAGCTTTATGTGCGCCAACACCCAGTTCCTAATGCCTATACCTTTGCGATGCGGGGTAAACAGCCCTTTATCGTGGTGCATACGGCCTTGCTTGAGCTGCTAAATCCAGCCGAAATCCAGGCGGTACTGGGCCATGAATTGGGGCATCTCAAATGTGACCACGGGGTTTACCTCACTTTGGCTAATGTCTTGGCGCTGGCGGCCAGCCAATTGCCGGGGGGAGAAATCTGGGCTCAGGGGCTACAGGGTCAACTGATGGAATGGGTGCGCTGTGCAGAATTTACCTGCGATCGCGCCGCCCTGCTCGCCACCCAAGATGCCAGGGTGGTGGCCTCGGTGCTGATGAAATTGGCGGGTGGGTCCCCATCCCTGTCCCCCCAGCTCAACTTGGACGCCTTTCTAGCCCAAGCTCGGGCCTATGAAACGGCCAATGACACCCCCCTCGGAGAAGCCGTCCAGCAGCTACGTAGCCCTAGCCTGACCCACCCCTTGCCAGTCTTGCGGGCAAAGGAAATCGATCGCTGGTCCCAGGGCCGACAATACCAATCGCTTTTGCAGCAGGAGGGAATTCGGTATACTGATCAGGTGCCAATTAAGGGCGGATGGCGGAATTGGTAGACGCACCACACTCAAAATGTGGCGGCTTCGGTCGTGAGGGTTCGAGTCCCTCTCTGCCCATAGACAAATAACTGATGCTCCCCAAGTCGGCAAATTCTTGCCCTTGGGGAGTTTTGTATATAGCGCTGGCCACTTTGCTTAAGACACCTAGGATCGCTCTGATCCTTAGCCCAGAAGCAAAATGGCTCGCAGTCTTGTCCTAACCGGACTGGCGACTGCTATAGGCCTAATCCGTAACTTTGCCAGGGAAGGCCCCTGATCTTCAAAACCCTTTCCTCAAAAATACGCAGGCAATATGGGTGGGTCCCGGAGAGAATAAGGGGAAGCGAACCCTCTATCCAACGCCCAGGGTTGGGACCGCGCCTACAGCGAGCTAAGGGATGACTTAAGTTGAGCTGGGCATTCTAGGGGCAACCATGTGCATCGAACCGACTTCTTCCTTTCTACCCTTGACCTACCAAACTTCCGAATTGGTCACGCCTCCCATTCCGCCTCTGCCTACCCTGACGGAGGCCAAGTTCTACCTGATCAAACTGGCCACCCACGATCACCAAGCCCTCTTTGGTGAAATGGTAGCCGGACAGTTGTGCCTCAACGGCATCGGACAAATTGCAGTAGATGAGTGGAACCGCGCGATTCAAGCCCACGATGCAATTGAGATCGACCAGTGGGTGATTTATCCTGAGCACCTCCAAGGCATTGTCAAGATTCAGTCATCTCGCAATGGCGATGACTACCTGCGTACCCCTTCTAGCAAACCGAGGCTCCTGTCTTCCTTTGTGGCTGGGTATAAGGCGGCGGCGGCGAAACGGATTAATCTATGCCGTAACTGCCCTGGGCAACCGGTGTGGCAACGGAGCTACCATGAGCGCGCGCTGACCGATGAGGTAAGCCGCCAGCGAAGCCGCCAAATGCTGATGCAGCCTCTGGCGGTCTAGTCCTCCGCCAGGGCGTCTTGACGTCTACAACTCCAGTAACCCTGGTGGAGGAGCGATCGCGACATACCCAGCAGCCAAGTCCACTACCGGTACAATCTCCGGCACAAAGGGAATCAAGACCGGTTTCTGCGGAGATGACCCTGACCCAGTTTTCATGGCTGGGTCGATCCTTGTTGCTGTAAATGCAGGGTCTAAGACCACTGCCAGCAGATCGTTGCCCGCCGTAAACACATCTACCACTGTGCCCACGCGGCGATGGTCGGGGTGGAGGCGGACTTCAAGGCCCAGCAAATCGCCGACGTGAAATTCATCCGGTTCGAGGGGCAGGCGATCGCCCACCGACACCAGCAACACGGCATTCCGCAGCGTTTCCGCCTGCTCACGGGTGGTGATATTTGCCAGACGCAACACATACAAGTTCTTACCGGGCAGGAAACGTCCTGATTCTAGGGTCACCGCTTCGGGTATCAAATTGGGTCCACGGCGTAGCCAGCGCTCCCCTGGCACCAAAAACCGTTCGGGAAAATCACTGTCGGGATAAACCCGTACCTCGCCACGCACCCCTTGGGGGGCGACGATCCGACCGATCTCTAGCCACTCGGTCGGCCCTGGGTCAGTGTGACTCAATGGCTCACCGCCATCGGAGTCGGGGGCATTGGGGACTGCTTATATAGCGTCTCAATCACGGTCGCCAGATGGCGTACCCCGGTAGCCACTTCCTCATCGGTGGCGGTGAGACTGATGCGAATACATTGGTGCTTATGCTCCCAATCTTCTTTAAGGCCGGGGAAGAAGGGACTGCCGGGGACCGCAATCACCCCATACTGCTTCAGTTGTTGATACAGTTCCCAATCGGTGACGGGGAGTTGGTCAAACCAGAGCCAAGCAAAGATTGCCCCTTCGCCCCGATGGAGATACCAAGGAGCTTGCTTCGGCATAAATTGCTCTAGATTTTCTTCTAGGACTTGGAACTTATGGCGGTAATGGGGGCGAATCACCGTTTCTGCAATCTGGGCCAGGGCACCGGAGGCGATCGCCCGCGCGGCGATCGCTTGACCGTAACGGGAAGAATGGATGCAAAGATTGGTCTGGAACGATTGCAGCACCTGGATGATCGCCTCGTCTCCCAAGGCGACGCCAATGCGCTCACCGGGTAAGCCCGCCTTCGACAGACTCAAGCAGTGGAGCATGTTGGGCCGAAACACCGGCGTCATCTCGGTGAAATTCAGGGCAGGGTAGGGGGGCGCATAGGCCGAGTCCACAAACACCGGCACATTGTGGGGGGCGGCGAGATCGGCAATGCGATGGACCTCATCATCGGTCAAGACATTGCCAGTGGGGTTACAGGGCCGAGAGAACAGCACAAACCCAGTATTGTCATTGATCTCAAGCTGACTGAAGTCGGGTCGATATTTAAACGAATGGGGCTGATCACCCAAATCAATGGTGGGCTTGTAAGCCCGCAGGGCTTCTGGGAAGAGTGATACCCCGCCGTAACCGGTATAGTCGGGGCTGAGGGGCAGGATGATCTCCTTGAGTTCGCCTCCAGCCGCGTAGCCCCCAAAGGCGTTGGCCGCATAAAAATAGAGGGCCTGACTGCCTGGGGTAATCAGAATGTTCCGTTCTGTCAGGGAGAGGCCATAGCGCTGATTAAAGTCCCCTAAGACCGCTTCAATAAAGGGCTCGTACCCTTGGCTAGAGCCATAGCGACAGACCACTTCGCCATAGTCATTGCTGGCCAGCAGCTCGGCGGTGCAATCTCGCCACAGTTGCTCTACTTCTGGCAAGATCACCGGATTACCGGCACTGAGGTTGATAAAGGTGCGACCGTTGCCTGCCCGCAAGGTCTCGATAATGTCCTTCATGATCGCCCTCACCCCAGTCAGGTGGGACATCTGGTCGCCAAAGCGGGTCAGGGGCAGGGTTCATAAGCCGAAAAGATAGAGTTTAAGCAGAAAAAGCTGTTTATTGATGCTATCTGATTTTGTAGGGATATCAGCTTGGGCAACGCAACTTCCCTGCCATCCTGAACTTCAAAAGGGTTGCCGACCATCGGAGTTAAGCCTTTTATGAACCGGCGATCGCTAAGGTGCCCGCATCGCCATCCAGGGTGGCTGCCATCCCCACGGGCAGCACGGCATTCACCCCATCATGGCCAAAGGGTAGGTTTCCCACCACCGGGATACCCAGATCCGTGAGTCGTTCTCTGAGGACCGCCTCTGCCGGAAAGCTCAAGCCTTGGTCAGTGGGCTCACAACGGCTAAACCGACCCAGGGCAATCCCTTTGACTGCGGCTAATTTACCGGTCATGCGCCATTGGGTGAGCATCCGATCGATGCGATAGGGGGCTTCGGTCACATCCTCAAAGGCTAAGATCACCCCTGCCAAGTCGGGCTCGTGGACCGTGCCCAGCAGATGGGTCGCCACGGTCAAGTTGGCGGGCAGCAGTGGCGCAGTCACGCGCCCGTCACCCAGCCCAACCCTTGAATGGGCGGAATGATGCGGCCCTCAACCCAATCAAATAAGCGCTGCTGGGACCAATCTGGCTCGCTCTCCAAGGTGGTGAGCAAGGGGCCATGGACCCCCGAAATGCCTAGTTTTGCCAAGCTCCAGAGCAAGCTGGTGATATCCGAAAACCCACCAGCCATTTGGGGGGCATCTCCGGCCATTGCCAGTCTTCTAATAACCGAGCGCCACCAAAACCGCCGCGAGCACAGAGAATGCCCTTGCAGGTCGGGTCCTCTAGGGCATCCAGCAACTGCTGGCGGCGTTGGGCATCTTCACCGGCCAAGTAGCCCCACCGCTGGTCGTAGCCCGTGGGAACCGCTACGTCATAGCCCCGCGATCGCACAGATTCACCCCTTTCCAAAAACTTTCTTGCTCCCGCAGCGCCCCGCTTGGGGTTACCACCCGTAGGCGATCGCCCAGCTTCAGAGGAGCTGGCAACTGACAATACCCCATTGTGAAATCCCGCAGGCGGACCATGACACTGTCACCTATTGTGTCGCTTAATTGCACATGTCGCTTAATTGCACATGTCGCTTAATTGCCTTTTCACCCCTAGACCCATGCGCAAAATCACCCCTGCCCCCTGTATCTAAACCCTGGCCACATCCAAACCCGTAGTTCGCACGGTAAAAACTCCAGTCTTCAAGTTGGATGTGGTTTACTTGCCGGAATTTCGCTAACAGACCCGGAGGCAACCATGGCCAGTCCTTTGAGTAACCGTTCCAACAATTTGGTGTTTGTGCTGTGGCTGTTGAGTGTGCCGTGGGTGATTTACGCCCTGATTGCTGAACGCTGGCCAATCGCCGACGTGATTCGTTTCCAGGTCAACCTGACCAACGGCTACTACTTCCCTAAGCTCACCATTGCGATCGCCCTGCTGGGTACGATGGTCGTGGCGTTGATGGTCGGACTGTTGGTCGATCTGGTAACGAGAAAGGGGCCATTTAGACGACGGGGTCCCCAGTAGCCAGGGATCCGTAGCCAGGAATCCGCAATCAAAAAAACGGCACAAAAGTTGCTGAGGCAGGGGCACACGGAGCCTTAGCGCAGCC
>JAAUQE010000186.1 GCA_012032425.1 Leptolyngbya sp. RL_3_1 | reverse complement strand
GGTGACCGAAGATTGCGCCGACAGGGGCAGCACCGGCGCAGCAATCTCTGGGATGCCTTCCCAAGGAAAGCGTTGAAAAAATGCCCCCACGGTTTGCTGGAGCAGGGGGGGCGAGGCTGGGGCGTCAGCGCTCAACTCAAACCGCTCCCGTTGGGAGACGCCCTCCCAGGACATTTGGGTGAAAAAGGCTTGCACGGTGGCGGTTCGCCAAACGGCGGTGGCCGATCGATGACCGTTACTGGCGGCAATCATGCGACGCCCTCCCCAGAACGGAGTCGCTTCTGAATGTCGCGGGCGGTGGCCCCTTCGTTCATCCAGAAGGCGGCGGCGTCAATGCGCTCTTTGCCCCCCAGCAGAAACTTACAGTAGGTTTCCCCCATGGAGTAGCACTGAATCTCGATACAGCTCAGTTGCTTACGGACCATTTCGGTAAAGAAGCCAGCAAACAGCCCTGCATAAATATGACAGACCGGTTTACCCACATCCCCCAGGGTGCGGGCTACCGCCGAATCAAATACATTGATGAACATGAAGCCCTGCTTGCGATCGCTCATATCCACTTCCCAGCGACCCCAGCCTTGGGAGGTGAAAGGCCACCACCAGGTTTCGAGCAAAAACATCAGGTTCGCTTGGCGGGCACTCATGTTAAATTCCCGCTCAAACCAGCCTTGGAAAAACAGCGAATCTTGCTTGCCCCATTCCAGCCCAATGGAGTACATAATGGCGGCGGAAGCTTCCCCGACTTCTTCTTCGAGCCCTTCTAACAAGCCAATGATGAAGTCTTCACTGGTAAAAATGTTACGGCTACCATTCCAATCCGTAACGCTCCCCTGTCCGGAGTTGAACTGAAAGAAATCGCGAAAGCTGTAATGGTTGTGCTTACGGGGGTGGCTGTCGTGAAGTTGATGGGAAGCGGTAGATAGAGTCGTGACCATAAAATTCTCAGCGCTTTGGCAGCCTGCCTGTACCAGTTATCTGTAATGTTCCCAGGAGGGGATCGATCTGTGACGGGTTGTTATGCACAAGTTGAAATATCTTAAACTTTTGCTAAATCATGCCAAAATCGCCCGTTACTGAACGCATTGAACGATCTCATATCAAGTTTGGTTAATTGCCCTGCATTCTGCACCGGGTGCAGGGGCCTGCGTACCTAGGTTTTCCTGGTTTTTCGTGGAGACTCAACCGAACTGCATACAGAGGATTTCTCTCCATCCACCCACCTGCATCGGACGCGAAAACCACGCTTTCACTCCCCCACGCCTTCACCCGCAGGCGGGACCGTAAGGGTCTCAATCAGCAGGGTGGCCTGTTGCTGCTTTTCAGTCAAAAAGGTTTCACAGCGGCGTAGCTCCGTTACTGCCTGCTCAAATTGCTCAAAGATATTCGCCAGGGGCAGCTCTCCCTGCTCCAGTTCCGCCACGGTCGCTTCAATCTGGGCGATCGCGCGTTCATAGTTCCAGTCTTCGGTCGATTGAGCTTGGGTACGTTTAGCCATGGTGGTTGATAACGGGTGGTTATAGGGGCATTAATCTGGGCAAATGCTGGCCCTTGCTTTTTTCAAGGACTTTGGACGATACGGGGCGGCGCGATTAATCTGGAGGGCCTTGCTTAGGGGCGTCCGACGGCGGCGGGTTCACCTGGGTCACCACCGCCCCTAAGGATCCGGATGCCACTTGAATCTGGAGCGCGTCTCCTGATTTCACGCCATCCGTGTGGGTCAGCAAGGTGCCCTGGCGATCTCGCACCAGCGCATACCCCCGCCGCAGCACCGCCTCTGGATCTAAGCTGGTCAAGGTTTGCCCCAGGGCGGCACAGTGGGTTTGCGCCCCCTGTAATCGATACTGTAGGCCCTTGACCCACCGTTGTCGCAGCCATTGTAGGCGCTGCTGGGCTTGCTCCAGTTGCTGGTCGAGGCGCAAGCGCTGCAACCGATCAGCGATCGCGCTCAGGGCTTGTTGACGGGTGGTCAAAGCGGCCTGGAAAACCTCAGTCAGAACCTGTCTACGGGCCTGATGCTGCTCGACCCACTCAGCCAAGGCCGGGACCCCAGCTTCGGCGGCGGCGGTGGGGGTATGGGCGGCGTAGTCGGCCACGAGATCCGCTAGGGATTCATCTCGCTGGTGGCCCACCCCGGTAATGACGGGGATGGGGCAAAGGGCGATCGCCCGCACCACTGCCTCATGGTCAAAACAGTCCAAATCTTCGCGAGCCCCGCCCCCCCGCGCCACAATCACCACATCGGCCCGACCATCCCGCGCCACCTGGACTAGGGCGGCAGCAATGGCAGCGGGGGCCTGGGTCCCCTGGACGATGGCCGGAGCCAGCAGCACCTGTAGACCTGGGTGGCGCTGTAGCAGGGTGCGCTGAATATCCCCCCAGGCCGCCGCCTGGGGGGAAGTCACCACGGCAATCACCTGGGGATACCGGGGCAACGGTTGCTTCAGGGCCGGGTCAAACAGCCCTTCTGCCGCCAGCCGCCCCTGGAGTTGCCGACGGCGTAGCGCCTGCAAGCCCTCCCCCACCGGCAACTAACTGCACCACATTCAATTGATAGCTGCTGCGCTGGGGGTATACCCGCATCTGCCCCAGCACCACCACCTGCTCCCCTGGGGTCGGATCTTCGACCAGCTTGGCTCGCTGCGATCGCCAAGTCACGCAATTAATCGTGTCGGTGCCGTCAGGATCTTGCAGGGTAAAAAACAGATGGCCCGAGCGCTGATTGGCGCTAGAGACCTCCCCCAGCACCCAAATCTGCATCAAATGGGGGTCTTGCTCTAACAGGTCCTGAATATAAGCGCTCAGTCCCCCCACCGTCAGGGTTTCATCGGGAATCGTGAAATCAGTCGCGAGGGGTATCACCATAAAAATTGAGCGGAACTAAGGATCGGCACGCTGCCAGGGCGTCAGGACTAGGGCGTCGAACCAATCCGGAAAGATCGGGCCAACCCCTGGAATTTTAGTACATTTGTATGTACTGTAAATGGAGTGAATGGCTCAGGTTTATCGTTACACTGAAGCCTGAATTAATTTGCCCTGACCTCCCTCTGGCGTTATCTGACGTTTACACCCAGTATGGCTAAAACCAGCAGCACCGGTGCCTCTGAAAAAGACAAAGCCCTGAGTATGGTGCTCAACCAAATTGAGCGCAACTTCGGCAAGGGCGCAATTATGCGACTGGGGGACGCCAATCGCATGAAGGTGGAAACCATTTCCACCGGGGCACTGACTCTAGATCTGGCCCTCGGGGGTGGTTTACCGAAGGGACGGGTAATTGAAATCTATGGCCCCGAGAGTTCCGGAAAAACCACCCTCGCCCTCCATGCCCTGGCAGAGGTGCAAAAGCAGGGGGGTACTGCCGCCTTTGTAGATGCCGAACATGCCCTCGACCCAGAATATGCCGAGGCCCTGGGGGTGAATGTCAAAGAATTGCTGGTGGCCCAACCCGACACCGGAGAGTCTGCCTTAGAAATCGTCGATCAGCTGGTGCGCTCCTCAGCGATTGATCTGGTGGTGATTGACTCCGTGGCGGCGCTGGTGCCTCGGGCCGAGATTGAGGGGGAAATGGGCGATGCCCACGTGGGCTTGCAGGCCCGCCTGATGAGTCAGGCCCTGCGCAAAATTACCGGCAATATCGGCAAGTCTGGCTGCACGGTGATTTTCCTCAACCAGCTCCGCCTCAAGATTGGGGTGGTCTACGGCAACCCGGAGACCACCACCGGGGGTAATGCCCTCAAGTTTTATGCCTCGGTTCGGTTGGATATTCGCCGCATTCAAACCCTAAAGAAGGGCACTGAGGAATATGGCATCCGCGCCAAGGTCAAGGTCGCTAAGAACAAAGTGGCTCCCCCCTTCCGCATTGCCGAGTTCGACGTAATTTTTGGTCAGGGGATTTCGAGTCTGGGCTGCATTTTGGACCTTGCAGAACAAAACGACATCATTGTCCGCAAGGGGGCCTGGTACAGCTACAAGGGGGAAAATATTAGCCAGGGCCGCGACAACGCCATCAAGCTCATGCAAGAGAAACCGGAGCTGGCGGAAGAAGTGTCCACGTTGGTGAAACAAAAGCTCGCCATTGGCCGCAATCAGTCCGCAGAGCCGGTGGTCGCCGTTGACGAAGATGCGGTTGAGGAAGACTTTACCGAGGACGCTGATTAACAGCACCTGGCCAGAACGGTTACTGCACCCACCCGATCGCAATCCCCCAAGGCAAGAGCAAAAACCCGATCGCGATCGCCCCAGCGAAAACCAGACTTGCCCCGTAAACCAACGGCTTGGCCCCCTTTGACATCGCCCCCAGGGATTGCAGCGCACTCCACATTCCATGGCGCAGATGGAACCCCAGCAGCACCACGACGACGGTATAGCCAGCCGTGTAGAGGGGCCGACGAAAGGTTTCGATTACTAAGCGGGCCAGATCCCGCGCTGGCTTCCCTTGCAGGGTGGTGGTGAAATAGGGGCCAAATTTGAAGGTGAGCAGATGGCTAACCAAGAAAATCCCTAGGACGCTGCCGGTGACGATCATGGTGCGGGAGCTGAGGGACTGGACGCTGGGCTCCCCCCGCGAGGCGTATTCGGCATAGGCGATCGGGCGGGCCTGACGGCGGCCCCAGAAAATTTGGATGCCATAGGCGGCATGGGTGAGAACGACCCCCAGCAGCACCAGTTCCACCAGCCAAAACAGCGGCCCCAGCCGTTCGATCAGGCGACCATAGCGGTTATAGGCATCGTGGCTGACAAACATCAGCAGGTTGCCAACCATGTGGGCCAGCACAAACAGGGCTAGCCCCAGACCGGTGATGCCGGTGATCAGTTTTTTGCCGATAGGGGACTGGGCGATCGCCCTGGCGTTGGTTTTGGTATTGTCCTTGGAAAGTACAGTCATGATTCAGCTCAGGGGCGAAGACCCGGTGAGAACGGCCCGTGTGTGAATCATAGCGCTGCTGCGGGATCCCCTACAGGTAGGTCATCAGCAGTTGCCGGACTGCCGCGATCGCGGATAAAGACGCCGTTTCCGTAGCCGTGTGATACTCCGTCGTGGGCAGTTGCAGGGTGGTGCCATTAATCGCCCCCGCAGTCGCCCCGGCAATGCGGCCTAACTCCGTGCGACCCAGAGGATAGGGGCGACTGCGGGTCTGGTTTTGGGCGGCAATATACTCGTCCTTAAAGCCGTAGGTCAACCCCAGCCTCTGGCAGCGATCCACCAGCTCCTGGGTCATGGCCGCCGAGAACCCATGGGTCGCATCTTTGTGGCGCAGGGCAATCTGCTGGGCATCGGCATCGGCGCGGGTGGCATAGGGGCTGGTGTCGAGCACCACCAGTCGTTGGGTGGTCAACTGCTCCCGCTGAAACCAAGCCAGGGTATACCGCCAGCTCCGCCCCGACTCCTCTTGGGCCGTAAAGAGCCCCGTCCCCTGAAAGCCCTGGCGAAACAGGTAAATCAGCAGAGCGGCACTGACCACATTATCCAACTGGGCATAAATCAAGCCCTCCGCAAAGTGCAGCCGATCTAAAAAAGAGACCGGAGTGCCCGGTTGCAAAAAGTCCAGGCCATCCACTTCAAAAATCAAGTTTTTCCGTTCTGGACAAATGTACGATCGCGTAATTTCCCCCTGCCCGAGATAGGTGCCCGTATAGGGGAGATGGGCCTGCACACGCTGTCCCTGGAAGCGATTTTCAATGGTATGCAGCATGTGCTCCGAAGCGGAGTCACCCATGTTTTCCCCCTGGTTGCCCGCAATAAACGCTGCATATTGAAACTCGTTAGGACCCGTGCAGAGCAGACCATGGCGATCGATGTGGGCAGACAAAAACAAGTCATGGGGACGATTCCCCTGGGCCACCAAGACCCCGTGGTAATAATGCACGTTAATGTCGATTTCTTCGAGATCCCGCCGCAGGACGCGGAAAAAGGAGTCCTCATGGCCCACCACCGAGGGCTCTCGAATCAGCGTCTTTAAAATATCGAAAAATTCTTCAAGCTCAGGGTAAGCCGCTGCGGGGGAGGAGGTCACTGTATAACCGGCTGGGGCCTCGGTCGCCAAGTCTGCAAAGCTCATTAAAATGCCTCCATGGGATGGATATCACCGCCGCCAATCCCCTGAGAGGCTGTTTGAAAAGTTTGCGGGGTTAACTTTAGTCATCTGCAACCCCCAGAGAGAGCCACGAATCAACCAAGGTTATCGCCCCTACCCCGAGGACATCAGGTATCCTTTCAAACTCGGGTCACCCCTTTTCAAACAGCCTCTGAAACGGTTTGGGGTCAGGGTCGTCAGGGTGCAGGATTTAGACCCACACTGATATTGACCCTAGACACTACAGCCTGCCGAGAGCATGGTTTGGTGGACTGTGATACCGTCTCTTGGCAGAGTTGCTGAAGGTAGGGCGATCGCCCACAGGAATCCGCAATCAAAAAACATCCCAGGCGCAAAAGTTGCTGAGGTAGGGGCTCAAAACTATAGCCTTTTGGGCAATATTCCTAGCGAGTATGGCTTTGTTAAGGCTTCGCTAGTGCGCCTGGGTGAAGCGGTACGCGATTTGCCCGCTTGTCCCTGATCTCTCGCGAATTTCCCTGAGCTCTCGCGAATTAACGGTAGCGGCTTACCCCTCAGCGATGGGGTCAGCAATTGTGCGCGGCAAACTAACCCGAAAAGTGGTGCCTTGACCCACCTGGCTCTCAACCGTGATGTCTCCCTCCATCATTGCCACTAAGGACCGCGCGATCGCCAATCCCAAACCGGTTCCGGCATGATGCCGCTTAATGGTCTGATCGGCCTGGTAAAACGGTTCAAAAATTTGATCCAGTTGCTCAGCCGTAATGCCAATACCCGTATCTTCTACCGTGATTTCAATGCCCTGGGGCTCAAAAGCGTCAACGGCAATATTGATAGAGCCTCGATCTGTAAACTTAATGGCGTTAGAAATCAGGTTGACCAGCACTTGTTTAAGGCGGCGGCTGTCATTGTAGATTTCCGACTCCTCAAGATTAATCGTCGTCTTAAATTGCAAGTGTTTCTTGTCAGCCAATGGCTTCAAATCAGCAAGGGTCTCATGGATTAAATGATTCAGATCAAAGGCATCAGGTTCTAACTCCAGACGATCTGACTCAATCACAGACATATCTAAAATGTCATTCACCAGCCTCAGTAGATTTTGACCATTGGCAAAAATACGACTGACCATTTCCACTTGATAGTCATTTAATGGACCCTTTGATTGACTTTTCAAGATCTGAGAAAAGCCCATGATGGCGTTGAGGGGAGTACGAATTTCATGGGTGACCACCGCCAGAAAGTCAGTCTTCAACCGATTGGCCTCTAATAAACGAAGATTTTGGCGCTCGATTTGACGGCGCTGCGCTTCTAGTTCGCGATTTTGCTGTTGCAGCAGGCTGTTTTTTTGTCTGAGCTGCTGTTGAGTTTCGCGGGCAAGCTGCTCAGCTTGATAGATGTTCATAGCATTTCGGATCGAAGCAGTCAGGCTATCTGGAGTAAGTCGAGATTTAATCAGACAGTCAGATGCACCTGAGCGAATCAAATTCAATATCTTCTTTTCATCACCCTGATCTGTCAAAGCAATAATCGGGACTAAGACCCCTTCTAATCGAAGTCTTTTGACCAATAGAATGCCGTCATCATCCAACGGATCGAGATCAAAAAAAATGCAGCTACAGTGGTGCTCACTTATATAGCGCTTGGCAGCACCAACATCTTGAATTATCAAGGTTTCAGCATTTAAGCTAGATCGTTTTAAATAATTTATGATAGCACCATCTGCTTTCTTGTCACCCAAGATCAAAGCGCTTAAAGTTTTTTTCATCTCCATAAAATGTGTAAATCAAACAGTTTATTTTGCGCTTTACACTCAAATCTTAGGCCAATTCAAAATGAGTATGGGGTGACATGAATCTGCCACTCTTGATATAGAACGAACATTCTGGTATTGATTAAGCCGTCTCCACAACCTAGTACTCGGAGGCTTAAATAGCCTTAGCATTGAACAAGGGGCTTAAGCCCCTTGCCTTGGGTTTGTAAGGGTTGGGTTAATTCCGCCCTTGAGTACTAGCCCCTGTTCATTGCTCCTTGAGCATAAAGGGTGTCGATAAGGTTAAGCGTCCCCCTGAAGGCATACTGCGCTTGTATTTCACGCTATCTTCATATTGCACTGTGCCCTTAGTTCTGATGGACTAACGATGATGATGACCGACAAGGGA
>JAAUQE010000016.1 GCA_012032425.1 Leptolyngbya sp. RL_3_1 | reverse complement strand
CAAAGCGGGCGAGGGGTTCTGACTCCGGCCCCCCTTCTCCTCTTCTGGGAGAAGGGGCTGGGGGATGAGGGCCGCAATGCAGGATGGTTTTTAAATTGGATCACTCTTAGTGAATTCGAAGCAATAACATTTTACGTAGCAGGACACCGGTTGGCGTTGTCAACAACTGCTGAATGATTTAAACGCCGCGCCCATCAACTGCCGATACTCAGCCTCGTGCAACTGAGCCGAAGCGCGCCAGCTATAGCGACTCAAAATCGATTGGCTACGCTGAATCATCCCGGTACAATCCGGCGTTATGGCTTGCACCATTGCGGTGACGATTGTCGCGGGCTGGGCCGGATCAACCCAGAGGGCCTGATCGCGGTCTAGGAATTCGGTAAACGGCGCTTGGTCGGAGACGATCACGGGTAACCCGGACGCGATCGCCTCCAGTACCACCAGGCCCCAGCCCTCTTGAAGAGAGGGAAAACAAAAGACATCGGCACAGCGATAGAGCCCAGGAAGATCGGTAGCGGGAATTACTCCGGGGAGCAGCAGCGATCGCCCCACCGCTATCCCTAAGGTTTTGGCAGCGGCAAAAAATTCCTCCCGATAGGGTTGGTAGTCAAACAGGGTCGCTCCACCCGCAATCACGAGCTGAGCGGCGGCGTGGGTTTCCAGCACTTGGGCGAAGGCTTCTAGCAAGTGAATCGAGTTTTTACGGGGCTCAATACCGCCCACGGTCAGGTAAGTCGGCGAGCCCATTAGCCCGTAACGCTGTTTGAGTAACCCTTCGGTGCCTGCGGGTACCGCTGAAAAACGGTCGAGGTTAACCCCATTGGTGACCTTGGGGGCGGTGATGCCGTAATCGATTTTCAGCACCGCTTGCCAGCGATCGCTCACACACAGACAGCGATCGGGTTCGCGAATGGACTGTTCCTGACAGTGCTGTAGGTACGGACTGGCGTAAGCTTCCACATGGTGTACCGTCCGCACAAAGTGAGGAATGTTGCCCCGTTGGCGCAACATTAGCAGGGCATTAGCGCCGATACAGTCCTGGGCATGGTAGATGTTGAATTGCTCCGGGATAGGGACGAGAAAATCGACAAATTCCTGAATGCGCTGCTGAATCAGGGCGTCAATCCCTGCGGGGGCCGGGGCGGCTGGCACGAGCTGCACCGCACAGTGAGGGGGTTGCTCAAACCCCAAGCCATCTTTATCTAAGGCAAAAATACAGACGTGATGCCCTAAAGTGGTTAGCGCTGCCGCCAGCTCCAGGGTGTGGATGACGCTGCCCCTGGGCTTGGTCGCATAGGTGAGCAAAGCAATGTGCATGTCGGGTTTATCCTGCTCCCGTAAACCCCGTCAACGGCTCTTGCCCCAAGTCCCAAAAGTCCAGACGTTGAACGCCCTGGTTTAGACAAAGCTGGCGACCCGTCGTCACCTGCCCGATCGCCTCGCACACCAGCTCTTGAGCCCGAAACAGCCTTTGCACGGATTGCACCTGGGCTGGACGCACCGCCAACAAAAACCCGTAGCTGGGAAAACTAATCAGCCACTGCGCCAGAGTCAAAGCGGGCGGGCAGGGAATGGCATCGAGATCGAGGACAGCGCCGCAGCCAGCGGTTTCTAGCAGCATCAGCGTCGTGCCAATTAGCCCGCCCATACTGATGTCTTTGGCCGTGTCACACAGCGCCGCTTCGGCGAGTTGGGGCAGTAGGGCCAGATTAGCTTGGAGTTGGGCAGGCGGCTTCATCGTGGCGGCATCCCAGAACGGGTAATCGGCATGGGGCTGACCGGCCAAATCGGCGACTAGTAGCAGGGCGTCACCGGGGCGGGCGTCGAAGCTGGTCAGCAAGCGCTGGGCGCGCCCCAAAATCGCCACGGAGATCGCCCCATAGGGGCTATGGCAATTGGTGTGCCCCCCCACAATCGGCACGTTAAACGCTTGACTCGCCGCCACCATGCCTTGCCAAAGGGCTTGGGCTTGGTTGGTTGATTGACTCCAGAGGGCATCGACCACGGCGATCGGTCGGCCTCCCATGGCGTAAATATCGCTAACGTTGACCAGTACCGCACACCACCCCGCAAACCAGGGTTCAGCCGCCACCAACTGGGGCCAGAGCCCTTCTGCCGCTAGCAGCAGATAACCCTCGCCATCCGGAATGGCGGCACAATCATCCCCGAGACGAATGGATGCTTGTCCCTGAACATCCGGCACCCACCGCCCCAGGTGAGCTGCCGCCGTTTGAATGTCTCGCTTATGTTGAATGCCGAGGGTTTGGCGCAGGTGCTGGGCTAGGTCGGTCAGGCTGAGCGGAGCCGTTGCCATCACGACACCTGACGGATTGGCGCTAGGACTGGTCTGGGCTCATCACTGGGGGGATAAAAATCGAGATCGGCTTCCATTAAATGATGGGGGCGATCGCAAATGTCCATGGGCTGTAACGAGGCCCAATGCAAGCGCCGAAAAAAGCGGACATTTTGCAATTGCACCGTGGCTAAAAAGCGATCGCACCCCCAGCCATGGGCCGTGGTCACCGCTTTGTGAATCAACCCTTTGCCGATTTGCCCCACCCGGCGAAAGTCAGGATGCACCCCTAAACGCCCGCCGTACCACAGCCGCGAGGTAGTTTCGTAAATCCGCACGATGCCCACCACCCGGCGACCCGCGAGAATATCCTGCTCTACTGCAATGATCGGATAAGCAGTGGCATCGATATCATCCAGATCGTCCCCCATAAATAACCCCTGCTCTTCGCAAAAGATGGCTTGGCGCAACCGAAAATACGCGCGGACATCTTGAGGGGTGTGGGCGAGTTCAAAGGTATACCGAGGCAATGACATGGGTTTTAAACCTCCTACGGGCTAATCAGGGCGATTCAAACGCAGACAAGGCTGAGCAGGCCCCACATTTGCCACAGCCCGCTTTCATCGAAGCGGCGGTCATGCCCGCCTGTTGCAGCAACTCTGCCACCGGGCGATACACCGCCATCATGAAGTCAGGGCTGGGGGCTGGGTGGTTCGCTAGAGGTGTTTCAGCTAGGGGGACAAAAGGCACCACAAAGGGATAAACGCCCAGGTCAATCAGTCGGGCTGCCGCTGTCACTAAGGTTGTGGCTGAGTCCCCCAAACCCGCCAGCAGATAGGTACTCACCTGACCCCAGCCAAAGACTTTGACTGCGGCCTCGAAGGCTTGAAAATAAACGTCAACGGAAACCTCCGCCTTACCCGGCATGATCCGGGCTCTGACTGCTGGATCGACCGCTTCTAAATGCATTCCTAAGCTGTCCACGCCCGCTTGCTTCAGCCGTTCAAACCAGATGAAATCAGCGGGGGGCTCGCACTGGGCCTGGATCGGCAGATTGACGCGGGCTTTAATGGCCTGGGCGCATTCGGCTAAGTAGGCCGCTCCCCGATCCGGCGTGTTGGGGGTGCCGGTGGTCATAATCATGTGGCTAACGCCATCGAGCCGCACTGCCGCTTCGGCCACCTCGGCCAGTTGCTCTGGGGTTTTGCGGGCGATTGTCCGTCCCTGATCTAAAGATTTCTCGATCGCACAAAACTGACAGGCCGTGGCGGCATCACGGTAGCGCATACAGGTTTGCTGCACCGTCGTCGCCAGCACGTCATGGCTATGGAGCAGAGCAATTTTCCAGTAGGGAATGCCGTCAGCGGTGCTCAGGCCATAAAACTTGGGCTGAACGGGGAAGTCAACAGCGGCGATCGCGGTTTGCGCCCGCATCAGGGTGGGCTGGCTCGTGGACTGATCGGTGGCGCTACCGTCGATATCAATACTGTAGGGAGATTGATTGGCTGTACCCGTGTAGATGGGCACCATGACCGTCGTCCCCTCCACCGTCACTGCCTTGTGATCAGAAGGCCCAGCCCCACCGCGCCGACCTTTCGCACCCACGGTGCCCTCTACCAGGCGTAAGCCGTGGGATTGTAATTCAGTAATCAACTGTTGCTTCTTCATGGGTTTGCCGTCAAAAGATAAGTTAGACCGGGACTTCGGCGTCGAGGGGAACCGGTGGGGTGAAGGGTGGTACAGCGGTTTGGGCCTCAGGGGCCAACCCTGGAGTGGCTGAGGCCAGCAGCGTTTGAGCTTCCGGGTTGAGGTGCAGTTTCAGCAGATCGGGACGAGCATAGTGACCAATGGAGTCCATCATCCGCTTGCGTTTAGTAATCAAGGAAAAATCGAGATCGGCGATCGCCATCCCCTCTCCCTCCGTAATCGGTTCACTCAGCGGTACCCCTTCCGGGCTAATGATGGCGGTATAGCAGCCCCCACTTAAGACCCGCTGGAGGGTTTCATCGGTCGTGATTTGAGTCTTCTGTTCAGGGGTCAACCAGCCGGTCGAGTTCACCACAAAGCAGCCCGATTCCAGGGCATGGTGCCGCATCGTCACTTCCATTTGGTCACTGAAGATTTGCCCCACCATCGAGCCCGGAAACTGACCGCAGTGAATTTGTTCTTGCTGGGCCATCAAGGCAAATCGCGCCAGGGGATTGTAATGCTCCCAACAGGCCAGCGCCCCGACCCGACCCACGGTGGTATCAACCACTTTGAGGCCCGCTCCATCCCCCTGCCCCCAGACCATGCGCTCATGGTAAGTCGGGGTGATTTTGCGCCGTTTGAGCACCAGACTGCCGTCGCCATCAAAGATCAGCTGCGTGTTGTAGAGTGAGCCCCCATCCCGTTCGTTTACCCCCAGTACAATCACCATGCTGTGGGCGTGGGCTGAGCGCGCCACTGCATCCACCAGCCGACCGGGTACGGTAACCGCTTCTTCGTAGAGCTGCATGTGGGCCTTACCCATCAGCACGGGCGGCGTCACAAAAGAAAAATAGGGGTAGTACGGCACAAAGGTCTCTGGAAAGACCAGCAGTTCTACCCCCGATTGGGCCGCTTGGGCGATCGCCGCCAGGACCTTTTCCGCTGTCCCATCCTGACTGTGGAGCACTGGGCTGATCTGCACCGCCGCCGCCCTGACAGTTTTGGCATAGTCCATCACAAAAGGTCCCGAAAACGGCAATCTAAAACCCTCACCCGACAACTGACTGACCCGTAACTGTCTCAGCGACTAAGCTGGTTGAGCTAACGGCTGGCTACGCCCACGCCTTGCATTGCCGGGAGAGAGAAAACCAAAACCCAGCCAGAATGTCCCCTGAGCGGAGTCGAAGGGGACGGTTACCACCGCCCCTACATGGTCCAGGTATCGAGAATGAAGGCCCCCGCCTTCCGATGCAGCAGAACAATATCCAACACGTCGAGCGGATTAATCGGGGTAATGCCGGGAATGAGTGAGGGCTCACCGTGGCCATACAGCGCCTGTAGGGCAAACCGGCAGGCGTACACTTTGCCGCCCTCTTCCATTACTTTGACAATCTGGTTATTCATCGCCAGATGGCCCGGAAAGGCTTCATCCCCCAATTTCGGAAAGCCTCGCTGTACCCCTAGGGTGACCCCAGGGCCGTAGAGCAATACCGAGGTCTCAAACCCTTTGCGAATCAGGCGAGTGGCCTGCAACAAGTTCACTAAACCGATGGACCCTTCAAAGGCCACGGTATGGAAGGTCACCAGGGCTTTCTCGCCGGGATCGGCTTGGACATCTTCAAATACTTTCTGTTCGTAATCGACCAGAAAATCACCCGTTTTATAGTCAGGAAAAGATACTTCAGGCATGAAACTAGCATTCCTCAAGAAATCAGGGACAAACGCTTAAAAGACTCAATCAATCCAGGGTGAAATTCTGTCATCGCCTGAATTGAGTTAGGGCTGAACAATCGCCAGCAGAAACGTTTCAACACCTTAAAAGCTGGTTGGCGGTAGTCCTGTATCTTTGGCAACAAAAAATCAGCTTCTGTTGTTATCGACAGGCAATCAGGGATTTGGCCCGCCCGCGATCGCCCAAACGCAGCTTCACCTATCGATTTAGATAGGGTGATCTGGACACTCGCCTGGGGGGCTGAAACCGGCATGAGACCGATCAACAAAGATATCTTGAATGCTTGAAGACCCGATTCTAGAAGGATTGACAGCAGATGCAGGCCCTGGTTTACTGACAGGAAATGACTCGATCATGAGGTCTAGCCCGCTGGCCTTTTCCATAGGAAACCGGCCCCTTTTCAGGCGACAGCGGCGATTTCAGATCGCCAAAACTGGCACTATCTTGAGTCTTGAGATTTCTGTGTAAAGGGCTACAGGTTTCTCGGTCTACAGCCTCTAACTTGCAGATAAGCAGAGAGCTGTGATTAGGTCATTCTGTCGGGTGAATTGTGATGTTAGCGCCACGATCATTGAGATGAGATTCGATGCGTCACGCCGGATGATTCCACCCCCTTGCCGCTAAACCACATCCAACTTGAAAACCATAGTTTTACTGTAGGGCGAACTACGGGTTTGGATGTGGCCAGGGTTTATTAGAAGCCTCTACTGATTAACAATTAAAAACAGCGTCATTGGCATCCCCAATCATGAATCATTACAGCGTCATTATTGTCGGTGGCGGTCAAGCCGGTTTGTCCCTGAGCTACTGTCTCAAACAGTACGGCATCGATCATGTCGTGCTGGAAAAAATCAGATTGGCCATGCTTGGCGTAACCAACGATGGGATTCTTTTTGTCTGGTGACCCCCAATTGGCAATGCCAATTGCCTGGATTTCCTTACGCCGGAGAGGCCCCCGATGGCTTTATGGTCCGGGACCAAATCGTTGAATACATTGAAGCCTATGTCAGTAAATTCCAGCTTCCTGTTCAATCAGGGGTGACGGTGCAGCGCCTCTGCCAGACGGGTCAACATCAGTTTCAATTGCTCACATCCGCTGGTGAATATACCGCTCAGCAAGTGGTGGTGGCCACGGGAGGGTATCACCGGCCCAAGATTCCAACTTTTGCCGCTTGCTTGCCAGAGACCGTGACGCAGATCCATTCGTCGGCCTACAAAAATCCGCGATCGCTCCCTGAGGGTGCCGTGTTAGTAGTGGGCACCGGTCAGTCAGGCTGTCAGATTGCGGAAGATCTGCACCTGGCGGGCCGCCAAGTACACCTCTGTGTTGGGGGCGCTCCTCGCTCCCCCCGGCGCTATCGGGGTAAAGACGTGGTGGATTGGCTAGAGCAAATGGGGTACTACGATGTGCCCATTGATGAGCATCCGCAAAAGCAACAGGTGCGCCACAAAACCAACCATTACGTGACGGGGCGAGATGGGGGGCGAGAAATTGACCTGCGGCATTTGGCTGTGGCAGGCATGGCCCTCTATGGTCGCCTCACCGATATTCGGGATACGACCCTCAGCTTTGATGGCACCCTGGCTGAGAATCTCGATCAGGCTGATGCCGTGGCTGAGAGTATTAAACGCACCATTGACCGGTACATCGAAGATCATCACATTGATGCCCCCACAGAAGCGCCCTACCAGCCGGTGTGGCAACCCACCACAGACATCCGCGCATTGGACTACGAAGCGGCGAATATTCAAACGGTGATTTGGGCCATGGGGTATCACATGGACTTTAGCTGGGTGCATGTGCCGGTGTTTGACGGCACGGGGTATCCCGGCCACGATCGCGGTGTCACCCCTATTAAAGGGCTGTATTTCCTGGGTTTGCCCTGGCTCTATACCTGGGGCTCGGGTCGATTCTCTGGCATTGCCCGTGATGCCCAGTACCTCGCCGATCGGATCATGCTGGCGGATCGCCAAGCCCAATCCGCTGCCTCTCTACTGGAACGCTCCCCTTTGTTAGAAGTAATCAACGATATGGCCTTTGGGTCTTAGAGTATTGCAATCAAATAAGGCTTGCTGAAGCCCCTCACCCCTGCCCCTCTCCCAAAGCGGGCGAGGGGTTCTGACTCCGGCCCCCCCTTCTCCTCTTCTGGGAGTAGGCCGTAGGACGTGCGCAGCAGGGGCTGGGGGATGAGGGCCGCAATGCAGGATGGTTTTCACATGGGATCACTCTTAACCGGACTAGCAGACTAAATCCAGCCCTGGATGGCGGCGCGATAGACCCCCTGATAGCGGTTTTTGGCTTGTAGCTTTGTCAAGCTGTTGTTGATGTGAAACTTGACCGTGCTCTCACTGATGAAGAGGGCTTCGGCAATGTCGCGATCGCGTTTGCCTTCGGCCAAAAACTGCATCACCTGTAGCTCCCGGCTCGATAACCCTGACGCGGACGGGGCCGTTAAGGACGAGGGCTGATCATGGGGCAAGGCCAGCACCACCTGATGGGCTTGCCCCTCAATCACCACATCGGTCTGTAGGGTTCCCCCCAAACTACGCACCAAAAAATTGATCTCTGCAAAGTGGTCGGCTAAGTTGGCACTTGCCGTGCTCTCGGTGGCCGATGGGAGTCGGGTCAAGTCAGGGCTGCCCGGTGCTGGCAAGGAGGCGATCGCTCCAGGGTGACCACGGCGTCGGCATAACTCAACCGGCAGTAGGTGCAGTCCAAGGCTTTCAGGGCTTCTGCCGCCCGCAAAAACAGGTAGGTGACCGAGGTGGATAAGACCGGTTCTGTGCCCATCAGCATCAACTGCGTGTTTCCCAGAATCCGCGCCATCTGATCCGACAGGGACAGTGCCTGGACACCGCTTGAAGCAACCGGGGTGAGCTGATGCTGATGGGCGGCATCCAGGGCGATGGTCAAGGTCATACAGAGCACCTGCAAGACTTCTAGAAATTCGGGGGCAAAGGGAGATTGGCTGAACGCTGCTAATACCCCCAGGACGCGATCGCCCGCCATCAAGGGATAACCCGCAAACCCTTGAATTTGATTGTCGAGTGCCCATTGCCGATCTTTGACCCAGGGCTCTTCGGGGAGACGATTGCTCAGAAAAGGGATACGATTTTGGGCGATTTTGCCCACCTTATACGCCCCCATGGGCACCCGCGCAAAGGAGCCGTCGAGATGGGTATATAACCCCGAGGAGGCCACCAGCCGGAGCCAGGCCGGATCGGTCTCAACCAGCCAGATCCGGGCAAAGACGCAGCCAAATTTTTCCACCAAAGCATTCGTGGCATGGGCCGCGATCCCATCGGCCTCTAAATTACCGCTCAGGGCTTGGGCGATTTTATTAACCCGTCGCAGGTGGTGCAGCAGCCGGGTGGCGTCAAGTAAGGGGTGAACTGGGGGCACAGGGAACGAAAAAATCGCCGTTAAAGCAGCCGTCAAAGCAATTGACGCGAGCCAACTCTGTCTATTTCCTCCATAGCTACGCGATCGCGTCTGTATTCGAATCTGCAAAATTCAAAAATAATCAGCGTTGGGGCAACGATGCTTGGCCATGAGATCCATCGAATTGTGCCAGGATCATTGAGCGCTGGACTTGTAGCCAACATCAATCTGCTCTGTACAGCCCATTACTGATGACCCATGCAATCTGATCTAGACGCACTGCGGATCACCCCGCCTCAGCTAGAGCAACTCACCGGGCTAGATATTGGCCAGGTCTTTATGGGGGGCGTAGTGCGGCCTTCATCGTTGCGATCGCCCCAGGGACTGATCTCATTTCTGATCACCGAAGGGGCATTGCTGGCGGTGATTTTCATTACCTGCCTGGGGGCGGGGCTGGTGATCGCCCGCAGTTGGGCTGGGTTTAACACCAACCTGGCGGTTTTGTTAGGGCTGGTGGCGGGGCTGACGGGGGCGATCGCGATCGCTTGGCACAGTTACCAATGGAGCCGCTATAAAACCTTGAAACCCTTGGCGCGTCTTTTGGACGAGGTGGATCGTCACAACGACATTGTGCAGGCAGTGCAGGTGATGGATGAGCTGGGCACCGTCCCGGCGGCCACCCTGGGGCTCCCCAACCGCGCTGAAGTGATCACCGCCCTAAAGGCCACCCGTGACAGTTTGGTCTCGGCCCTAATGACGGAAAAAATCCTGCGCCGCCATCGCAACCTGATCCAGCGGCGACAATCGTTATTCAGCACTATCGAAACCAACCTCGCCACCTTACAGACCCTCCAGGTCAGCAACCAAGCCACGGAGTATCAGCAGTTTTTGCAGGAGGCGTTAGAGATTGGTCTGGCGGTGCAGCGAGAGATCGCTAATCCGTGATCGCTAATCCGTGATCTGGTAGATGGCCCGTATCCCATCCGGTGTCCGCTCTAGGCTAAAGCCCAGCTTTTGGCAGAGGTGCTGCATGCCCCGGTTTTCCGGCAGGATATCCGCAAAAATCTCGGTCAAGCCTTCGGTTTTACCCACCGCCACCAGGGATCGCAGCAAGGCCGTTCCTAACCCCTGGCCCTGATGGCGATCGCTGACCACCATGCCAAATTCCCCCATGGGCTGGCCGTGGCATTTGCTGAGGCGACCCACCCCGAGGATGGCCTGTTGACCGGTGGCGGGATCTTCGTAATCGGCGACGAAGGCCATTTCCCGGTCATAGTCGATAAAGCAAATTCGGGTGAGGCGATCGTGGGCCACCCGTGCCTGGAGCTTCATCATGTGGAAGTAGCGGAAATAGACGCTCTCTTCCGACAGGGTTTGATGAAACTGCACAATCAGCGGCTCATCTTCGGGGGCGATCGGTCGCAGGGTGACCGGCACCCCGCTGGCCAGGGTAAACGGCTGAATGTAATGGCTGGGGTAGGCCCGAATGGCCGGTTGGGGCAGGCGATCTTCGGGCAATTCGGCCCCATGGAGCACCACCCGCGCATCCAGAGCTAGCAGCCGATCAGCGGACACCAGTAGCGGATTGATGTCGATTTCCTTAATGGCGGGATTATCCACCACCAACTGACTAAAGCGCACCAGCAGTTGTTCTAGGGCGGCCAGATCCACCGCCTTGCGTCCCCGCACCCCCTGTAGGGCTTGATAGATGCGGGTCTGCTCGATCATTCGTCTGGCCAGGGTGGTGTTTAAAGGCGGTAGCCCCAAGGCCCGGTCCTGGAAGACCTCCACCAGTTGCCCCCCCAGACCAAACAACAGCACCGGCCCAAACTGGGGATCGAGGCTGCTGCCCAGAATCAGCTCGTACCCCTCTAGGTCCACCATGGGCTGCACCGTCACCCCCAGAAACGCTTGGGGATCATCCGGGGCGTGGATGGCGACGGATTGAGCGATCGCCTGATAAGCGGCCTCCACTGCGGCGTCATCGGCCAGGTTGAGCCTCACCCCGCCCACGTCGGTCTTATGGGTGATGGTGTCGGAATGCAGCTTCAGCACCACCGGGTAGCCCAGGGATTGGGCGATCGCCACCGCGTCCTCAGCGCTGGTGGCCACGGCGGTACTAACGGTGGGGATGTCGTAGGCCGCCAGGATCTGCTTCGATTCCCATTCACTCAGCAGGGTGCGCTGGGCTTGGCGGGCCTGCCCCAGGATCGCCTGGGCTTGGCTGGGATCGCCATGGGCGATGGCCTGACGAGGGGTTTCGTACAGGGCCTGTACCGCATAGTGGTAGCGCCCCATCAGGTTAAACACCTGGGCCGCCGTATCTGGGTAAGGAAAGGTAAAAATCCCCGCCTGATTCAAAATTTCTTCCCCCGGCATCACCTCTTCGCCCCCCATCCAACTGGCCAGCAGCGGCTTGCCCTGGAGTTGGGTGGCTAAGGGCTTGAGCTGCTCGGCGGTCCGCACCGGGTCGGTCATCGCCTGGGGGGTGAGCACCACCAGTAACCCATCGCTGTCGGGATCCTGAGCGACGATCTCTAGGGTTTTTTGATAGCGCTCCGGGGTGGCATCCCCGAGGATGTCGATCGGGTTGTGGTGGCTCCAGTGGGGAGGCAAAATCTGGTCTAAGGCGTCGCGGGTCTGGTCTGACAAGGGAGCCAACTCGCCGCCGCCGCTGATCAAGGCATCCGTAGCCAACACCCCCGGTCCCCCGGCATTGGTGACCACGGTGAGGCGTTTGCCTTTGGGCCGTGGCGCTTTGGCCAGCACCTCCGCCAGATTAAACAGCTCATCAATGCTGTCTACTCGCAACACCCCACAGCGGCGGAAGGCGGCATCGAGCACGGCATCGCTCCCCGCCAGTGCCCCCGTATGGGACGCGGCGGCTTCGGCAGCGGCGGTGGTGCGACCCGCTTTAATCACAATAATGGGCTTACTCAGCGCCACTTCTCGCGCCGCCGACAAAAAGGAGCGGGCATCCCCGATCGACTCCATATAAATCACGATGCTGTGGGTGTGGGGATCATCCCCGAGGTGGTCGATCAGATCGCCCCAACCGATGTCCACCATGGAGCCAATCGAGATAAAGGCGCTAAACCCTACGTTTTCCCGCAGACTCCAGTCCAAAATTGAGGTGCAGAGCGCCCCGCTCTGGCTGATAAAGCCGACATTGCCGGGGCGGGCCAGGGTGCTAGCAAAGGTGGCATTCAACCCGGTGGGCGGACACATCACCCCCAGGCAGTTGGGGCCAATAATTCGCATTTGCCCCCGACGGGCCTCTGCCAAAATCTCTTGCTCTAGCCGGATCCCCGCCTCGCCAATTTCTTTAAAGCCCGCCGACAGGATGATCGCCCCTTTCACCCCTGCCGCCACGCAGTCCCGCACCACGCCGGGGACCGCTGGAGCCGGGACCGCGATTACCGCTAAGTCTACGGGTTCGGGAATCGCGCTGATTTGGGGATAGGCTTGAATCCCCAACACGCTGGAGCGTTTTGGATTGACCGGAAACACCGTGCCCCCAAAGGGGCTGCTGATCAGGTTCCAGAGCAAGGTGCGACCGACGCTGTGGGGTTTATCGGTAGCCCCCACCACAGCTACATTGCCGGGACGAAAGAAGGGGGCTAGGGGCTGGCGCTCATAGCGGAGGATGTCATGGGCGCGATCGCCGAAAGGCGCAGATGAGGCCCCAGCCGGATTGAAGCGCGGATCAGACAGGACAGTCATAGGAACCTAATTGAATGCAGCAATGAAGCAGGAATGACGAGGCTGACCAAGATGAGTTTGGACGGAGCTAAGGTTTAATTAGACTCCAATACTGACTAAAAAGCTTTGTCAGTGGATGTTATCTAAACCACATCCAACTTCAAACTTGAGTTTTTATCGCAGGATGAACTACGGGTTTGGATGGGGCCAAGGTCTATGGATGAGGCCAAGGCTTAAAATACAGCATCAGCCATTTTGATCATGAGCACAGCTTGGATCGCCCTGATGCTGAGCCCACTATCAAAATGCTTGACCGCCTCACCCCCATCGAACTGGCAACTGCTGTACTGTTGATCGTTGACAAAAGTTGAATTGTGGCGAATATAGCGAAAGCCATAAAATCCTTTTTTTGATCAGATTTGGGGTGAAACTATCCTCACAAGAGGGTATCGAATGGTCTGCCAAAGGGTTCGGATTAGGCTAAGTCGGCCCAAATTCTTTGGAGATTTTTAAGACTTTAAAGGCGCAGTCTATTCCCTTTAGGGCACAAGGGTGAAATTTAGGTTTAAATCGCCACCCTTGCCCCCAAACCCCACTCAAAACCGCCCTGCTAGACCCAATCCAGACCGTTTTAGCATTGGGTTACTGCGTTTTTGAAGCTAGTGAGGTACAAAAAGAGACTCAAAACCCTTGCTGTCAGCACATCGGCTATACCTCACCAGGCTAGGAAATGCTGTATACTCCGCTCGCCCTTTCTACAGGTCACGCTTAACGTGGATGCGATCGCCATTCGCCTCAACCCAGGTGAAGATCTGAAACCCGCCTTGTTGGCCTACTGTATCCACCACAAGATTAATGCCGCTTATATCTTGACTGGGGTGGGCAGTTTGCGTCAGGCGATGCTCCGCTTTGCCGACCAACCCCAAGGCCATAGGATTGAGCAAAAGTTGGAAATCCTTGCATTGACCGGCACCCTATCGCAACAGGGTGCTCATCTACACATTGCCGTATCAGACCATACAGGTCAGATTATCGGCGGGCATTTGATGGCGGATTCGCTCATCTACACCACCGCAGAAATTGTGATTGGCGTGATCCCCAATCTGATTTTTGGACGAGCAGTCGATCCGGTTACGGGTTACAAAGAACTGCAGATTGCCTCGGCGTTTAAAGAGGGATAGGGACTCAGGGACCGGTGCAGCGTCGAGTACTAGTACTCAAGGGCAGAATTCACGTGACCCTTCCAGTTTCTAGCTCCCTTGCCCCTTAAGCACCTCTGCTCCCAGAAATAGTCCTAGGACTTGAGCCGCCCGGTACTAGCTACGCTTTAGCTTCGAGCGCCGGTAGCCAGACCGTCACCGTTGTGCCTTGGCCAGGGGTACTGTCTAAGCGAATATCACCCCGGTGATTATGAACAATCGCTTTGGAGATCGCTAAGCCCAGGCCAGACCCTTTGTCTTGGCTAGCGCGCGACCGCGCCGGATCGACCCGATAAAACCGATCAAATACCTGGGTGACCCCCTCCGCTGGAATCCCCAGGCCCGTATCCTGCACCTGCATCTGGATGGCCGGTTGATTGCGGAGTTGTCCCAGGCTGAGACGAATGCTGACCGTGCCCCCCACTGGCGTATATTGCACGCCGTTCACCACCAAGTTGGTGAGCAAACGGGTGAGCTGGTCGGGGTCTCCTTTGATTAGCCAAGGGGAAAGGCTGGGCTGAAGTGATGTATCTTCGAGCTTCTGATTTAGGGAGACTGCCGCTGCGATCGCGATCGCCCGCTGCTCTTCCACCACCTCACTCACGAGTTGGGCTAAATCAACGGGGGCGTGGGTAAATGGCACCAAGCCGCTATCCTGACGGGCTAAAAACAGCAGATCATCTACCAATCGCCCCAACCGCCGCGTAATCCGCTCAATCACCTGAAGCTGTTGCTGCTGCTCCGCGAGATCGGGGTCTGGGTCCGCCAAGGCCACCTGCACGTTGGTCTGGATCACCGCGATCGGGTTGCGCAACTCGTGGGAGGCATCGGCGGTAAATTGCTTGAGCTGCTGGTAAGAGTCTCGCACCGGGGCCATGGCAATGCCCGATAGGAACCAGCCAATCAGGGCCACGACCCCCACCATGGCACTGCTGCCTAAACTCAGGTCCCAGATCAAGCGGCGGCTGGGTTTGGTCACCTCAAACCAAGGGTGGCTGACTCGCAGGTAGCCCAGGACCTGGTGGTCTCGCACCACCCGTTCGGTAACCTGACGCATCACCTGACCATCCCCAACCGCACGGTTTCGCCAGCGGGGTTGGGCCTGACCTTGACAGAGAAAGGGGCTGCCAGGGTAGACCACCGCAGGGTGCCATCAGGGCCAAACCACTCCAAATCGATGTGGTCGTCTTCTACGGCGGCAGTATTGTCCCGGAAGCTGGCTTCGACATTCACCCGTAACGGCGGCGCAATCACGCCGGTGGCGGTGAGGATGCGATCGCTATTTTGATCGGCAGGCTCAATCACCAAAGAGCGTTCAACAATTTCGACCACATGGTTGAGGGTGTCATCCACCCGCTCCACCAGGGTGGAGCGCACATATAAATAGACGCCGCTAGCAAACACCAGCAGCACCACTGCGGTGATGGTGGTGTACCAGAGTGCCAATTGCCGTCGGGTGGCCTGAAACATGCAGCGTTATCTTGCCCCCCCCTCAAAATCGCTTAGCGGTTTGGGCTTCAGGATCAAACACGTAGCGCTGCTTAAAGTCCGTCACGCCGTACAGGTTAAAGGAAATGGTGGGCTCTTCGCCCCAGGGTTCGACCTGGTGAATGGCACCGGGGGTAAAGGTAATGATGTCGCCGGGAGACATCAACAGTTCCCCAGCCGGTTCTAAGCGGTGGGGGGTGTCAGGGGTGGGCGATCTCCGCCAAAAGTGATTTTTCTCCTGGCCCCCCAGCAGGGCGACGAGCCCCCAAGTGGCATGGTTGTGGATGGTGGACCGGCTTCCCGGTGCCCAGGTGACCATTTGCACCGTCAACGGAAACTGATGTTCGCGGTACAAAAAGTTGACGGCCCAGCCGGTTTTCGCATCGGCCTCCTTATACTCCATTTGCAACCAGTAGGCGCTGGTGAGCAGAGTGCGAACCATGGGGGCGATTTGGCGCAAACGGTCCTGATCGTCTGACACAGCAGCCAGTAAATCTTCCAGCTCAGTCAGAAATCGATAGAGGCGATAAATCCGTTCCGGTGCTTCCACTTCGGCGGTGCCAAAGGTTTCGACCTGCCCCTCGTCTGTGACCAACCAGTTTTGGTTTTCCATGCCTGCTCCCAGGGTACCGATGCCTATCCTAATCGAGAAACCCCCCTTGTCCTCTCCACCGGGATGTTGAGTCAGCCTGGAATGGCGAGCGGTTCGCGGCTAAAACATCCCGGTGATCATGCCAACTTGCACCGGTACGCTATTTTCCAGCAACTCCCTTAGAGGCTGTTTGAAAAGGGGTGACCCGAGTTTGAAAGGAGGCGTGATGCCCTTGGAGTAGGAGCGACAACCTTGATTTGTGCATGGCTCTCTCTGGGGGTTGCAGGTGACTAAAGCTAACCCCGCAAACTTTTCAAACAGCTTCTTAAGGCGTTACTGAGCCCAGGTCACCTGGTTCTCATAGAAGGTCATCTCAGTCAGCACCTCAGGCCAAAAGCCATCCGCCTTTTCAATATTGCCGGGGATATCTTCGACCCATTGTGCCTGCACGTCGGCACTGTAGTTGAGGTACAGCTTGCCTTCAACAATGCTCCAGGCGCGGGGATCGACCGAGGCGAGGTTGCCTTCGCTCAATGCCTTGGCACAGTAGCCGCCGTACTGGGGTGCAAAGGCTTCAGGATTGGCCTTAAAGGCGTCTAAATTTTCGGCACTGCTGAAGCGCCAGGTGACATCATTCCACTCGTACTCATACTCGGGCAGCCCAGGCACGGCTGCGCTTTCAGTAAAGTAAGCCACGGGGTCAGCGCCTCGAATGGCAATGCCGCTGCTGGCTTCCACATAAACGTCAGCATGGGGGGGCTCGGTCGCCGTCACAATATCTGCTGCGGCGCAGGGATTAGCCGCACAAGGATCCGCCGCACAGGGATTGGCCGCACAGGGATCTGCCGCTGCGCAGGGATTGGCCGCACAGGGATCTACTGCGGCGCAGGGATCCGCCGCACAGGGATCCGCCGCTGCACAGGGATTGGCCGCGCAGGGATTTCAACGGCGGCCACAGGGATTTGCTTGGGCTGGATTAAAGCTGGTGTGCAGCGCAACGGCACCTATCGTCAACGCAGAGGAGGCAATCAGAGCGGCCAGATACTTGATATTCATAGGATTCAATGCAGGAGGGTAGTGTCAGTGAGCAGGAGCATTACACCGGAAACATCAACACTCGCCAGCAGTCAGTCATGAGCCAGCAACGTCTCTAGGTCAACCCTGCGAGGGTGGTGTGCGGTGCTGTAAACACTAAACTCGGCCCAACTGAATTCCCTCTGAAGGGGGTCTGAGAAATGCTGAAGGGGGTCTGAGAAACTGTTGAGGAGGAAGGAGGAACGGGTCGTTTTGGAGGGTGACCCTGGGGAACATGCTCAGGCTCAGTGCAACATTAAATCAGTGCAACGTTAAAAACGAGGTCTCTGGAATGACCAGCCCCTATGGATGGCGACTCTGCCTTGGCATGGGCGCGATCGCCCTAGGACTCATTGCCTGTAGTGGTGCTTCTGAGCCCTCCGAATCAGAAGTTCCCCCCATGACCCGTGAGCGATGTGAGGCTCAGCCAGGATTTGCCTTTGTCCCCGCTGGGGCCTTTCTCGCGGGGAGTGACGCAGCGGAGCGGGACTACGGTTACCGGATTTCGGCCGCCGCTGCCGATCCCACGGGTCAAGGGGCGGCGGAGCAACGGCTGCGCGATCGCCGCTGGTTTGACCGCGAGCCCGATCGCCAGTCTCAGCCGCTAGAGGCGTTTTGCATCGGCACCAATCTGGTGACCCAAGCCGACTATGGGGCCTTTGTGACGGCCACTGGGCACCGTGCCCCCGGTATTTCTGCTGCCGATTATCAAGCCCAGGGATTTTTAGTGCATTCCTACGAAGAGACCGCGCCGTACCAATGGCAAGACCATCAACCCCCTGCTGACAAGCTCAATCACCCGGTGGTGATGGTGTCCTATGATGACGCCGTGGCTTACGGGGCTTGGCGGGGAGAGCAAGATGGGGTTGCCTATCGTCTCCCCACTGCCCTGGAATGGGAAAAAGCGGCGCGAGGCCCAGCGGGCAACTATTTCCCCTGGGGCAATACCTGGCAGGATGACGCCACCAACTGGGCGCAGCAGGGCGATTACAGCACCAGCGCGATCGGCACCTATCCCCTCAGTCGCAGCATTTACGGCGTGGAAGACATGGCTGGCAATGTATTTGAATACACCGCCACCCTGCTGGATCGACGGGGAACGCCTGTTGCTGTGATGAAAGGCTGCTCTTGGGATGACCTACCTGGGTTTTGCCGCGCTGCCTACCGTCATACCCGTCCAGTAGATTCACGGCATCTTCTCTTTGGCTTCCGATTGGTGCTAGAGTAACCGGCAAGCAACTAAGACGCTTACAAGATACCCAAGTTTCTCTCAGGAAAATTTCAGCCTGAGGGACGTTAATGGTTCTTGGAGAGGGCATTTCTAGCCTGATCCCAGCGCCCAACCCTGATAAAAATCTGAGGAGAATGTCCATGAACGCTAGATACCTGAGCACCCTTGCGCTTTGTTCTGCCCTGTCATTGGGTGTGGTTGCTTGTGGTGGTGCCACAGATACCGGTACCGAAGAAGTTGATCCCTGCGCCGCTGATCCTTGTGCCGCTGATCCTTGTGCCGCTAAAGAAGATCCTTGCGCGGCTGATCCTTGCGCGGCTGACCCTGTGCAGCTGATCCTTGCGCTGCTCAATAGGTCGCCTTTGCCCTTGAGGCATTAATTGGCGAACGACCCGATGGCGCAGCGCCGTCGGGTCGTTTCTTGGTTATTCGATACCGTCTCGCGGTTGGCGATAGTCCTTGTAGAGGCGATCGCGCCAGTCAAAAAAGGGCTGATAGTTAACGTCGTCAGCTAATCCGGGAATACCGCGATCGCAGAGCCCTGCTGGCAGGTTTACATATTGCGATTCCGGTACCTTCAGCATCATAGAGGCCCCCGCCACGGCAAAGTCCGCCAAGGTGGGCTGTTCACCGAGCAAGTAGGCCTGCTGCTCTAGCATGAGGCAGAGGGCTTGCAGCGCCTGTTGCAAAGCCAGATGGGCGCTTTTGACGGGGGCAGGGCGGACGATCCCCAGGCTACTGCTCAACAAGCTGGCTAGTTCCCCTGGCCATGCCCCGACCATCGCTTTGGCCCAATCTGGAGTGGTTTCTGGTAGCGCTGCCAGCCGAAAATTAGGGTGCTGCACGAGGGCCGCGAGGGTGACCGTGCGACCATTGGGAATTAGGGCGGTGTCGGCCCAATCCTCTAGGGCAAAGCAGAGACCGCGCTGCTCAGGAGCAGTGGGCAGTAGCGGTCGGTCAGTACAGGTGGCGTCTAGGTAAAGGGCGATCGCCGTCGAGTCAGGAATTAGTTCATCGCCGTCCTGCAAGACCGGGACCTGGGTCTGCCCCGACTTTTGCCATAGCTCCCATTGCCCCCAGCCAGGGGTCACGTCAACCTTTTCGTAGGGCCGTTGCTGATAGTCCAAAAGCAGCCGTACCTTCTCGCAGTAGGGACAGGCTTCGAATTGATAAAGCTTGAGCATGGTGGGAGGGTAAAGTTCGCAAGGCAGCGATCGGGAAAACACCCGACCCGTCAATCATCAGGTGTAGAGGCTGTTTGAAAAGATCTCTGGATCTCGTTCGCGACATGGATTACCCAAAACGGGCAACGGTAGCATCAAGGCTTCAGTCAGCCTACGGGTGGTCTCCAGTATTATTCAAAACTGGCTTACCCCCTTTTCAAACAGCCTCTTAGCCAGAATCTAACAGGCATTGCCCAAAATTGCCCGCGCCGCCTAGGGCGCAGAAGCCCCATCGCCCGCAGCGGCACAACCGGTTGCCTCAGGGGGGCGAGACACAATATCAACCTTCTCAAACCCGGTATTCACCAAGAGTTGAGCGACGACGCTTTCGGCGCGGGTGCTGGCCTCTTGTAAGATACCTTGCTCACAGGCGGCAACAATGACCTTTTGCAGAGCCGCTTCCTGCGCTTTCTCCTGCAATTCGGGGGCGCGATCAGGACCTAACCCCAAAAACCCCCGGCTGTAGTCATAGACATCAGACCGGCTGACATCAATCTTGCTATCCAAAATCCGGGGCGGCGGTAGGCTGACGCGCAGGGTATCGCCACTGGTTCTGACATCGGCTGGGGTCAGCTCACTCAAGTCCACCCCGGCTCTTACTTCCCCATAGGCCACATAGATCAACGTGGTTTTGCCGACCTCATAGTTGGCAATGGTGCGGCTACTGGTACTGGGGACCACGGCTTCCATGGCAAAGACAGCGGTGGTGAGTTCGCTGGCCCCTTGCACCTGCTGCACAACCACCGTGCGGACATCCACCTGTTCCTCGGGCGGCTGGGGGGTGAGGGCCATTTTGATGCCGTCAATAAACTGTTCTCCCGATCGCCACACCCCAATCCCGACAATCATTCCTAGGATCAACATGCCCCCTGACAGGCTACCGGCCAGGGTGGACAGGAGTCGCAACGGCAGGCGTCCGTGGCGGGGGCGGGGGTTGTTCCTGCCACTGGACGTATCGGGTCTGGGAATCGGGTTTGGACGGGGGGGAAGGTGGCTTAACGCCCATGACACGGCACCCTTGAGGGGAAGGAAGGTTTAATGTTCTTGCTAGGAGGGTAACAAGAAATCGCCGTCATGCCACAGGGAGAGGGACACCTCAGCCATTGGCCGCATCGGGCTGGGTTGCTCAATAGGTAATTAGGCAATTTGTACTATCTTGCCCAAATTAGCGGGGAAGCACCCCCCCTCGACAAGAAAGTTTCCACAAAAAAAGCCTTCGACAATTGCCGAAGGCTTTGGATCCATGCTTTTAGGCTGAGGCTTTGAGGGTGGGGTAGCTCAGGCCGCTACCCCCGGCGCAACCAAAAATCCAGCTCAGTGCGAACCGCGTCCTGTTCGCTCAGGGACGTTGCATACTGTAGCCGGTGGCGTAGCTCAGTAATGCGTTGATGGCGATGCTGCTGGGCAGCTTGGGTATTTAGCCTCATGGTGCTAGGCTCCTTGCGAATTACATGATTGGGTTGAGAGGTTGGTTTAGATGTAAATGGAAACGGTTTATCCTGCTTGCACAAACCTTCCATAATTCCATTATCGGTCGAAAACCTGGGATTGGGGGTGATGGACGACCGGCGGGACGCGTGAGCACCCAAGGCGTTCCCAGTGATGGGGATCACTGGGACGCCTTGGGTGCCGCCCATCATGATCACCGCAGCAAGGGGAACTGGTGTGAACCGTTGGATAGGACTGGGGCTCGTCGCGATCGCCGCCCTAATGGTTTGGATCACCCCCCCCTGCGGCATGGGCTGCTGGGGGGGATCGACCGCTGCTCACCCTAGAGGGTTTGCAGCAACAGCTCGATACCCCCGTCCAGCGCGACGGTAAGCCGACCATTGATCTACGGGGACGGCGAATCGATCTGCGGCCCGAAAATGGAGACTTTGGGGAGCGCTTTTACCGCCTGCTGCAAACCCAGCTTCAGAGTGGCAGCACCCCCCTGGGGTTGGATCTCAGCAATGCCATCGTGCAGGGACCATTCGATTTACAACGGCTGAGTTTGCGGGAACCCCTCTACGGGGACGCCCTATTTCCCCTGCTCACCGAACAGGAGCAGGTGCAGTTGCAGCGCGATCGCGCCCGCCTGTCGCAACTCAGCCAGTTATCGCGGTCTTTGCTGCTACAGCCCCAGCCCCAGGCCGCTAGCCTGTTTCTGTTTCGGGGGGCTTTGGTCTTGTCTCAAACCCAGTTTGAGGGGCCGGTGAATGGCACGCATCTGTTTTTCTTGGGGCCAGTTACGGCACGAGGCGCTACCTTCCGACAAGGGGCCAGCTTTGCTGAGAGCCGCTTTAGTCAGCCCACCACCTGGATTGCCAGTCAGTGGCAGGGCGAGGCCCGTTGGCGAGGGGCATTGTTTTTTGATCGGGTCCGCTTTGACCAGAGCCAATGGGAGCAAGCAGATTTCCAGAACAGTGAATTTTTTGCCTTGGCTGGGTTTACCCAAGCCGCCTTTGCCCAAGCCGCGCGGTTTAGTCGAGTCCACTTTCGGGGGACTGCCGATTTGGCCCAAACCCATTGGCAAGGAACGGTCACCTTTCTCAAAAGTCAATTTGACCAAGAGCTATTTTTTACCGATGCCCGCTTTGTGGGGGCGGTCAACCTGCGTCAGGCCCGATTTGCCCAACCAGTAAATTTGCGCGGCGCGACGGTGCAGCGCCAGCTTGATCTGGGGGACAGCGTGTTTGGGGCAGGAGCCTACTTAAATGTCGCTAATCTCGACTTTGACGCTGACCAAGCGGAACTGCTGGGGAGTCCCGGACAGGTGGGACGCGTCTTGTCGGTGCCGAGCCTGACCGGCAATGAAACCCTGTTGCGTAACTTGGTCCGCAACTTTCGCCAGCGGGAACAGGTGGCCGATGCCAACCAGTTGGAATACCTGACGGAGCGGTTGCGATTGCAGCAGTGGCAGCGACAACTGACGGCCACCAACCTGAATAACGCCTCCCCTCAACGGCTACAGCGATTGGGCTTTACGGCTGCCCAAGCGGCTGTCATCGTGGCCCAGCGCCAGATTCAGCCGTTGGTGCAGGTGAGTGACATGCTCAATTTAGACGGGATTAATCTGGCTACCTATGTGAAGGTGCGCGATCGCGCCGTGGTGCAAACGCCTTTGACCAGGGGACAGCGCTTACAGTTGGGGGCAAAATGGCTGGGTCTGGCCGCGCTCTTGCTGATGAGTCACTACGGCACCAATGTGGGTCTGGTGCTGGGGGTGGGGATGGTGGCGGTTGCCATCGCCAGTGGGTTGTTTTGGGGGGTAGACCGGTTCGGCGGTGGGCACCCGCAGCGATTCAACCTCCACCCGCCGAACAGGTGGGGATGGCCACCAGTGTGGCCCTGGTGACCGGGGTGGGTGGCCTCACCATTAGCCGCTTAGGGGATAGTGCCGGATGGACCCTGTTGGCGATCGCCCTGCTGACCCTACCCGTTCCCCTTGCCTTGATTGGAGGCATCTATCGCCAGGGTCGTTTTCATGACCAGCTCGACAGCAGTTACCTGGTGGAAGACGGGAGCGCCCGACAGCTACGTTTATTGATCGCCCGGTTGCCCATCCTGCCTAGCTTTCCGTTTTTCCGCGATCGCTATCGCCCGATTCGGTGGGACCGCCGCTACACCTGGCTCTTTTACTACGATTTCAGCCTTAACAACTGGTTTAAATTTGGCTTTAATGATGTGCGATTGCGGGATACGGCGGTGCCGGGGCTGATCACCGCCCTGGTGTGGTACCAGTGGGCCTTAGGCTTAACCTACGTGGTCCTACTGCTCTGGACCCTGTCGCGCACCATTCCGGGACTCAACCTGCTGCTATATTTCTAAGACTGCATCTCCAGGCAGTTGTTGATCCCCCTGATCCCAGCTCAGATCCCAGCTCAACTTCACCACCCATCAGATGTCTTCGTTTCCTCGGGCGAATCCCCCTGGGAGTCGCGCCCAGGCCAAGGCTGATCTGCGACAACGGTTACTGAAAGCGCGGCAGGCGATTCCTCAGCCCCTCTGGCGACAAAAGAGCGATCGCATCGGTCAGCATTTACAAAACTGGCCTGCATTTCAATCCGCCCGCTGGGTGTTGGCCTACTGGAGCTTTCGGGGTGAACCTGATCTCAGCCCGCTGATGAACCATCGTCGGGGCTGGGGGCTGCCCCGCTGTGTGGGCAAAGATCTGCTCTGGCAGCAGTGGCAGGGCAATAGCACCCTGGTGTCGGGCCGCTATGGCATTGCTGAGCCCCGACCCAATGCGCCGGTGATTCCCCCCGAGGTGGTGGATTTAATCTTGGTGCCAGCGGTGGCCTGCGATGTGCGGGGGTACCGGCTGGGCTATGGGGGGGGATTTTACGATCGCCTGCTCAGCCGCCCTGAATGGCTGCAAAAACCCACCATTGGCATCGTATTTGAATATGCGCGCCTGCCCACCATTCCTCGCGATCCCTGGGATCGGCCTTTGAACGGCATCTGTAGTGAAACGGGCCTTTATCTCAGCGATTAGGGACAAACGGGTCAATCATCCCGGTCATGATGGCGACTTGCGGTGGGGGTTTGGCACTGCCAAACCCCTACGATCAGGACTCAGTTATACCCAGCTTCGCGGGCGCAGGTCGCCCTGGATTCCCTTGGACGACGCAGCGATCGAAGATCAGGCGCGCAACCGTCGCTGCCGGTAACTGGTCGGTATAGGTTAACGCCTCGGTATAGACGGCGGCGCTGTTCTCCCGTTCACCCATCCCGGCTAAAATTTGGGCCTTGAGTTGCAGCAAGTCGGGGTTAGTGTTCTCCCCGGCCTTGGCGTTATCCACCGCCACTAAAGCGGCATTCACGGCTTCTAGGGCCTGCTCATACTCCCCCAGATCGCGGTAACCCACGGCAATGCCGCGCTGGGCCACATAGACCGGACGACCATGGGCCGCCAGACGGGCGATCGCCTGCTCGGGATTTGCAAAGGGCAAATTCACCGCCAGCAGCAGATCCATAAACCCCTTAATCAGGCTGAGTTCGGGATCATTGGGATCAATTCGCTCCGCCGCATCCATTTCATCAAAGACATCTTGCAGCATCCCCAAGACCTGGGGAGTCCCCCGCGCAATCCCTTGGGTCTGCAACACATGGGCACCTTCTAAGAAGATCCCCACGGCCCCATACAGATGGCCCCGCAGCGGATCGCGGCGCATCAGGCCAGCGGCGGCGTCCTGGGTGAGCAGGGCGCGGTTGAGCAACTCCGGCAAACCGGCTTCCCCCTCTAGATAGGCTAAGGAGGCCAACATGGCGTGATGTAAGGGGTCGGTAGCGGTGGCATCGGCATCGTCTAGCAGGCTCTGAGCGGTGACATAGTCCCCATCCCGAAAGACGGCGTAGAAGGCGGCTTCAGTGCTTTCGCTAATACTGGTTCTGGGGCTGCTGGTGCGGAAGGGGTCCCCGGCGAAGGCCGGCAGGCCCAATTGCAAGATCACGGTACTGGCACCGGCCAGGGCTAAGCCCAGCCGTTTGAGTCCCTGCCAGGGGGAGGGATGCCGATGGTGAGTGAAGGGAGTGGAGGGTTTCATGGTGGCCATGGGAATCGTCACTTCAGAGCATTCAAAATTGATCGGTCAAGCCATCTGTCTCTGGACAGGGCAACCCGCTGGGATCGGTGATTGGGATCGGTGATTCAGATCCAGAACTGGTGCTTGCCCCTAGGGTTTTTGGGACGTGTCTCACGCCCTTGGGTTCCCTGCTCACGTCCTAGGCCCGCCTTGGGATGACCCCATCAGGCCCGGTCTGATGGGGCTTGACTTCACTAACAATACGGCGCTGATCGGCGGCATTCCGGGCTAAGGGATCCGCAATTAAAAAACACACCAGGCACAAAAATTTCTGAGGTAGGGGTGCAAGGCCATAGCCCTTTGGGCATGGCTTCGCTAGTGTGCCCTGATGAAGCGATACGCTATTTACCCGCTTGTCCCTAAATTAGATAGGCTGGGATCCCCATCCCCAACTTGACTTAGCCTAGTCTTGGCTTCATCTGGCTTTACCATGCTGTCTCTGAATGATTTGGTTTATCACCCTGCGGCGAGTCCCACGCCGATTTTGAAAGCAATCAACCTCCAGCTGGCTCCCCAAGAAATGGGGCTGGTGGTAGGGCCGAGCGGCTCGGGTAAAACCACGCTGCTGGAAATTTTGGCGGGGCTCGCCTATCCCACCCGAGGGGAGGTGCGGTGGCGACAGCAGGTGTTGCTGCCAGAGGCTTTGCAGCAGTTGGCGGGGCTGGTGTTTCAATTTCCTGAGCGGCATTTTTGTGGTCACAATATTTTGGAGGAACTGCGCCTGGGCCATCCCGAACTCACCCGCGATCGCATCCACGAGGCCCTAGAAGCAGTCGGGTTATCCGATCTCTCCCTAGAGGCCGAGCCCTATACCCTCAGCGGCGGCCAACAGCGCCGTCTAGCCCTAGCCGTGCAGCTCATTCGTCAGCCCTATTTGCTGCTGCTGGATGAACCCACCGCCGGGTTAGATTGGTCGATGCGACGCCAGGTGATTAGCCTGCTGCAACAGTTGAAGCAAAACTGGAGTTTACTGGTGGTGTCCCATGACGCCAGCGAGTTAATCGGCTTAGCCGATCGGGTTTGGAGCCTGCACCATGGGGAACTGTCTGCCATGAACCCATCAGAGATGCATCCATCCGCTGTGAGCCCAACCGCTGAGGGAGTGTCATGACCACTACGGCAACCCCCGCCCCCCTGTCGGCCATTGCGCTAGACTGGCCAGCCAGCCTAGGTTGGCAACCCACCGATCAGCATTGTCAACAGTTTCAAGCGCTCTACGCGCTGATCTGGCAGGGCAATCAGCAGCTCAATTTGACCCGGATTATTGAGCCCCCTGACTTTTTGGAAAAACATCTGTGGGATTCCCTCACGGGCCTAGTGCCTTGGCTCGCCACCGATCCTCAGCCCGACTGGGTGACGCAGCCGTCGATGCGCCAGCCGATTCGCAACGTATTGGATATTGGCTCGGGGGCGGGGTTGCCGGGATTCCCTGCCGCCATCGTGCAGCCGGATTGGCAGGTCACCCTGCTGGATTCCACCCAAAAGAAGGTACGGTTCCTGGCCAGCACCGCCGAAGCGTTGGGCTTGAACAATGTCAGGGCGATCGCCGATCGGGCTGAGTACTTTGGCCATCAGCTCAGCCACCGGGAGCAGTATGACCTGGCCCTGCTGCGGGCGGTGGGTGCCCCCTCGACCTGTGCAGAATACGCCCTGCCGCTGGTGCGGAAAGGGGGTATCGCTGTGCTCTATCGGGGCCAATGGTCAGAGGCCGATAGCGCCACCCTCGCCCCGAAGATCAAGCCACTGGGGGGTGAGATTGTAGCCGTGCAGCCCTGGCAAACCCCGCTGACCGGCGGGATCCGCCACTGTGTTTATCTGCAAAAGGTGCGACGGACCCCCGATGATTTTCCTCGGGCGGTGGGGCTACCCGCCAAACAGCCGCTTTAGGGAAGCGCCCTGAATTGCTGGTGTATATTTTGGGCAGTCCCGATCGCTTCACTGTCACTTACCCTGGGAGTTGATCTCATGCCGTCCGACATTGCCTTGCTAACCCCGATTACGGTTGAGTCCGCGATCGCCCAATTCACCCCAGCGTCTGCGCCAAAGACCCAGGCGGTTTTGGCGCAGCAATTTGACCAAGATATCTTGGGAGACTTGGGGGGAGCCTTTAAAACCTTCATCGACTCTGGTCAGGTGTGGGCGCTGATCATCGGTATTATCATCGGATACCTGTTCCGGGGCATGACCACCTACAAGTGAGCCCGACTGTATAGCGCTGGCCACTTTGCTTAAGACCCCTCGGATCACCCTGTTCTGTGGCGCACAAGCAAAGTGGCTTGCAGTCTGGTCCTAACCGGACTGGCGACT
>JAAUQE010000185.1 GCA_012032425.1 Leptolyngbya sp. RL_3_1 | reverse complement strand
TTAGTGATCCGACGGTTCCGCGTGGAAGGGCCGTCGCTCAACGGATAAAAGTTACTCTAGGGATAACAGGCTGATCTCCCCCAAGAGTTCACATCGACGGGGAGGTTTGGCACCTCGATGTCGGCTCGTCGCAACCTGGGGCTGAAGTAGGTCCCAAGGGTTGGGCTGTTCGCCCATTAAAGCGGCACGCGAGCTGGGTTCAGAACGTCGTGAGACAGTTCGGTCCATATCCGGTGCAGGCGTAGGAGCATTGAAGGGAGTCCTCCTTAGTACGAGAGGACCGGGAGGAACGCACCTCTGGTGTACCTGTTATCGTGCCAACGGTAAACGCAGGGTAGCCATGTGCGGAGTGGATAACCGCTGAAAGCATCTAAGTGGGAAGCCCACCCTAAGATGAGTGCTCCCATGGGGTTAACCCAGTAAGGTCACGGGAAGAACACCCGTTAATAGGTTCTAAGTGGAAGTGCAGTGATGTATGAAGCTGAGGAATACTAACAGACCGAGGGCTTGACCTCTCAACGTTGATTGATTTGACTATTGACTCTAGATAACTATGCGGTTCTCAAGGCTCTTCTTTCTATAAGCAGTGAAGAGCATACAGATTTCCTGGTGCCAATGGCGGTGTGGAACCACTCCGACCCATCCCGAACTCGGTTGTGAAACGCATCTGCGGCGAAGATACTTTGGGGGTTGCCCCACGGGAAAATAGCTCGGTGCCAGGTCATATTTAAACGAATCCCCTCTTTCTTTACACGGAAGGAGGGGATTCCTTTTTCAAAAAGCAAGGAGATATGCAAGCTGAAAAATTTCCTTTACGGCTATCGCAAGCTCATTTGAGCTTATTAGAGTATTGTCCTCGACGGTTTGAGCATACTGTAGTGGACTACTTGTCAATACCTGCTTCGCCTCAACTTTTAGAAGGGCAACTATGGGGTGAACGCTTTCATCTGTTCATGCAGCAACAGGAAATGGGTTTGCCCATGAGCGCTGTTATGGCTCAGGATTCTGACTTGCAAGCTTGTGTAGATGCACTTCAGTTGACTGGTACAACTCTTTTTGGGTCAGGAGAATTATTCCGTCATAGCGAGTATGAACAAGCCTTTACCCTTAACGGCTACCGCTTTACAGTGATCTATGATCTTTTGAGAGTATGGAATAACCGGAGCGAAATTGTTGACTGGAAAACTTATTTAAAACCTAGAAAGCAAGCTGAGCTGAAACGAAATTGGCAAACTCGTCTCTATTTGTATGCGTTAGTTGAATCCACTGATTTAGCTCCGGAGCAGGTTGAGATGACCTACTGGTTTGTCCGTACCCGAAACCAGATCAATCAAGTTCTTGAACCTCAACATGTTCAAATTGCTTACTCTCAAGATCGACATGAACAAACTCATCAGGATCTTCTTCGCATTACTGAGCAGCTTACGGATTGGTTGGGGCGATCTCAGCCTTTTCCTCAGGTGCCTGAAACTATGGAGCGTTGTGGGTCTTGTCCTTTTGTTTCCCGTTGCCGTCGGAATCAAGATAGTCGAGAGGTTGAAAGGGTCTTTCTGCCAGATCTAGGGCGAATTAAAGAAGTCACGTTATGAGGGTTGATGTGAATACAGCGTTTTTGAAGCTCGTGAGGGGGCGTATCTAGGGATTCGGGGAGGGATTAGCCCTGGATGTAGGCACGTTAGGAAAGAGGCTATCAAAGCGTTGATTGACCCAAGCGAGCCTAAGGATGAGGAGATGATTGAAGCCATCCTCACTCCATCGCATGCCAACGCCCTTAAAGCGCTGCTGAATTAGCCATTTGCAAGCACTTTCAACCATGCCAGAACCGAGGGGAATCTGCTGCTGCTCAAAGTACTGATAGCGCATGTGCCGATGATGTCTCTGGAAATAAGCCTGCACCTGCAATAGGGTTGTAAACGCTTTGCCAGAGAACCAATCTGAATTGATGAGCAGCGTTAGGGAGCGCCGGACATCGCGGGTACGCCCATGTCGTAATAAATGTCGCCACCGACGAAACCAAGCCTGGGCTTGAGCTGAACGCGAGTCGCCGAACATAGCCTGTGTCGCCCGTGCCAGATGGCCAGCCGCATGGAAGAAATCAAGGACAGCAACGGCACAGTGAGCAAAACAAGTGCGATAGACTCGCCAAAAGCCTCGCCCACCATCACTGAGCCAGACGACTTTGGGGGCAGCCTCAAAGGACTGCTTTCTCGCTTCTAGCTGTAGCGGAGGGATGAACTGGTCAATATTGCCCAAAACAGCCACCAGTCTACGTCGTAAGAGTTGGGGGACGACCTTTTGAGCCCGAGTTACCCGACTGCCCAGGCGAGCTAAGATGCCCACCTTAACTTCTCGCCATTGGATTTTTCCCTGGCAGGTTTTGGGGGTGGGGCGAAATGGCACCATCACACCATCTGCTGCAATTGCTAAAGGCAATGCCGCTAGCATCGCGTCAATGGGTTCACAGGTGAGTTCTCTTCCCGATGCCTGCTCGCTCAGTTGCGCGTTCAACTCTGCTTGAGCCTGTTTGCCCATGAGCTGAACCCAGTTCCATAAGCTCGATGCACTCACTGATAGGCCACTCCATTGGCCCAACATCCAACTGGCCAGTTCATAGGGCATCACTAGGCTCAAGAGACATCCCAAGCGCATCAGCTCGTCGCTGCTTTGTTGATAGGGGGCGATGCCAATGGCCTCGTCCAACGGTATCTGTAGACTACTTTTACACCCACCAGGGCAGCGACCCACTCGTCGCTTTCAGTAGATGTTGCCTACCAAAGTTTGGA
Source organism: Leptolyngbya sp. RL_3_1 (assembly GCA_012032425.1). Lineage (GTDB taxonomy): Bacteria > Cyanobacteriota > Cyanobacteriia > Phormidesmidales > Phormidesmidaceae > PCC-6406. Next base: position 5,455 of record JAAUQE010000185.1, on the reverse strand, counting down.
TTTGGCGACCGTGCCATCCCTTGGAGTGAAGACGTTTGCCACAGGTTTTACAAGCTGGCCACGCTTGAGGTTTACGGGCACGCTCACTCAGGTCTACTTCCAGTAGCCAGCAGGCCAACATTAATCCCAACCGCATTGCAATACAGACCATCTCAGGCAATTTAGATGCGGACTGGAGGGCACTAATTTGCGCTTGGACCTCGGCGCGTTCTAGCCACAAGGGTACTTTTGACGTTAAGCTCATCACATCTTTTTGTTTCGGGTACAGGGGCTATTATCCCTGGCCCGTTTTTTATTGCAACCCTCCCCTAACCTTTGGCTACGACCGTTTTAGGGCGTTGGGATAGTGCGTTCCCGTGACATTGGCTCAGCTTGTCAGTTTATAAGGCAGATAGGAACGCACCCTACGCTTGCTAATCAGCGGTTCCGATTTTGTCCTGAGTTTGGGTGTCAAAATCACTGGCGGCATGGCGCTCATGCAACTGCTCCTCTGGCAGTCCCCAAGTGCGATTCACCATGCGCCCCCGCTGCACCGCTGGCCGCGCCGCGATCGCCTCTGCCCAGCGCATCACATGGGTATAAGACGATGCCTCTAAAAACTCCGCCGCATTGTCGTACATGCGGTTTAACACCAGCGCCCCGTACCAGGGCCAGATGGCAATATCGGCGATCGTGTATTCATCGCCACCCATGTATGGCTTGTCCGCTAAGTGGCGATCCAGCACATCTAGCTGACGCTTGCTTTCCATGGCAAAGCGATCGATGCAGTACTTGATTTTGGTAGGGGCGTAGCTGTAGAAATGGCCGAACCCGCCGCCGAGGTAGGGCGCAGAGCCCATCTGCCAAAATAGCCAAGATAGACATTCCGTCCGTTGGGCCGGTGCTGTGGGCAAGAGCGCCCCAAATTTCTCTGCCAGGTAGAGCAAGATCGAGCCCGACTCAAAGACGCGGGTGGGGAGCGTGGTGCTGCGGTCTACCAGGGCCGGAATTTTGGAGTTGGGATTCACCGCCACAAAGCCACTGCCAAACTGGTCACCCGCGTTAATTTTGATCGGGTAAGCATCGTACTCCGCCGCTGTAATGCCCAGGGCCAGCAACTCCTCCAGCAGGATCGTCACCTTTTGACCATTGGGGGTAGCCAGGGAATACAACTGCAAAGGGTGCTGCCCGACCGGTAGCGCTTGGTCGTGGGTAGGGCCAGCAATGGGGCGATTGATGCTGGCCCAAGTGCCGCCGTTCTCAGCCTCCCACTGCCAGACTTTGGGTGGGGTGTAGGGCGATGGTGGTGTTTCCATGGGTTGGTGCGTCAAGGGTTAGCCATTGCCAGGGTAACGCTAAGCCAACCAGCGGAATGAAAATCTTCTACCGCCGTGGGGACCCCTGCATCACCTGTTTTTCGGCAGCAAGGCGGGTTTATGGGGGGCAGTGAGGGTTTGGAGGCAGGCGATCGCCGTTCCGCCTGATCCACAGGCACAAACAGATGGTCGTGATAGTAGGCAGAGACCGGGTTGACGCTGATGCCTTCCGCAGCGAGGGCGGTGGTGATGGCGGCGAGGAAGCCGACCGCTTCAAGGCTGGAGTGGATCTCCAGGGTGATCTGGCGGCACGGGTAGGTGTAGGGCCAGTTTTGGGCCTCAGCTTCGGCTTGGGTCACCAGCAACGTCATGCCTTCGGCTTCTTGAAAGGTGCAGCGGGGCTGAATAGTGAGGGTCTTCAGGATCTCAGGGGGGAGGGTGCAGAAGACGAAGGTGGCGGGATGAAGGTGGGGCGTCATCTGGCGCAGCAGCGTTGCGAGGTTGGTTTCGCCAATCATGGGCTCAGCTAAAACGTCCGATTAAGGTCTATTGAATAACGCATCGAAATCGACCCCGATGTTGGATCAGCGCTCATTGCTAGGGTAACGGCCCCAGTCAACTGAACGCGAAAGGCTTTATGGCTGGCTTTTTCTATAAGACGATGACCGGCTGACTCACGTATAACAGTCGCCAGTCTGATTCAGACAAGGCTGTGAGCCCCTTTGCTTGTGGGCCGCAGAACCAGACGATCTGAGGTGTCTTAAGCACCGTGGCCAGCGCTATGGAAGCGCAGGATGATCGCAATCTTCCTCACCACCAGTCACCTCCTCACCGCCAGTAGTCCCCTAGTTGCGATGGTTATTGTCGTAGCGAATGCGCGCCCCTGCCCACTGCAACTTGCTGCGGAGGGTGCGGTAGTAAGAGTATTCCTGGTTCAACATAATGAAATGGGCCAAGCAGTCCGCCATGGAAATATCCACCCGCTGCCCCGGCCAAATTGAGGTGGCTAAGACCCCATCCATCCAGAGCTTAGTGGCATGGTCGGGGTCCGCCAAGGGCCAGACGCTGACCACGCTGCCAGCGGGCAATACCACGGGGCGACTAGAGAGACTCAGGGGGCAAATCGGGGTCACCACTAGCGCCTGCATTCCTGGATGCACGATCGGGCCATTCGCCGCCACGGTATAGCCGGTTGACCCGGTGGGTGTACTAATCAGCAAACCGTCTCCCTGATACTGGTCCACCACTTCCCCGTCAATTTCCATCTCTAAAACCGAGGTGATCATGCGATCGGGGGAGGCGGGCTTGACGCACATTTCATTTAAGGCCACGTAGCAGTCGCTGACCGGGTCACCGCCCTGGGTATCGCGGGGGCCTTCAAAAACCTCGGCCTTCAGCATCATTCGCCGCTGCACCGCAAAGCGATCGCCCTGCAACCGTTCCCAAATCTGCTCAAAATCCAAGTCCTCTGGCGACTCTGACAAAAACCCCAGGTGACCGCCAATGTTGATCGCCAGGATGGGAATATCCTCAAACGCGAGGTTACGCGCCGCAGCCAAAGCCGTGCCGTCCCCCCCGAGCACCACCGCTAGGTCGATCTTTTCGGCGGTGGAGGCCAAAAATACCGGGTAGGGATTGTCCTTCGGGCCACTGGGGCCGAGCATGACCTTACAGCCCAGGGCTTCGAGTTGGCGCGCACAGGCTTCCGCCTGACTTTTGCTCAATCGATTTCCGGCTTTGTGGGCAATGATGGCTTGCTTAAGCTGCACAGTTTTGAGCCTAACCGTTGGGAGATGCCCTTAGTTTTAGCGCTGATTGTGGGTTTGGGGTGAACCGGTTTGTTCAGGCGTTGCGACTTACCGGCTTAGCCAATAATGACGTTCAGCGTGGCCACCACGGTATCGACGAAGGTATCGGGCAACTGTTCACCCGTTGGTTTCCACCAGCGTTGACTGAGATCTAGAGTGCGAATCTGTTCTGCAATGATTGAACCCTGGATTTTGAACCCCTCAGGAAGGGGAATCATCGTCTTGATGGCGAGTTTAACGCTACGGGTGATGGGGGAGACGATCACAATTCCGTTTCTGACCTGATTGAACTGGGTGTGACTGAGAACGAGACAGGGACGGGTTTCTCCAGTTTGTTCGCGACCTGTGGTGGGGTTGAGGTTGATGCGAATAATATCCCCCCGTTGAATTTCCTGTTGAATCGCCATCGCGTCCTAAAGCAGTTCCTGACCCAGGGCACTGCTGTGAACAAATTCCGCTACATCGTCAGGATAGGCGAAGTCAGCCGGAATGCTTGCCAGCAGGGCATCCAGGCTAGGCGGGACCTGCTTTTTTTCAGCACTAAGGTGCCATCAACCTCTAGCAGCTCCAGAGTGACGGTTTCATCCAAGTTAAGACTGGTCGCAAGCTGACGAGGGATACGGAGCCCGAGGCTGTTGCCCCACTTTTTGAGGTGAATTTCCATACTTAAAGTGGCATTGATTATACAAAAGATAATATCTTTGCCTGAATTTAGCTCGGAAAGTCGGCACAATTGAGAAGTGGAATACCAGCTTTTTGAGGGGAAACATCCATGGTCAGAACCTTAACCCGATGGACTGTCGCTTGAACGGTTGTTGCAGTCAAGCAGTTTAGGTGCTCGCTTTCAAACTGAGCGCCAACTTGAGGCGAACGCGACTTTCGGCCAACCGATCTGGGGAGAGGCGATCGCCCTGCTCGGCTTTGATGAGTGCCGCCATCACGGGGTAATAGAGATCGGCATCATAGGAGACCAAAATTAGATCCACCCCCGCATTCAGCGCCTTCACCGCCGCCCCCGTCGCCCCATCCCGACTGTCAAACACCGCCCCCATACAAAAATCATCGGTAATCAAAACCCCGTCATATCCCCATTGCTGTCTCAAAATGTCCTGTACAACTGCCGCAGAAAAGGATACCGGATGCTGGTCATCCACCGCCGTTAAAAGGGGATGCCCGAGCATCGTCATCGCTCCAGCCGTCCCCATGATCTGCTGAAACGGTCGCCAGTCATCCTGGGCTAATTCGGCAACGGGTGTATCCAAGTGGGCCGAGGTCAAGTGCGTATCTGCATTGAGCCGCCCCAAACCAGGGAAGTGCTTGAGGGTGCAGTACACGCCATGGCTGAATAATGCTGAGCAGTAATCCTTGGCCGCCGCTGTCACCACTGCTTGATCCGCTGAAATCGCGCGGCGATAAATCACTGAGTATTTATCGTCGGGGTTCACAATCCCCTTATTCAGGTCCACCACTGGGGCAAAGTTGAGGTTAATGCCCAGCGCAGCCAGTTCTCGTCCGTGGGTATCGCCGTAGGCTGTTACCCGTTGCTGGCGCTCGGCCAACGTTGCCGATTGGTCCACGATGTCTGATAACGGTGGTAAGAGGGTTAAAGGGGGGGACAGCCGGGATACGATCCCCCCCTCTTGATCGGTCGCCACCCATAGCGGCGGCAGCGCTTGGGCTTGTCGGATCGCTTGTAAAGCAGCAATTTGATCGCGCAACGGCTGAAGTGACGGCCCTTGCAGATTGCGATGGCTGATGAATATTCCGCCAATGGCCTGTTTTTCCACCAGGGTTTTGACGCTGTCAAAGTCGCGATAACCCACCACCAGATGCTGGCCGAGTCTGGCCAACTGGGCTGGATCTCCGGTCAGGACAGCGCGCTGCGCCTGGTGATATCTCACCTCTGCGGTGACCATCAACGCCAATCCCGCTCCGCACAGGGCCAACAGACCCCAGCAGGCGAGGTGGCGGCGATGCTGACGCGTATTGCGATGCCATTTCGACAGATTCAGTACGAGCAACACCCCTAAGGCTAGGGGCAACAGCCATAACAGCTCAGCACGAAGACTGGCAAGCAAGGGGGTCCTGAGCTTCAGGATCAGGACTATCAAAGGTAGCAACAGCAGAAATTGAATGGATTTTGCTGCCCAAAACCGCACCGGATGGTTCCACCAAAGCTGCACTGTTTTCACAACATCAATGCCTAGTAAGTAAGAAGGCTCATAGGTAGTGCATTTTAGTAAAGGACAGAGGAAAAGGCGGGCTCATCTCGTTCCGACAGCTTCTCTCGTACCAAGCGGTTGTATTCATGGATGAACATCCAGATCGCCCCGATGTGATTCTCTAGCTTCT
>JAAUQE010000184.1 GCA_012032425.1 Leptolyngbya sp. RL_3_1 | reverse complement strand
GCCACGCAATCGCGGCACAGCAGTGGTGGATTTCGGCCGCGCTGACGGCCTCGCGGAGCTCGGCATCGGAAATCCGGGCCAATCCTTCAGGCCTGACGGGGAAGATCTCGTTTGCCGTCACTACATCAGCGCCGCAACTTCGATTGCTGCGCGCTCGCCTGACTCCATGGCGCCCTCCATGCCGCGATTCGCAATCGCCGTGTGTTCGCCGCAAAAGTGGATGCGTCCGTGGGCTTTGCCGACATGCGGAGCCAGCGCATTGACCTGCCCCGGCTGCCAGACCGCCCAGTCACCGGCTGAGAAGCGATCCCGATACCAGGACTTGTATTCGACGATCTCCAGTCTTCCCTTCGATGCGGGTCGCTGCCGCGCGATGTCCGACAACACCAGAGTGCGCGCTTCAGCCTCCGGAATCTGGTCCAGGAATGCTGCCTTGTGCCCACGAATCCACGCGGTGAGACTGGTCACGTCCGCAGGATCGGCGCCTTTGTGCTCGCCAACCAGATTGCTGACCAGGCCATCGCTGAACATGTTCGGCGAGAGACCTTCTTCCTCCCAGAACGGTCGGTCGGCCACCATGTGCACGAGATTGATGATCTGCGAATCCAGGGTCTGCACCGCACGCGCCTGCTGCGGCGGCATTGGTGGAGAGATCTCGACCCGGCGCAGCACCGGACAGGGAATCGAGCACACGACATGATCCGCGGTGTAGATCCTGCCGTCAGAGCAACGAACCTCGACCCGATCGCCTCGATCGTCGATGGCAACCACATCACGGCCGAGCTCCACCTCGTTGCGCAACGCGCTGGCCATGGCTTCAGGGATGGCCTGATTGCCCCCCTTGGCCGTGACGATCGGCGACTCCCCTGGTCTGGACATTCCACTCTGCACCGCGGCAAACCTGGAAACGAACAACAGCATCAATGCCGAAACGTCGAAAGCCGTGTTGCCATGCGAGGGTTCGACGCCATATGTCATTCGTATGATGTCGTCAGAGACACCGTGCTGCCGCAGCCAGTCGTGGTACGGAATGTCCAGTTCGGCATGCTCGGGCGACTGCCAGGCGTCGGCCGTCTTCAGCGGATTCAATCTGGCGGTCAGCCGGGGAAGATAGCCCCAGGGTGGCGTCTCGCGGGCATCCTTCGGAAAGAAGTTGCCGGGATGCTCAGGCCACTCGGCAATCGGTACATGCCGGCCACCCAGGAAGATCTCGCGTTGATTGTAGTAGCCGAGAACCGGCCGCAGATCGAGCAATTCCACGCCATGCGTGCGCGCGGCTGTCACGAGGCGCGCATAGCCGGGCGTGAAGCCCGTGCCACCGATGCCGCCGAGATTCGTGATGGTGAACGTGCCTCCCTGGAGGTCGTCGAGCGCGATTTTCCCGTCGCGTGCCTTCTTGGCGTGGGCGGCGATCGCCCCCTCGATTTTGGCGATTGCCGCCGCCACCAAGTCCTCTTGGCTTTCATCCCCTTGGGTTTTCAGCACGAGGCGCACAATGGTCCGCTGGTAATAGTCTTGTTTAAGGTCGGCCTGAAGGCCCTCCGGGCTGATCTCAACCAGATAAGCCCCGCGCGTAAAGCTGCCTTCCTCAATATTGTTGGCCTCCAAAGAACCGGGGTTAAACACCCAGTCTTCAGCGCTGTAGGCTTTGTGAATATGACCCAGGGCTAAGTAATCGACCCCTACTTCCCTCAGCGGTAGCAGCTCACGGTATCGGAGTGCGCCGCTGTAGCGAGCGATTTGCCCCTCTAACCCATGGTGAAACATCAGCAGGGTGTTTTCAGGGCCGGGAGGGAGCTGGGCGATCGCCGCCGCAATTTGCTCAATCGCGCGGGGTGCAGCGGCCCCATACCAATGGGAGCCCAGCACTCTCACCCCACAGGGCAGGTCGATGTATCCCCCTGAATGACTTTCGTCATCCCAAGGATGGTATTGCAGGCCCTCCTCAGGATCGGTGCTGGGCTCTAACAGGGTTAATAAGCCCCATTGGGAGAGGTATTTGAGCCAACTGGTGGTGGTGCCGTAGGGGCAGTTATCGTGGTTGCCTTCGATAGCCAGCACCGGGATGCCCGCAGCTTGGACTTTTTGCAGGCAGAGCTGGGCCTGGTTGAGCACGGCGGGCTGAATCATCCGCTGCTCAAATAGATCACCGCAGATAATCACAAAATCGACTTCAGCCTGGATCGCGTAACGGTCCAGCACATCGGCGAGGGCGAAGTAGAAGTCTTTGGTGCGCGCTTTGCTGTTGTAGCGATCGAACCCCAGGTGGATGTCGGCAATATGCAGAAAGCGGGCCATGGTTGATGGGCTGAGGGGGCTCCGGCAGTGTAGCAAATGCCAATCTGCGATCGCACCACCGGCCCCAATTATCCAAATAGGAATACATTGAGGCCCGCAGGGTTGTCCAGAACAGACCGGCAAGACTATGAAGCGGGTTCCAGGGGAGCCACCCAATGGGTCCCGCCACCGGTGCGATGGCCTGGAAACTCATCTCCATCCTCAGTGCCGTAGGCCCCAGGATTAACCAGCATTAACAGGCTCAAACTGCAAAACAGCATCCCATTAGCAAGGTCAGACCTTTGGGAAAAATACAAAGCTGAACACAAAGTAACTTGATAGAGTTTGTCATGGCTGAAATTTAGATAGGTAGATGCAACAGCGGCAGATCTTGATTTCCCCAGTGAAGGGGGGCAGGCAATGGGGCAATTGCCTGTGGGGCGTTAACAACAGTTTTACGTGTAACTCGTATGAATTGACACCTTAAAGTGATTAAATGACCGAAGCTTTATCGTTTGATTAAATAATCGTGGGGTTTTGCGAGTCTAAGAGATGTCACGGTTGATACCTTGATTCAAGGGCTTTACAGCCTCAATCGCAGGGTTGACCTGCCCCCTTATTCTGGGAAAGCACTCAGATTTGAGCCGGTTTACCCCTGAAGTGCATCACGGTTTCTACTGGGTTGGCAGCAGTTTTACTGAGGGGCCAGAGCCGTCGTATCTGTAGGGTCTGAATCCAACCGGCGCAGCTATCGAAAAAACCTGATGGGGGCGATCGCTATCTCTAGGTACAGCTTATTTCTGGATATATTGCCTTAGGATCGCGAGTTAAGGAACAGGGGCAATTGAGATGTTGTAGGGGCACGGCACTGCCGTGTCCCTACGGGAAGATTGCGGTTTTAATAGAGTCCTGATCCTTAAGTGCCGGACGGCTCAAGTGCAAGCACGATTGCTGGGGACAGGAGTGCTTAAGCAAGGGGGCCAGATACAATTCTCAGGGCACCCACGAGCGGTATCCCTACGGCAAAACCCACGTTCCGGTCGGAGTAAGTCGCCTACCCAGCATTGCTCAGAGGGCTGCTAAATACGCCTGCACCGCCTTGTGCAGACCCATTTTTAGGGCATCAGCCGTCAGGGCATGACCGATCGACACCTCCAAAATGTTGGGAATCGTCAAAAACTGGGGCAGATTCTCTAGATTCAAATCATGGCCCGCATTCACACCCAATCCTTCTGACTGGGCCACTTTTGCGGCCTCGGCATAGTCGCCAAAGACGGCATCGGCCCGATGCTCCCGATGGGCCGTGGCGTAGGGTTCTGTGTAGAGTTCGATGCGCGCCTGATCGTTGGTCACCCCCAAGGGCCTAATCCGCCGAATCTGCTCCGGGTCAGGATCCATAAAGAGACTTACCCGTGCCCCAATGTCCTGCAATGCTTCAATAATCGGCTTCAAAACATCCCCGTCTTTGTGGATGTCCCAGCCATGGTCAGAGGTGAATTGGTTGGGGTCATCGGGCACCAGGGTGGCCTGGGTTGGCTGCACATCCCGCACGATCTGCATAAACCCCGGCTCTAGGGGGTTGCCCTCAATGTTGAACTCAAGGGTGGGATGGGCTTGCAGCAGTTCCGCCAACTCATACACGTCCCGGCGGCGAATGTGGCGTTCGTCCGGGCGGGGATGCACGGTCAACCCATGGGCACCCGCTTCAATGCAGGTTTCTGCGGCCCAGAGCACGCTGGGCAGATCCAGGGTGCGGGCATTGCGGAGTAGGGCGACTTTGTTGAGGTTGACGCTCAGGTGGGTCATCGGGATGAACGTAGCGATCGCAATGGCTAGCAAGGTATCTAGGGTATCAGGATATTTCCGAAAAAGAACTTGCCCTGATGCGCCCAGGAAATGATCAAAACAGCGGGTGGTCCATCGCTGAGGATCTTTACAGCCGATAGCCATAGTGCAGCAGCATCGGCAGCGTCAGCAGCGTGACTTGACGTTTTTCGGCAGGGTCCATCTGCTGTCGCCAGCCCTCGCTGAAGTGGATGGTGGTGGGGCCAGTTTTGAGGCGATCGCTATTGCCAAATACGCTATGGGTGATGCCTAAATCCACCTGGGAGGGAGAGCGGAAGGGGGAATGGCGGGGGGTAACCTGGGCTAGCTTCAGCACCGCATCAACAGTGGCCTGGGGCTGCTGGACAAAATCCTCGTATTTCACCCGCAAGTAGGGGAGCGATCGCTGCCAGCCCAGCAGCTCCGTGACCACATTGCGTAAGGTCCATCCCAAGGCGCTGTCTTTGATGGGATAGGTGCCGAGGCCCTGCTTTTGGCGATGAGCCCAAGAATACGCGGTCCCTCTGGGGTCACGGACGATATGGACCACATGGAGCTTGACGTTAGCGACACCGCTAAGCAAATAGGCATAGCCGGGATGCAAGGAGTCATCCACAATCACCGCGCCTTTTTGGTGATGATGAATGGCGCGATAGAGTTTGGCCAAACCGCGCGATAGGCTGCTGATTGGGCTATAAATTGCTGCCGCTGGCCCGGTAGCATCAGCAACTTAAACAGGGCCTGACTTTGGGGCTCTTGGCGACGCCGCAAAGCGGTCATTGCCTTAGGGTCAATCGCCTTGATGTCACCGAAGGCTTCACCAAGAACGGCTTGCCACATCTGGCAGGCAGGCAAAGGTTGACCACAGCCACAGAGGCTGCGGGGTTTAAAGCCATCCACCCAGAGGGTTCTCAGTTCCCCCAGGTGGGTGACCCCATCAAATTGGGCCAAGATGCGCGCCAACAGGGTGCTGCCACTCCGCCCCCATCCAGCGATATACACAACCTTGATCGGCTCATCAGCGATTGGCTCATCAGTCATAGCGGGTCCTTAGCAAGAGAAAATCTGGCCCTAGGGGCTAAACCATACCGTTACTGTGCCCAGCGCCAGCCCCTTGCGGATGCTCGACTGCCAAAAGTGCCACGTACGATACAAAAAAAAAATCATTATTCCCAATCTTGGATAGAAAGCAATTGCTGCCCTTGGATTACCCCTTTATCTCGTGAGGAGACCCCTATGCCCAATCGCAACCCCCTCGGATTTTCTCGACGCCAGGTTATTCGTGGACTCCTAGCGACCACGGCCTTTGGCGCAGTGACCAAATTGAGTGCGGGGTGTGCGCCAGCCTCTGACCCGACTGCCGATGCCGGTAGTGAAGGGGGAGCCGGTGATGAGGTCGTGGTGGGCTTTATCTATGTTGGCCCTAAAGACGACTTTGGCTATAACCAGGCCCATGCTGAAGGCGCAGCGGCCATGGCGGCGAATGTGGCGGGCATCCAGATTGTGGAAGAAGCCAGCGTTCCCGAAACCAGCGCTGTGGCTGAGTCCATGCGCAACATGATCGAGATTGATGGCGCGAAGGCCCTCTTTCCCACCTCCTTTGGCTATTTTGACCCCTACATTTTGGAACTGGCCACAGAATTTCCTGAGGTGCAGTTCTTCCATGCTGGCGGCCTTTACCAAGAGGGCACCCACCCCGAGAACGTCGGCAGCTACTTTGGTTACATTGACGAAGCCCAATACGTGGCGGGTATCGTCGCGGGCTACACCAGCAAGTCCGGCAAGCTGGGCTTTGTGGCGGCCAAACCGATTCCCCAGGTGTTGCGAAATATCAATGCCTTCACCCTGGGTGCCAAGTCGGTGAATCCCGACATCACCACCCAGGTGATCTTTACCGGAGAGTGGGCCGAGCCCGTCAAGGAGGCAGAAGCCACCAACAGCATGGCCGATCAAGGCATTGACGTGGTTACCTGCCACGTGGATAGCCCCAAGGTGGTGATGGAAACCGCTGAAAAGCGCGGCATTTTTTGTACGGGGTACCACGCCAACCAAGCGCCTCTGGCCCCCACCGGCTACCTCACCGGGGCCGAGTGGGACTGGGCCAGCATCTATACCAGCCTAGGCGAGCAGTTTATGGAGGGTAAAACCCTGATGGCGGGGGATATTCCCCACATTCTGCGGGGGGGCTTGGCCGATAATTTCTGCAAGCTGTCGGACTATGGCCCAGCGGTGTCTGACGAGGCCAAGGCGGCAGCGGATGCGGCGAAGGAACAGTTGATCGCCGGAACATTGATCATTTACACCGGCGGGCTCAAGAGCAATACCGGGGATGTAGTCGTGCCTGAGGGTGAGGGCTATAAGCAGGACAACGTAGAGCTGGAAAAGATGGACTACCTGATTGAAGGGGTCTTGGGCAGTATCGATGGCTAGGACCGCTGCGCGGAATACCCTACGGGAAGGGCAAGCCCTACAAAAGGCCAATTTCAAAAGCTAAAACCCTCAACAGGTAGGCTTTTTGAGACGCCTGAAGGGTAACGTTAATTCCGCCATTGAGTCATAAACCTCGTTTAACTTGAAGCCCGGAGTTCCGCTCACCCCCAGTCTCCTTCGACAAGCCCAGGACATCAAGCTCAGGACATCGCTTTTCCCAGCGGGCTGGGGGTGAGGGGTGAGGCTTTCGAGGTCCTCCCTAGGAAGAGGCGCGAAATTACAGGTCTCAAATTGGGCCAGTCAAGCGAGTACAAGACGAGATACAAACTGACATACAAGGCGACATATGGCGATCGCGCAGGCTGCTTCTCCATCCGATTGGTTCTCTCGCTGGCGGCGTCCCTTAGAGGCGGTGGCGCTGCCGGTGGCGGCGCTCCTGGCCGCTATCGTGATTTTTGGGGTGTTTTGCGCCTTTGCCGGGGCTAACCCCTTTGCCGTTTACGGCTCAATTTACAAAGCTGCCTTTGGCAGTTGGAGCGCTTGGCAAAATACCCTGATTCGGGCGTCACCGCTGATGCTGACCGCCCTCTGTACCGCTCTGCCAGCCCGGTTGGGGCTGGTAATTATTGGCAATGAGGGGGCGCTGGTGATGGGGGGGCTCGCCGCCGTAGTGGCGGGGTTGCAGTTGGGGACAGCCTTACCGGCTCCCCTCACCCAAATCGCTATGGCGATCGCGGCGATCATCACCGGGGGCCTCTGGATTACCCTGGCCGGGGCCTTGCGCCACTACCGGGGGGTGAATGAGACCATCAGCAGCCTGCTGCTTAACTACATCGCGATCGCCCTGATGAACCACCTAGTGGAAGGGCCGATGCGGGATGCCGAGTTCGTCACCAAACCCTCCTCAGCGGAGCTGGATCCCAGCTTGCTGATTGGCAACCTCCCTGGCAGCCGCATCCACTATGGGCTGCTCTATGGACTAATCGCTTGCATCATTGCCTATGTGTTGATCCAGCGCACCACCTTTGGCTTCGCTGCCCGCACCGCTGGGGGCAACATTCGTGCCGCCCGCATTGCCGGTCTGCCCGTGGGTAAGCTCACCCTGGCGGTGTGCTTCCTGGGGGGCTCAGCCGCCGGTTTGGCGGGCATGATCGAAGTAGCAGCGGTGCAGAAGCGGATCAATGCCTCATTGGTGTCGAACTATGGCTATGCCGGAATCTTGGTGGCCTTTGTCTCGCGTCACAATCCCCTAGCGACGGTGCTGGTGGCGATTTTGCTGGGGGGCATCTTGGCCAGCGGCGGTATCTTGCAGCGCTCCCACGATTTGCCCGATGCCACGGTGCTGGTGTTCCAGGGCATCGTCTTTCTCTGCGTCTTGTTTAGCGACTCCCTCTACGGGCGGCTCCCTTGGTTCCGAGAAAAAGTCTCTACCTAGTCTACCTAGTCCTTGCGGCCCTCCGGCCCCAGCGGGCTGGAGCGAATGCCTTCAGGGCCGCACGTTTCTTTTCCGGCTGTCCATCACAGGATCATCATCATGGCAACTGAAGCACTGGGCTGGTGGGGGGTTCCCCTCGGCATTTTGGCCGGTACCCTGCGGGGGAGCGCCCCCTTTCTGTTTGTGAGTTTGGGGAATGCCTGACCGAGAAAAGCGGCAAAATCAATCTCGGCCTTGAAGGCACGCTGTTGATGGGGGCGATGAGTGCCTATGGG
>JAAUQE010000015.1 GCA_012032425.1 Leptolyngbya sp. RL_3_1 | reverse complement strand
GTTGAACTTCAGACCCAGGCTGGCCCCGAACTTCCGAATCTTTTGAACCGACTTCGTGTTCTCATGGAATCACCTACGCCTGAGCAGATAAGTGAGAGCTTTAATTACCAAGAATGTAAACTACTTGAATTATTTCTGGAAACACTTCATAAAGACAAGCTGACATTGACAACAGAGCTTGATCTAGACTCCGATTCTCCTGTCCTTGTTCTATCCCACTCGAAAGTTCAAGATCTAAGGTTAGCTCTTATTGATTTCAATCAGCGAAGAATAGAATCATTAGATGTTCCGCAAGCTGATGACCTGAATAAATTATTCAAAATGCTTGAGTTGATGAAAAGTGGCGAATCAAACCTCGGTTATCAATTAGAGCTTTCTCCGAGGCAAGTGAACTATTACAAGCAAGCCGCTCGTGTGCTGGATCTATTAGATGAAAGGGATGCAATAACCAGTCGAGGATATTACCTGGTCAGCCTTTCCGATATGGCGGAGCGTTATGAGATTGCAATGATGCTATTTGAAAGTTCACCGATTGGGTTCGCTTGGCTTCGTTATAGTGAAGTGCAAACTGTAGTTGATTTAGATCCAGAATCTGCCACAGCTTTTTGAGTACTCAAAGCACCAAGCTTTCTGCCAATACGATCGGTAGACGAGCACAAACCTTACGATATTGGGTGCAAGCCTTTCGAGAGCAGTTAGCCTCAGACTAACCTCAACTGATTTTCCATTAACTGAAACCTCCCACAAAGCTGCTAACCAGCCCATTCAACATCACATCAAGATTAAATTTTAGGGTAGTTAGGGTTAGCGAGGTGAAAATTTGGCAAGATCAGCGGTAAACGCTACTCTACAGTCGCAGGGCGTGCCCTCCCATTCCTGCTGAGATCAAAACCATGGCTGATCCCATCCCCCCCATTACCCTGCCGCCAGCCACGAACCCCGAGCAAGAAGGGGTGTGGTTGTGCTCGACCCTGCATCAGTGGCTCGACAATGAGTTCTTGCCAGAAGCGGTGAATGGCGATATTGCTGCCCGTGCGTCCCAAGTATTTGTCCGCCAGCGCATGGAAGGGGAAAATGACCTGGGGTCTTTGGTGATTGCGATTTTGACCGAAATGCAGGGCTTTGACTTTTCGCAAAGCTTTTATGGGGAATTTGCGATCGCCAACGCCGTCAGCGATTTGCTCCTCGACAGCCTCGGCATCGATCGCTGCTGTGGTGCCAGCTAAGATGCTCTTTCATCTCCTCCTCACTCTGGCTTCCCATCTCCCTAGCCCCCCATTACCCCTTCAAAATCTCCTCCCGCTCCGCCACCTGCTTCAACCGCTGAAGCTGGGCTTCCATATCCCGCTTCGTCCAGCGGGCCGCCACCGCGTCAAAGCCAAAGGCCACCAATGGGTTGGGGATGGTGAACTCGAAACGGTTCAGTAACTGTGTGCCCGTATCAGTGGGCTGGCATTGCCAGCGATCACAGCCCTCAAAAAAGCCGTCAAAGCCCCAGACAATCAGACCCGGTTGCCGCTCAATCACGGTGCTGATCAGAGTCGGCTCAATCAGAGGCAGATTCAAGATGAAGCGGCTTTTACCCCCTAGCGCAGTGTCCCAGTCGGTCTCAAAAGGCTCACAGCGGAGCGCCGGATTCAGCCACTGATGCATGAGCGATCGCGCGGTGATACATCGCTCCACCGTGGTCGCACGGGCCGCAATGGTGATGGCTTGCTCAAAAATACGCGTCGTTGCCATGGGCGATGAGCCAGCAAAGGACATCCCTAAAATGTCTTCTAACCCACTCAGTAAAGGGTCATTTTGTATTAATAGTAGTTTCACATTACTATTTTGCGGGTATATCCTCCCTTAGGATGAACCCCAATGGGGTCTCTACCGGTAGGATGAACCCCGAACCAGTGCTTATCTATGCCTTCCGGGGCCTAGATTTTTGATTGACGCTTGCATTTCTGCCGTTTATGGGAATTTCTGTGGATTCACTTAGCCTTGTTGCCCTGTCCCACCTGCCGCCGCCATTTCTCCCCTTGGCGCAGCTTGACATGGGTCCAATGGATCGCTTCTTGGGGGAGCTGAGTGGACAGTTGGGGAGTTTTCTTCCCAGCTTGCTCTGGGCCATTGTGTTGCTGGTTGTGGGCTGGATCGTCGCCACAATTGCTGCCTTGCTCGTCAAAGGTATCTTGAAGCGGACCAACCTGGACAATCAAATTGCGAGGATGATTCTGGGTAAGGCCCCTGATCAAGACTTGCCCGTTGAGACTTGGGCAGCTACGGGTGTCTATTGGGTGGTGATGATCTTTACCCTGGTGGCATTTCTCAATGCCCTCAGCCTAGAGGTGGTTTCAGAACCCCTGAATGACTTCCTACAACAGATCTTTCAGTACATCCCCCGCATTGGTGGGGCGGCAGTGCTGCTAGCGATCGCTTGGGCAACAGCCACCGTGGTCAAAGTATTGATCACCCAAGGTCTGGCCCGTTTCAACTTGGATGATCGCCTAGCGGAGCAAACCGGCCAAACCCAAAGCCCCTTTGTCCTCAATGAAACCATCGGGAACATCCTGTACTGGTTCATTTTTCTGCTGTTTGTGCCGCTGATTCTCAGTGCCCTGGATTTGCCAGGGCTACTGGCACCGGTTGAGTCGCTGATCAATCAGTTTCTCTTGGCCATTCCCCGGATTGTCACCGCCAGCATCATTTTGGTAATTGGCTGGCTGATTGCTCGGGTGGTGCGGGGTATCGTCACCAATTTGCTTACAGCTACCCGCGCCGATGAAATTGGCACCAAGGTCGGTCTAGCTACGGCTGAGGAAGAGGGCGTTTCTCTATCCGGCCTGATTGGCACCATTGTCTATGTGCTGATCCTGCTGCCCTCAACGGTGGCTGCCCTCAATGAACTGGATATTGAGGCGATTTCTGGGCCAGCGGTTTTGATGCTGGAGCAGATCTTGGCCGCCATTCCCCAGATCATCACTGCGGGCGTGGTTTTGGTGGTGTTTTACGTGATTGGTCGGTTTGTCTCTGAGCTGCTGACCAGCGTGTTGTCTAGCGTCGGCTTTGACAATATTCTCAGCATTCTGGGCTTGCCAGAGTTATCTAATATTGGCACCGCAGATGCGCCGGTTCTGAATGCGGAAGGGCAACCCGCCACCCGCGTTCAAGACAGCACCAAGACCCCCTCCGAAATTGCCGGGATCTTGGCGCTGGTGGGAATTGTCTTGTTTGGGGCGATCACCGCCACCGAAATCTTGCAATTTGCTGCCCTGACCGAGATTGTACAGGCGATTCTGCGGGTGTCGGCGCGAGTGCTGAGCGGCCTCCTGGTGTTTGCGGTGGGGCTCTACTTTGCTAACCTCGCTTTCCGGGTGATTCGCAGCATGGGCACCAGCCAATCTACCTTCCTGGCCCAAGCGGCACGGATTGCCATTATTGCCTTGGTGGGGGCAATGGGTCTTCAGCAAATGGGTGTGGCCACCGATATCGTTAACCTCGCCTTCGGCCGTCTTGCTGGGAGCCATTGCGGTGGCGATCGCCATTGCCTTTGGGTTAGGCGGTCGGGATATTGCCTCTGACCAAATGAAGGAATGGCTGAATACCTTCAAAAACGGTTAGTACCGGACGGCTTAAATAGCCTTAGCCCTGAACAAGGGGCTTAAGCCCCTTGCCTTGGGTTTGTAATGGTTGGGTTAATTCCGCCCTTGAGTAATAGGTTTCTACGGGCCTGATTGCCCATTGACCGAACCCCTTAAGCAAACACCAATCCCCCTCAGTCCAGTCCGGATGTGAGGGGGATTGGTTTAGATATCGTCGTCATCGTCATCGTCATCCACGACATCATCAATGGTGACGGGCTCTTGGTAGAGCAGGATGGTAAAGGTGACGGTCGAGCCCAGCCCATCCCCCATGCTAATAAACTTCACGACCCCGCCCATGCCTTCCACTAGCTTTTGAGAAATGGCCAGCCCTAAACCGGTGCCGCCATATTGGCGGGTGCGTTCCCCATCCACCTGACTAAAGGTTTGAAATAGCCGGTCCTGTTTTTCTAGGGACACCCCAATCCCCGTATCAATCACGCTGATCTTCACAAATCCAGGCCAGGTTTGATTTTGGAATTCAACTTTCTGGAGTCTTGATTTCGCCGGCAATGGTGACGCTGCCCTCATGGGTGAATTTAATGGCGTTACCCACTAGATTGAGGAGCACCTGTAGCAGCCGCTGATAATTGCCATTGACGATGATTTCATCGCGGGTGGGGGGCAAGCTGATGTCAAAATAGAGGCCCTTGCGCTCGGCCTGGGGACGGGTAAAATCATCAACGGCTTGACACAGCTCTTTGAGGTTAAAGGGCTTCAGGTCAATCTGCATTTTCCCGGCTTCGATCTTGGCGATGTCGAGGACATCATTGATCAAATTCAGCAGATGCAGCGCCGATTTATGGGCTTCGTTAATAAACTCTTGCTGCTCCTCTGGGTCATCGGCCATGCCGTCTAAAACCAGCTTTAGAAAGCCGATCATGCCGTTGAGGGGGGTGCGGAGTTCATGGGAGGTATTGGCCAAAAATTCGCTTTTTAGGCGAGAGGCTTCTTCGGCTTGGTGGCGGGCTTCTTCCAGTTCTTCATGCTTTTCTCGCAGTTGCTGGTTGCTGTGCTGAAGTTCGGTGGCGAGGGCTTCACTTTCACCAAATAGGCTGGCGTGGGCGATCGCCGTGCCCACCTGATCGGCCAGTTCACTCACCAGCTCCAAATCTTCTGATTCCCAGGTGTCCTCCGCATCAGCGAGGTGCATGATGATGAGGCCATTGGGCTGGTCTTGATAGCGGGTGGCCACCACTAACATCGGTCCACTATCGGCAGCAGATTCTGGCATCCAAGGCTCAACAATCGGTTGGAGTGAGGCTAGGGCCTTATTGAAACAGGGGTACTGCTGAATCGATAGGGTTTGCCCCTGCCAAGCGGGCAAACCGGGCTGGCAACATTCCGCCACCACCTGCACCACCGTATCGCTGGGTTGATAAGCGGCAATTAAGCCTCGATCAATCGAAAAAATCGCCCCGAGGCCATCGACGGTTTGCTTATAAATGGTCTCTAGGTTGAGGGTGCGACGAATTTTCCAAGTCAGTTGGGTGAGCTGGCGGCTGTGGTCTTGGGGATTTTGGGAAGGGGGCAAATCCTCACTGGTGGCCACCTGTTGCACCTGCATCAGGCCCATCACGGTGGCGGCGACATCGCCCATCGCCGGGAGGGTATGCAGATGTAGGTCGCCCCGGAGACGGTAGGCTTCTAGCACCAATTCACAGGGTAAGGTCATGGCTTGAGCCGTCGGTGGCAGCTGTTTGAGCACCGTGGCAAGGGCGGCGCGCCGGGAGGCCACCACGAGGTTCACTAGGGGCTGCCCCAGAAACTGGCTAATTCCTAGGCCACAATGTTCTGCCAAAGGCCATCCCAGGGTTAGCAGTTGCCCATCTGCATCCAGGGTGAAGACTAAATCGGGATTGCGCAGCCGCTCTGGGCCAGCTTGCATCGTGCCATTGCCCGGATCATCACGTCCGGCAACATTTTTAGAAACAGAAGCGGCATCCTCAGGAAAAGATGGGGAGGCAACAAAGGCAGTCATGGTCAGGCCCTGTAAAAACAGAGGAAAGCAATGGCAAACAGGTCGTGAGTCTTTTAGGAACGATGCTCCGCAAAGTAACGGAAGTGGATCTGCGTAGACGACGGGCAGGCATAGATGCAGCCTGGTTCCAACTTGCCCAAATTTCAGGAAAAATGTCGGATGGGTAACGGATGAATCTTGGGTATGCCCATGCTATCAGTCCCGAGTCTGGGTGAAATGGCGGCTCAGCCTCGCTGTCTTCTGTTTTACTTTTGTTGCCTTTACTTTTGTTGCCTTTACTTTTGAGGGTACTTTCTGACCCGGTTGGCAGTTCCCATTAAGATAAATCAAAGGCGATTGGATGATGACCCCGACCCTATGACCGACGTACCCGTTTCTTTGATCCGCAATTTTTGCATCATTGCCCACATTGACCATGGCAAATCGACCCTGGCCGATCGCCTGCTCCAAAAAACGGGGACCGTCAGCGATCGCGACATGAAGGCGCAGTTCCTCGACACCATGGATCTGGAGCGGGAGCGGGGCATCACCATCAAGCTCCAGGCGGCCCGGATGAACTATACCGCCCGCGATGGTCAAGCCCATGTGCTTAATTTGATCGACACCCCTGGCCACGTGGACTTTTCCTACGAGGTGTCGCGGTCCTTGGTGGCCTGTGAGGGGGCCTTGCTGGTGGTCGATGCCTCCCAGGGGGTCGAAGCTCAAACTCTGGCCAATGTTTATTTGGCCATCGAGAACAATTTGGAAATTATTCCGGTCCTCAACAAAATTGATTTGCCGGGAGCCGACCCCGAGCGGATCAAGCGGGAGATCGAAGACATTATTGGGCTGGATTGCAGCAATGCCATCCAGGCTTCGGCCAAAGCGGGCATCGGTATCGACGAGATTTTAGAGGCGATCGTTTACCTGGTACCCCCCCCCGCCGATACGGTGGCCGAACCCCTCAGGGCGCTGATTTTTGATAGCTATTACGATCCCTATCGCGGTGTCATCGTCTATTTCCGCGTCATGGATGGCACCCTGCGCCGGGGCGATCGCGTCCGCCTGATGATTTCCGGCAAGGAGTATGACATTGACGAGCTGGGGGTGCTCTCCCCCAACCAAATCCAAGTCGATCAACTCCATGCGGGGGAAGTGGGCTATTTGTCTGCGGCGATCAAATCGGTCGAAGATGCGCGGGTGGGCGACACCATCACCCTGGTCAAGGCCCCTGCTACCGAGCCCTTACCGGGCTATGTGGAAGCCAAACCGATGGTATTTTGTGGGCTGTTTCCCACCGATTCCGATCAGTTTGAAGACCTGCGGGAAGCCCTAGAAAAACTGCGCCTCAGCGATGCTGCCCTGCAATACGAGCCCGAAACCTCCAGCGCCATGGGGTTTGGGTTCCGCTGTGGCTTTTTGGGGCTGCTGCATATGGAAATTGTCCAGGAGCGCCTAGAGCGGGAATACAACCTGGACCTGATCACCACCGCCCCTTCGGTCATCTACAAGGTCACCCTGATCGATGGCACCGTGGTGGAAATCGATAACCCCAGCACCCTGCCAGATCCCCAGGCCCGTGAGCGGATCGAAGAGCCCTATGTGCGGGTCGATATGATTACTCCGGAGGAGTTTGTCGGGGCGCTGATGGAGCTGTGCCAAAGCCGTCGCGGGGACTTCAAAGACATGAAGTATCTGGCCCAGGGCCGCACCTCTTTGATCTATGAGCTTCCCCTAGCGGAGGTGGTGACCGACTTTTTCGACCAGTTGAAGTCGCGATCGCGGGGCTACGCCAGTATGGAATATCACCTGATTGACTATCGCGAAAATGCCCTGGTGAAGCTAGAGGTGATGATCAACGGGGACACTGCCGATCCGCTGGCCACTATCGTGCATCGCGATAAGGCTTACTTCGTCGGCAGAGCCTTAGTCGAAAAGCTGAAGGAGCTGATTCCTCGGCATCAATTTAAGATTCCGCTACAGGCGGCGATCGGTAGCCGCATTATCGCCAGTGAGAGCATCCCTGCCCTACGCAAAGATGTCTTGGCCAAATGCTACGGCGGCGACATTTCCCGCAAGAAAAAGCTGCTCAAAAAACAGGCCAAAGGCAAAAAGCGCCTTAAGTCTATTGGCACCGTGGATGTGCCCCAAGAAGCCTTTATGGCGGTGCTCAAGCTCACCTAGCCCTTGGTCCTAGCGTTAAGAGCGCCGCCGCCCCTAGCGTTCAATCCGTTGAGATGCGCTAGAAGGTGTTGAGCAGGCCAAGCAGGCAAAAGCGCTGAAGGTCTGCTCATGTTCGGGTGCTGACTGATATCAAGTCCGGTTAATTGCCCTGTATTCTGCATCAGACGCAGGGGTCTGCGCCCCTATAGCGCTGGCCACTTTGCTTAAGACACCTCGGATCGCCCTGTTCTGTAGCCCACAAGCAAAGTGGCTCGCAGTCTTGTCTTAATCAGACTGGTGACTGCTATACGTTCCCTTGATTTTTCGTGGGTGCTCAGCCGGGTTGCAGGTGAGGAATCTGCGGAACAAGCGCCAATATCCTGATCCTGCCCGCCGCTCACCTCTCGTAGACTGCAAGCCTGGGGGACAGCAGGGTAGCGTTTTCGCTAAATTTACGCAGCTCGGCGTTCGCTTCTAGACCTAATGCTGGTTGAGAATGTCCTGTAGTGCCCTGATACCCGTCTATAAGTTTTGGGTATTCCTGTAGAAAGCCTCAGATGCCTTTTAGAACACATCCCTATGCGAATTTTAGTGACCGGTGGCGCTGGTTTTATTGGCTCCCATTTGATTGACCGACTCATGGAGGCCAATCATGAGGTGCTCTGCCTCGATAATTTTTTCACAGGCCACAAACGTAATATTCAACATTGGTTCGGCAATCCCCGCTTTGAACTGATCCGCCACGACATTACCGAAGAAATTCGACTAGAAGTGGACCAGATTTATCACTTGGCTTGCCCCGCCTCCCCCGTCCACTATCAATACAACCCGGTCAAAACCAGTAAAACTAACTTCTTGGGCACCCTACATATGTTGGGTTTGGCCAAGCGCATTCAAGCGCGGTTCCTACTGGCTTCCACCTCCGAAGTCTATGGAGATCCCGACGTTCATCCCCAAACTGAGGACTATCGGGGCAACGTCAATACCATCGGGATTCGCAGTTGCTACGACGAAGGCAAGCGAGTGGCAGAAACCCTGGCCTTTGACTATCACCGCCAAAACGGGGTGGATATTCGGGTGGCCCGCATCTTCAATACCTATGGTCCTCGTATGCAGGAAAATGATGGCCGCGTAGTCAGCAATTTCGTGGTTCAAGCCCTCCAGGGTAACCCCCTGACGGTATAC
Organism: Leptolyngbya sp. RL_3_1; assembly: GCA_012032425.1. Taxonomy (GTDB): domain Bacteria; phylum Cyanobacteriota; class Cyanobacteriia; order Phormidesmidales; family Phormidesmidaceae; genus PCC-6406. Next base: position 18,634 of record JAAUQE010000015.1, on the reverse strand, counting down.
GGGGATGGCTCTCAAACCCGAAGTTTTTGCTACGCCTCTGACTTGGTTGAGGGGCTGATGCGACTCATGAACGGCGATAGCCAGGGACCAATCAACCTCGGCAACCCCGACGAATACACCATTCTGGAGCTGGCTCAAACCATCCAAAAAATGATTAATCCGGATGCAGAGGTCCAGTTCAAGCCGCTGCCCCAGGATGACCCCCGCCGCCGCAAGCCCGATATTACGCGAGCCAAAACTGCTTTGGGTTGGTCACCCACGGTCCCTCTGGAAATTGGGCTGCAGAAAACCATTGATGATTTCCGAGCGCGATTGTCAGCGGCAACACCCAGTGCCCCAGCCCCATCAGCGGTTTCGTGAGCAAACCCTGATCTAGGCCCAACCCAGCTCTTGATGCGCCGCCGTCGGGAGGCCGGGTGGGTAAACGTTAAACGTTGCAGACCCGATCACCCTCCTTTCAGGTCTGGGCATTCTAAACCTATCTGGGATTGTCCTGGGATAGGGATTGATTTTGACAGTTCCCCTTTAGTGCGATTGAGGATTTAACCCTATGCGTGTTTGTGTTATCGGTACCGGTTATGTTGGCTTGGTGACCGGGGTCTGCCTGTCCCATGTGGGTCATGATGTCATCTGTGTAGACAACAACGAAGAGAAAGTCAAACTGATGAAATCGGGGCAGTCCCCCATTTATGAGCCCGGTCTATCCGAACTAATGCAGTCGTCTATGGCGGCTGAACGGCTGACGTTTACCAGTGACTTGGCCGCTGGGGTCAGCCACGGTGAAATCCTGTTTATTGCGGTAGGTACGCCACCTTTGCCCACCGGAGAAAGCGATACTCGCTATGTCGAAGCGGTGGCGCGGGGGATCGGTGCCCACCTGAATGGGGGCTACAAGGTCATCGTGAACAAGTCAACGGTGCCGATTGGTTCTGGTGACTGGGTGCGGATGATTGTCATGGATGGCATTGCTGAACGCAAGAAAACCCTGGTGGGGGCGGGGGGTCCCTCGGTAGAGGAGCCCATCGAAGCGAAATTTGATGTGGTTAGTAACCCTGAGTTCCTGCGGGAAGGGTCAGCGGTCTATGACACCTTTAACCCCGATCGCATTGTCCTCGGTAGCAACAATTCCCAGGCCCTGAAGATGATGGAGGAACTCTATGCCCCCATCGTTGAGCGCAAATTTGCTGAAGACGCCACTTTACCGCCAGTGCCGGTTCTAGAAACCGACCTCAGCTCTGCCGAAATGGTCAAGTACGCCTCCAATGCCTTTTTGGCCACCAAAATTAGCTTTATTAACGAAGTGGCTAATATCTGCGATCGCGTCGGTGCCGATGTCACCCAGGTGGCCCAGGGTATTGGCCTCGATTCTCGAATTGGCAATAAGTTCTTGCAGGCGGGTATTGGCTGGGGCGGCTCCTGCTTTCCGAAGGATGTGCTGGCGCTGATCCACACTGCCGATGACTATGGCTATGAGGCCGAGTTGCTGAAAGCCACCGTTAGCGTCAACCAGCGCCAGCGCTTGGTGGCCCTAGAGAAGCTCCAGCAGGAACTCAAAATCCTGAAGGGGAAAACCATCGGTCTGCTGGGTCTGACCTTTAAGGCCGACACCGATGACATGCGGGATGCCCCCGCCCTAGGTCTGATTGAGCAACTCAATCGCCTCGGGGCCAAGGTCAAAGCCTATGACCCCATCGTCTCCCAGAGCGGTCTTCGCAATGGCCTCTCTGGGGTGATTGTGGAAACCGATCCAGAGCGTTTAGCCGACAGTTGTGATGCCCTCGTCTTGGTCACTGACTGGAAACAGTTTGCCACCCTCGACTATGGCAAGATGGCCAAACTCCATGCACACCCCTGCGGTCTTAATTGATGGCCGCAACTTCCTCAACCAATCCGACATGGAAGCGGCAGGCTTCCGCTACCTAGGGGTGGGCCGTTAAGCACAGCCCCTAAGACATCGGTTGACTTAGCACTCTGCTGAATCCCCCCAAAGACCGTGATGGTCTTTGGGGGGATTGTCTTTGAGCATGGCGCAAAAGTTAAGCTCAGGTTAAATTGGCCCGCTCCTGCCGGGATTGAGTTGCCTAATGAAAGAGGTCGTTCTGGTGAGCAATCGATGACGCAGCCTGTTTCCCTCGAAGTCCTGGCAACGACCGCCATTGGCACCTACCTCTCGAAAATGACGCGATCCCAAAAAGCGGTGCTCAAGGATCGCGATCCTGAGGACTTGCATCAAATGCGGGTAGGACTGCGGCGACTGCGGACGGCGATGCAGGTGTTTGAACCGGTGCTGATACTTCCCAAGGCCGCTCAGGAGTCGCAAGTGGCGGCTGTGGGGCGCAAGCTGGGGCGCTTGCGGGATTTAGATGTAATTACTGAACTATTGCAGCAGTATCTGCCAGATTTACCCCCAGCGGAAGCACAAGCCCTGACGCCGGGGTTTCAGTATTTACAAAGGCGGCGGCAGCGGGCCTTGAAGCAGGTGAAAGCCGTCCTCAAGGGCGATCGCTATCAGCGCCTCAAAACCCGCCTCAAGACCTGGACGCAAGCCCCGGCCTGTTCGGCGTTGGCCCCATTATCGGCCTCCACCGTCTTGCCCGATCTGGTCGGACCGCTGTTGAGCCGCCTCTGGCTGCATCCCGGCTGGCTGATTGCGACGGCAATTCAGCAAGGACAGCCCCAGCCGCTGTTCAATTTAGACCCGGAGGCCATTGATGGCTATGTGGCCCAACCCACCCTCCACAGTCTTCGCAAACAGGTGAAACGGGTGCGCTATCAGCTCCAACTGGTGGCCGATCAATACGGCGATCGCCTCAATGCGGAGCTGACCCAGTTGCAGGCTTTGCAAGAGACCCTCGGACACCTGCAAGATGGCCTGGTGCTGGCCGACTTTTTGGGCGCGGCGATTCCCCATTGGCAAACTCAGCTCCCCACCCTCAAGGCGCAACTGGCCCACAGTCGGAACCAATCGTGGGGCAATGGCAAGCGCTGCAAAGCCGCTACCTAGACCCGACCTGCCGGGAGGGGCTGCGCCAGATCCTGGAGACACCGGGCGCGCTCCCACCTGAACCGATCTCGACCCCGAAATCCTCGGCTCGCAAGCCGTCTGCTGACAAGGCCAAACCCGCCCGCCGTCGGACGCGCAAGTCGGCACCGACCAAGCAACCCGCCTCAGAAGCCTGACAGCGGCTGCTCGTGGCGCTTAATGTATTCGTATATGGCAGGGGATGAGTGAGTTTGAAATTGAAAATTTTGAATTCAATTTGAATTGAAGCTGAATTGACGATTTCAAAGGGTCTAGCTACAGTTAAGTCGGCTTCACGGCTAGGCCCCAAAGCTTTATTGAATGGGAAGGGATCATGGCGCAGCGTCACCAGAGCAAGCTAGGCAAGGTTCGATCCACATGGGCAGGGGCAGGGTTAGCCGCATTATTAATGTCTAGCGGCGCAATTTCTACCGCTGCGATCGCGCTACCTTAGTGTTGGCCACGCCCCAAACCGCCCAAGCCTATGTGGCCTATCACAGCTTGTTTTTATCCCGCGATCGCGGTGAGCCCTACGAGAACTTTTTGCGGCGGGCTGAGATCATTGCTCGGGCCGGGGTGCAGCGCAGCTTTGACGCCGACTTGCTGGTGACCGAGGTAGATCTGGTGGTGGTGGCCGAAAACCAGGGGATCTCCCTACCGGCTATGGATGTGCGGGTGACCCGCAATCAGTGGCGCAATAACCCTGATGTGCAATATTGGGCCACTTACTACGAGAGTGCGGCCAATCTCCTGGGGCTCTAGTGGTCTGTCAGCTTTCAATTTGTAGGTTGGGTGGCGCGATAGCAAAACCCAACACAGCCCATGATTGTTGGGTTTCACTGCGTTTCACCCAACCTACTCAACCCTGATTTTTAAGATTGACAGACCACTAGGACCGGATGGCATAACGTCCAACACTATTGGGGATGGCAGGGATTGGGAATGGCAGGGGACAAGGGGGCTATAAACCGGAATAGTCCAGTACTTTACGTTGCGCCCTCGGTGGTTTAAAAGTCGCCGCCAAAGCCAATGGATGGATCACCCATGGTGCTAAAGACACGAATTCCCAGGGGCAGACGCGTTCCGCCTTCCTCATCAATGCCTAGGGTTTCGCCCAAATCGAGGACATCCCCTGAGGTTTCTTTGCCCCCAAAGGTAGAGGTGTTAATTTCTTCAGCCGTTGTCTCTAAATGATTGGGATCAACCTCAACGACTAGGCTCCGGTCTTCTAAGGGGAGTAGTTGGGTAGACCCCCCAACGGTTTCGGCCCGAGCGGTGTTGCTCAGCAGCATCAGAGGTGTCATCGCGATCGCCAGCAAAATAAGTTTGGCCATTCGTTTATAGATGAAATAGGAGTTAATAGATGAATAGGCGGCTGAGTTGAGACCGTGACGCATTTGGCAGGAGTGGCTATTTAGCCTAATCGGTAAGTCCGGCACGGATCAGCGCACGTTTCTCCATATCCGGTCATGGCTCGCATCTTCCGGAAAGCCAAGGGGTACGACTTAACCCTTTTGAACAAAGCAGGGATACGGTAATGCCGTATCTCTACCGGCAGATTTCGGTATTAAAGCTTTCTGATCCTAAAACTGGCTCCCCGAAAACAATCACCTAGTCGCTATACCAAAAGATATCAGCGGCATCCTCCTCAGCCGCAATTGTAGCCGATGGATTCAGAACCACAATTTGCTGAGAGAGGTCATCGCCCAACCGTCGCGCCACCCGATCGGGAATACCGTAGCCGAATATCACATGGCCTTGCCCAGCCAGCACAATCACCTGGGTCTCAGGGTGGGTTTGGCGAAATTGAGCGATGCGCTCGGCCATGGTTTCATCCCAAACCAACTGCGCCGCAAAAAAATTATCGGGATTAAAGTTGCCGTGGGCTCCGTGAGCGCCTAAAGCTTGCAGGACAAAGGCGCGATAGTTGTCGTTACTCGTGTCGATATCAGCAATGGGAGGGATATGAGCTAAGGTCTCGGGTGCCAAGTTACTCAACCCTAGGCTACTGAGCCCCTGGCGGGACACCTGACGCACCACTTCAGTCGGGGCATTCAGGGCAATCAGGGGAATTTGGTTCGCTTTGGCGAACCGCACGATTGGGGCATACAGCTCCCAGGGGAAGCCCCAGCGTTGCTCATACTCCGTCTGCTCGATTAGCTCAGCTTCGGTGATTTCACCAGCTAAGTACTGATCGAGGACAGGCTGAAACGGTCGTTGAAACATTTCTAGGGCGATCGCCACATTGGGATTCTCGGCATGAAGCGCCTCAATAATCGCCAGTTGGGCAGCATGATCGGCTACGCTATCGTGCTGCTCTCCCAGATACACCACATCGGCAGCGATCAACGCCGGTAGTGTCTGGGCTACCGAGGTTGGACTGGCCGTCACTGGACTGGCAACCACTGGGCTGTCTGCCCATGCCGGAGCGTCAGCCGTAGAGGCGCAGGCTGTCGTCAGCATTAACAATAGGCTCAGGCTCAGAGCGGACCAGTCTAAGCGCGGCCCACCAGATTGATTGATCACAGTCAAGGGGTTCTCCGGCAGTGGCGGCTGATAACAGTAGGGCTGAACGCAAAGGCTGAACCCGGAACAATTCAGGCGGTCGCCAGGGTCATTGTCAGTGTAGCGAGCGATCGCCCCGACCGGCTTCATGATCACGTCCAGCCCGTCCAGCCAGCAACCTAGCCAAATCGACCAACGTCGCCATTGTCCGCTGTCTTCTGGGAGAAACCACGGTTACCATTCCCCCCCACCTCTCCTAGGATGACTGTCAAGACCCTTAAGTATTTCCGTAAAAAGACCGATTTTGTCTGTTTTGTGAATTTTTCTATTTTGTGAAGTAGAGCACCGGTCTAAACGTCGCGGCAATCATTCACTGCACTCCTTTAACCAGATTCAATGAATATCGAATCACAGGTGAGCAACGATATCCGCCCCGACCGTCGGGTCATGGCCCCAGCCGATTGTTTGGCTCAATTAACCCTCTGTCCCGTCGCTGCTGCCAGCCCTCAGGCCCTCACGTCTGAGCAGTATCAAAGCTTTGCAACCCAGGCCCATCAATGCTTACAACAGGGGTTGGCAGACTATCATCAGGGCAGCCATGATGCGGCGTTAGCCCATTTTCAGCAGGCACTGCACACCTATCGGATCCTGGAAGACCTAACCGCCGAAGCCCAGATCTTGATGGTGATCGCCCGCCTGAATTACAGTCTGGGTGAATACCTCTGGACCATTGACTACGCCCGCCAGAGCTTGGCCATTGCGCGCCTGCTCGAAGAAAAATCTCTGCGGCAAGAGGCCCTTAGCCATTTGGGCAACAGCTACCGCCATTTAGGCGATCTGGATAAAGCCGCCCAGGCCATGGCCCAAAGCTTACAGCTTGCAGAGGAGCTGGAAGACCCTGCGGCAACCATGCGCGCCTTGAGCAACTTGGCCCTGATTCATCGGACTCAGAATGACACGGATGTGGCCGCCCAACTTTATGAAAACAGCTTGGGGCTAGCGGAAGCTTTAGGCGATAAAACCACTCAAGAGCAACTCCTCCGGAATTTAGGCAACACTTATCACGCCCTGGGAGATTCTGCTAAAGCAATTACTTATTACGATCGCTTGCTCCGTTTAGCCCGCGATCGCATGGATCATCAGGTGGTTAGTAAAATTCTGCGCAATTTAAATAGCGCCTGCTATGCCCTAGGAGACTACTCCCGCGCCATTGCCTACCTACAGGAACGCTTAGCATTGGTGAGAGAACTGGGCGATCGCCGCACCGAAGCCCAGACCCTAGAGAGTTTAGGCATTGCTTACGAAGCCCTAGGCAATTCTGCCCAGGCCTTGCAATGCCGTGAAGATCGTCTTAAAGCCGTCCTTGAACTGCCTGATTCCCTGCTCCAAAAGCAAGCCCTAGCCAGCCTCAAAATGGCCTGCCTAGCTGCCGGTGATTTTGAACGGGTCCAGCGTTACATCGATTATTTAACCGATTCCATGTGATCCGGAGGCCCAGCCAAGGTCGCTGCTCCTAAACACATGGTCCCCAAACAGACTGGGAGCCCCTTTTAAGGGGCTCCCAGTCTGTCAGCAGGTCAGATTAAAATCAAGCTTGACCACGCCTCAGGCCATCTACCACTTCTGAGCCACCAGCTCAGCTAGGTCTACCACCCGCTGGCTATAGCCCCACTCATTGTCATACCAAGCAACAACTTTCAGCATGTCACCCCCCATCACCATGGTGAGGCTCGCATCAACAATCGAGGACTCATCGGTTTTGCGGTAGTCAATCGAGACCAAAGGCAAATCGCTATAAGCCAAAACGCCTTTCATGGGTCCCTGAGCCGCTGCCTTAAGCGCTTCATTAACTTGCTCAGCAATCACCGGCTTTTCAACCTGCACCACCAAATCCACAATCGAGACGTTAGGGGTCGGAACCCGAAACGCGATTCCATTGAGCTTGCCCGCCAGCTCAGGAATCACCAAAGCTACGGCCTTTGCTGCACCGGTCGTAGTCGGGACAATATTTAGCGCTGCCGCCCGAGCCCGACGCAGATCGCGGTGGCTGGCGTCAAGCAAACGCTGGTCACCCGTATAGCTGTGGGTCGTGGTCATGGTGCCTTTGATGATGCCAAAGTTGTCGTTAAGGACTTTGGCAACCGGAGCCAAGCAGTTGGTGGTGCAGCTCGCATTACTGACCACGTTGTAAGTCGCCGGATCATAATCTTGGTGGTTGACACCCATCACAAAGGTGCCAATGTTGCCACCCTTACCCGGCGCCGTAATTAAGACCTTTTTGGCACCTGCCTGAATGTGGCGAGAGGCTCCCTCTTCACTGACAAAAACCCCAGTGGACTCGATCACCAGATCGATATCCCAGGCTTTCCAGGGCAGATTGTTGGGATTGCGGTCAGAGTAGCACTTGATGGTTTTACCGTTGACGATCAAGCTGTCTTCACCCGGCTGAACATCGGCATCCAAGCGACCCAGCATGGAGTCGTACTTCAAAAGGTGCGAATTGGTCTTGGGATCTGAGGTGTCGTTGATAGCAACAACTTCTAGTTGGCTATCCTGACGGGTTAGCCAACAACGCAGAAAATTCCGCCCAATGCGCCCAAAACCGTTGATTGCCACTCTAATCACTGCGCCTAACCCTCTGTTTATTCATCATGGATAACATGGCCTATAATCTCACATTTCAACAACTAGGACAAAATACCTAGGCTAGAAAAGGGAATCATGCTGCTGAGCTAGAGCCGGATTAGCTTTTCGAAAAGCTATCGATAGGTCCGGTACAGGCCATGATTTAGACCCTTTAGCCATTGATCCCGTGCGCCCGTGGCTAAACGCTGGGGGGAATTCTGGTGAAAAATGTCGGGCGGGCTTGGCCTTAAAACCCCAGGACAAACAGACACCGATCCGGGTAATTTGTCTCCATATCCAGCAATTTATCCTTATGCCAAGTGGGTTGATGGCTTTACGCCATAAACTTTCCGGGATGGTTTGACCCGCCTTGGAAGCTTAGTTAGCGTGATCACTCCCCTAGGCTTGGAGAAGCAGGTAAATTGCCTAGAGAAAGCCGAAATCTTTGCTCTAAGGGGCATTTAGGCCGTCCTAGAAATTCCTGGTATGATACGCCTGATATTTGGTGTGGTGTGGTAGTCGAGGAGTGATAATATGCCCAAACCCGTCGATTTCGGTGGTAAACCGTTTCATTTCGTCGGTATCGGCGGCATCGGTATGTCAGCCCTCGCCTATGTTTTGACTCAACGAGGGATTCCTGTTTCGGGTTCCGATCTGCGCTTAAGTCACATTACCCAGCGCCTGCAAGACGCCGGAGCCCACATCTTTTGGAGCCAAGCGGCTGAAAACCTAGCATTTTTTGGTGATCCTGACTCAGGGATTGCTCTTGATACCCATGACCGTCTGCCTCAGGTCATTTGTTCCACTGCAATCAACAAAAATAATCCTGAATATCGGACCGCCCAGAAATTAGGCTGCCCTATATTTCATCGCTCAGATGTGCTGGCCGGTCTAATGGCCCAGTATCGCAGCATCGCGGTGGCGGGCACCCATGGCAAGACCACGACGAGCAGCATGATCAGCTATGCCTTACTCAAGGCAGGAGTCGATCCGACCGTGGTGATTGGGGGTGAAGTGGCGGCTTGGCAAGGGAATGCTCGCTTGGGTGGCAGCGACTGGTTTGTGGCGGAGGCGGACGAGTCCGACGGCTCTTTGCTGAAGTTTTCGCCGACGATTGGGGTGATCACTAATATTGAGCTGGATCACATTGATCACTATCAAACCTTAGACGCGGTGGTCACCACCTTTCAGCAGTTTGCTCGGCAGGCAGATGTGCTGTTGGCGTCGGCAGATTGCCCCACGATTCGCCGCACCCTCAATCCCACGATCACCTACAGCCTAGAGGCCGATCGCGGAGCCGATTACTGGGCCGATCAAATTGTTTATGGGGGCAACGGGACTCAGGCCCAAATCTGGGAGCGGGGGACCTGTCTGGGTACGCTCAATTTATCGGTCTTGGGCCACCATAATCTCAGTAATGCCTTGGCGGCGATCGCGATTGGTCGCTACTTGCAGCAACCTTTTGACGTTTTAGCCGCAGGCTTGGCCACCTTTGACGGTGCAAGGCGGCGGTTTGAGCTGCGGGGCAATCAAGGTGGCGTATTATTTATCGATGACTATGCCCACCACCCCAGCGAAATTCGGGCCACCTTAGCCGCAGCCGTCTACAGCGGCAATCTCAGCACGGCGAAGCGGCCTCGGTACAGCGAATCGTGGCGGTTTTTCAACCCCACCGATATAGCCGCACCGCTGCCTTTTTAGAGGAATTCGCCCAAGCCTTTGGGGATGCGGACCAGGTGATTTTGACCGACATCTATAGTGCGGGTGAACCTAACCCATCCGGTCTGTCAGGGCAACAACTGGCCGATCAGATCGCCACCCATCAAGACCAAGTTCAGTACTGCCCCACCTTAGAAGACGTTCAAGCGCAACTGGTGCATCAACTTCGCCCTGGCGACATGGCCCTTTTTCTAGGGGCTGGCAATCTCAACCACATTATTCCTGACGTGATGGCGACCGTCGTAGCCAATCTTCCTCCCCTCGTTAGGCAGGGATAAGGTCTTCCCTTTTAAACGGCCACATTCAAACCCGTCGTTTGCCCTACGGTAAAAACTCAAGTTTTCAAGTTGGATGTGGTTGAATCATCGCCTTGGCTACCCAGACATGATCTCGGCCACCCCATTCTTAGCCATATTGCTGGAGCACCTATGGTACTTTCCCTGGATAGACAAGATCTCCTGCCTGGTACAAACTGCCCTCTACAGCGTCATGTTTCTCTGTCTGCCTATACTTCCTATCGCGTCGGTGGCGCAGCCGAGTGGTTCGTGATGCCCCGCACCCCTGAGCAGGTGGCAGCGGGTTTAGATTGGGCACACAGCCAAGGGTTGCCCGTCACCCTGTTAGGAGCGGGTTCAAACTTATTGATTAGCGATCGCGGCCTACCCGGCCTAATCATTTGCAGTCGCCATCTCCGACAGGTCACTTTTGATGACGAGGCCGGACAACTCACCGCAGCGGCTGGAGAACCCTTGCCTAACCTGGCTTGGAAAGCCGCGCGGCGGGGCTGGCGCGGTTTAGAGTGGGCCGTAGGTATCCCTGGCACCCTGGGAGGCGCTGTCTTTATGAACGCTGGTGCCCATGGCGCTTGCACCGCAGAGAGTCTGCTTCAAGCCCAGGGGATGAGCTTTGACGGTGACGAAATTATTTGGACCCCAAAAAGATTTACGCTTTGCCTATCGCACCTCTAGTCTCCAGCAACAGCCCTGCCTGCTCACCCAAGCCACGTTGCAATTGCAACCGGGCCATTCCCCCGCCGAGGTTATGGCCGATACCCAACAGGCTTTGGAGCAACGGCGTAGCACCCAACCCTATCACCGCCCGAGTTGCGGCAGCGTGTTTCGCAACCCGACCCTTACAGCGCCGGTCAATTAATTGAACAAGCTGGTCTCAAGGGCTATCAGATTGGTCAGGCCCAAGTTTCAACGCTCCACGCCAACTTCATTATTAATTGTGGTGGGGCCAAGGCGATGGATGTGCTGAACCTGATCCGCCATGTTCAGCATCAAGTGCAAACCCAATGGTCTCTGGCGTTACACCCCGAAGTCCGGTTGCTCGGCGAGTTTGCGCCTTGCTAGTCGATAATCGTCCATTGCTGATTGGGCAATGGCCCCAATCAGGAAACGAGCAAACCACTGTAAAATCGAGTGGCTCTTCATGAGCGGCTCCCGATAGCGTTTCAAATTTAGGTTTCAACATGACCAAAGGACAAGGATTTGGCTTCGGCCTCGGCAAGATGAAGGAGTTGACTGAGGCGTTTAAAAAGCCCAGCAAATTCAGGAAGGGGCGAAGCAACTCCAGGAAGAGCTGGAGCAGATGGAAATTGAAGGTCAGGGTGGCGGAGGTTTGGTCACCGTAGTCATGAGTGGCAACCAAGAGCCTCGGCGAGTCGTGATCAGCCCCGATGCCCTTAATGAAGGGGCTGAGATGCTGTCTGATTTGGTCACTGCCGCCATGCAAGATGCCTATCAAAAATCTACGGACACCATGCGCGAACGCATGGAAACCCTGACCGGCGGTCTCAATTTACCCAGTTTGTAAAGACCTAAGGGATCCGCAATTAAAAAACATACCAGGCACAAAAGTGGCTGAAGTAGGAGCGCAAGGCCCTGCGCCCTGGTGAAGCGGTACGCTATTTACCCGCTTGTCCTTAACCTGTCAAAGCTCAGCTTGCAAGCCCCAACCCTAAGGTCATCACCGGAGTCCCCAGTGACTAAGCTACTGTTTGTCTGCCTGGGCAACATTTGCCGATCGCCCTCAGCAGAAAATATCATGGTTCATCTGCTCAAACAGCGGCGGCTAAGTGATCAGGTGCAGTGTGATTCGGCAGGTACCTCCAGCTATCACATTGGCAGCCCCCCTGATCGCCGCATGACAGCCGCCGCCCAGCAGCAGGGCATCACCCTGACGGGCCAAGCTCGGCAGTTCCAGTCAGAGGATTTCGAGCGCTTTGATTGGATCCTCGCCATGGATGATCAAAACTATCGGGATATTCTGCGGGTCGATCCCACTGGCCAGCATCACCACAAGGTGCGCAAGATCTGTGATTTTTGTCGGCACCATTCGGATCAGGGGGTTCCCGATCCTTACTACGGTGGCCAGGATGGATTTCGCGATGTGATCGACCTGCTGTTCGATGCCTGTGAAGGATTGCTGGTGTTTTTGCAGCAGGAAGGGTCAATCTCCCAAGGATGAGGGTGCTGATGCCATGATTGCCCGACGATCAATCAGCCCGACGATCAATTAGCCCGACGATCAAAGCCCTGACTTAATCTGTGCTTAATCCAAAACTGGCACGGTGTTAATCCTGGGGCTAAAGACTTTCGCTATGCTGAGCCATAGGCTGCGGTCTAGATTTTTGTAGCCCTGCCTCTGAATCCAAGACCTCGAATTCAGCCGATCTGCGCAACGACACCTGAACCATGACCACGGTATTTGACTTTTTGGCTAAAGGCGGCCCCGTAATGGTGCCCATTGTCAGTTGCTCTGTCCTCACCATTGCTACAGGCTTTGAGCGCGCCTGGTTTTGGACGCGCCTGATGCAGCGGGAAGGGCAGATTGTTGAAGCCGTTCTCGATGCGACTCGGCGTGATTTAACCGAAGCGGCCATCCTGGCCAGTCAGGCCCGTGATACCCCGATTGGCCGTTTTCTGCTGGCACCGCTACAGTTGCGCAACCCTTCCCCTGAGACCTTTCGGCTGGCCTTAGAGAATGCGGGGGACAAGGAGTTTGTCAAAATGCGTCGGGGCGACAAGATCCTCGAAACCATCGTGGCGATCGCCCCCCTGCTGGGTCTCTTGGGTACAGTAACCGGCTTGATTGCCACCTTTGAGGGCCTGAATATCGGCGGCGGTGGCACCGGCGAACAAGCCACCCAAGCCGCTTCCGGGATTGGCGAAGCCTTGATCACCACTGCCGCCGGGATGGTGGTCGCCATTGTGGCCTTGCTGGTGTTTCGGGTGATGGTCAGCCTCCAGGCTCAGCAGATGGACTATTTCTCAGAAGCTGGTAACGAACTAGAGCTGATCTACCGTCAATACTGGTACGAGCCCGCCCTATTGGCCGCAGAGCCGAATCACCACGCCCCAGGGGACGGAACCGGGATGCCCCCGGTAGAAGCCCTAGCCCGCGATTGTTAATTCAAAATTCACCCGCACCGGGCATACAATCTCGCCTCTTCACCCCAATTCAAAATTCAAAGCTCACAACTCCCCCCCCATCCTCTTGCATCGGACGCAAAGACCGCGCCCCGACACCAATCTTCCCTATTCCCTGTTCCCTCTCACCCCTTCACTCCCCCACCCTGCACCATGCGATTTCGACAACAGAGCGACGTTAAATCGCCCCAGGTAGACCTGATTCCCATGCTGACGGTGATGATGGGCGTCTTGGCCTTTTTTGTGGTGGTCACCATGACCTTGGGCAATGAGCAACTGGTGGAAATGAAGCTGCCGGCCCCCCAGCCCGATGCCGATCAGCCCCAGCCGACCCTGACCACAGAGCCCTTTATTGTTGAACTAGAGGCCAACGGCCAGGTGCGCTTAAATAACCAACCGATCGATCCAGACGCCCTCAAAGGCCAGTTAGAAGCCTACCTAGCGCGCCAGTCAGACCACACCGCCTACCTGCTGCCCGACCAGGAACTGCCCTACGAAGAAGTAATGCAGTTTCTCGGGGAAATGCGGGCCATTGGTGGCGATCGCGTCTCCTTAGCAATCGAAGAGTAACCCTATGCGCTCTCGCCGTCGTACCCCTCAATCTCAAATCCCCGAGGTGAATCTCGTCCCGATGATGGACGTGTTGATGACGGTGCTGACGTTTTTCATCATCATTTCGATGACCTTGACCGGACAGCAACTTTTGGGGGTGCAACTGCCCCAGTCGGTGGAGGGGGCCGCGCCCCAAGCGCCGGAAGAGGAAGCGGTCGAAACCTTGATTGTGGGCTTAGACAGCAGCGGTGCCATCCTGCTGGAGGATCAGACCATTACCTTCATTCAACTCACCCGCCGCATTCAGGAGTACTTTGCCAACAACCCGGAGGGCAAAGTCATCCTCAAGGCTGATCGCGAGCTGTCCTATCGGGAAGTGGCTCAATTTCTCACCCAACTGCGGGACATTGGCGGCAATCGCGTGTCTTTGGCCGTCGAATAGGAGCCGCCCCTCAGGGCGTATTCCGCAAGCTGGGACATTTCCTGGGTCCAAAATTCAGGGGTCAGGAGTCAGGAGCTAGGAGCCTTGTCCTTACTGAATTCTGGCTCCTGTCTCCTAGCTTCCTTCCCCAACTAGTGCAGCGTCAAGCTGCAATTTGTAGGCTGGGCCAGCTTAAATTACAAGCTAGGGGGTGAAAGTTAGTGATTAAAAGCTTAAGCCGCCGAAACACCCCAGGGAAATCGTTTAGGCTGCAACCGTACGCGTTTTACGGGTGAAGTGATGACTGCCAGCGTTCATGTGGAAGTTCTTGGCGATCGCGCCGCTTTGGTGGAGCGGGCGCGGGCCTTGGTGGTTGAGCAAATCAAAACGGCGATCGCGGCTCGCGGGGCTTGTTACCTAGCTCTGGCGGGCGGGAGCACCCCCAAACCGCTGTATGCAGCCCTGGCTCAGGAAACGCTACCCTGGCCGTACCTACATATTTTTTGGGGTGACGAGCGCTATGTCCCCATCGATCACCCCGACAATAATGCCGGCATGGCTAAAGCGGCTTGGCTCGATCAGGTAGCGATCCCCCCCGCGCAGATTTACCCCGTCCCCACCCATGCCGATGCGCCCCCCGCTGCTGCGGACCAGTACCAAACCACCCTAGAAACCGTGATGGGCAGTTCCCCCATTTTCGATGTGGTGCTGCTGGGCATGGGCGATGACGGCCACACCGCTTCGCTGTTTCCCCACACCCCAGCCCTAGGGGTGGGCGATCGCTGGGTGACCGTCGGCAATAAGGACGACAATCCCCGCATTACCTTTACCGTGCCGCTGATCAACCAGAGCCGTTGCGTGATGTTTTTGGTCAGCGGGACCAACAAGCAGCCCGCCCTAGAGGCGGTTTTGCTGAAACCGAGGACAGCAATCAGTACCCCTCGCGGTTGATTCAACCCCAGGGCGAACTCTGGTGGTTATTGGATGAAGCGGCAGGCGCAGCTTTGTAGTGGTCTGTTTATGGGACCCAAGCAGGAGCCAAATAGCGGCCAGATAGCTTGGATGTCTCGCTTTAGGCCCCAATACTGCCGTCTCAGCGGTGCCTAAAGCGGTTTTCTTCAAAAAGGATCTGTCTGCGTTTCATGACCATAGTTTGTAAAAATGACGGATTTGTAAAAATGACGAATGCTAAACCACATCCAGCTTGAAAACTGGAGTTTTTACCGTAGGCCAAACTACTGGTTTGGATGTGGCCAGGGTTTAATATCAATTCCGGTTCATTACCCTACATTTTGCGCCGGGCGTAGGCCCCCGCATCCCTACGTTCTCCTGATTTTTTCGTGGGTGCTCAGCCGGACTGCATATCAGGGGGCGTCTTCGGTTGGGGAGCGGGGAGACTTGCTGTTCAAACCGTTCAACGGGTGCCCATCAGATTTGGGAAAGGGGTTGGTGGGCAAAAGGTCAGTCGCGATCGCGCACCCGCTTCCCCTCTCCAATCTCCTCAGAGGGGTGCAAAATCACCTGTTCGCCGGGGGTGAGCCCTGATTCCACCGCAGCGGCCAGGTCATTGCGCTGGCTGATCACGATCTCGCGCTGTTGGGCCTTACCGGCCTCGGCGACGAAGGTACACCAGGTCTGCGGATCGCAGCGAAATAGGGCGCTCATGGGCACCATCACCACGTCTTCTCCGGCCCAGGTAACGATTTGGGCCTCCACCCGGTAGCCATCCCCCAGAGCTGCCGGGGGATCAATTAAATCGGCAATCACATTGACTCGCTGCTCTTCTACCCCCAGGGCCGATACTTCAGTAAAAGCAGAGGGTTCCAGGGAGCGCACCCGCCCTTGCAGGGTCTCTTCGCCGCCCCAATGTTCAATTTGAATCAAGTCCCCCAGCTCAACCTGCACCGCATCGGTGGAGAGAATATCAATTACCAGTTCCAGTTGGGCGGCGTTGCCCACCTCCAGCAGTGGGTCACCGGCCTGCACAAAGCGGGCGCTTTCCTGCATGACCCGCAGGACTTCTCCGCTCGCCGGGGCGGTAACGGTGGTGCGCTGCGCCTCATCCGTCAGCCTCAGCAGTTCGGCCTCGGTGCTGGCAATTTGCGCTTGGTACACCTCCAGCAGGTAATCGGGGTCTTGCTGCTCGGCCTGCAAGACTTTCAGGGCATCACGGGCGGCAGCGACATTGGCCGTGGCGGCTGCCACCTGCTGCTGCGCTGTTTCTAGAGTCTGCTGTCGCTGGGTCACGGCGAGTTCGGCATCTTCTCGGGCTTGGCGGGAGATGGCCCCTGATGTCTGTAAGTCTTGCGCCCGATCACGATCGCGCTGGGCTTGGGTCAGACTGGCCTGGGCCTCTTGATATTGGGCTTCTGCCTGACGCTGGCGGGCGATTGTCGCATTGATATCAGCCTTGGCCTGAGCCAACGCCGCCGCTTTGGGACGCTGGGTGGCGACCCCGGCAATCTGGGCATTCAGTTCCTGCAGCCGCGCCTGAGCCGCCTCAACTTCAGTATTGAAGGGCAGCGCCTCAATTTGAGCGACCACAGCCCCCGCTTCAATCGAGTCGCCCGATGCCAACTCGATGCGGGTCAACCGACCGGCCACTGGGGCGGCAATGACGTAGCGATCCTGCACCCGCGTCTGGCCCTCGGCATCGACGGTGACCCACAGGGTACCTGATTCCACGGTACCTAAATCGACCGCGACGGGCGTCGGACGCAGAGCAAAGACGCTCAGCCCGGCCAGACTTAGTCCGGCCAGCCAATAGGGCCATCCGCGCGGCAGGCGATCGCGCCACGACTTGCTGGAGCCATTGCTGTTGGGGGTTTCTGTCCCTGCTGGTGGCCCCTCGGTTTCAGATTCAGGGGACTGCGGTTTTGACGTTTGGATGCCAAAACTGGAGGCATGGGGTGGGTTCTGCATGACAGCATCCTTATTCACGGGTTTTTAAAACGGCGATTAAATCGAGCTGGTTGAGTTGGCGGCGAATGAGCCAGCCGGAGCCGATCGCGGTCAGGGTAATCACCACAAAGGCGTAGGCGTAGCTGGAGGGCGATACGACTAGGGGCAGTCGGTAGATTTCGCTGTTGTAGGCGGCGCTCAACAGGGCAGCGAGGCCATAGCCCAGGCCGCAGCCGAGGGGAATGGCGAGGGCGGTGACGATCGCCTGTTCCCCCAGCAAAATCACGGCGATTTCGCCCTGGGTAAAGCCGATAATTCGCAGGGTGGCCAGCTCGCGGCTACGCTCCGATAGGGCGATGCGGGCGATATTGTAGACGACGCCAAAGGCAATCACGGCGGCAAACACGACCAGTACGCCGGTCATGACGGCAAAGGAGCCGGTAATTTGTTCATTGAATTTGGCAATCAGGCGATCGCGCAGGGCAACACTGGCCACCGCCGGGGTTTCCTTCAACTGGTCGTAGAGCTGATCCAGATAGGTTGAATCCACCGCTAGGTAGGCACCGGAAATCGTCTGGCCTTCCCGCATCAGCGCGTTCAGGGCCGCAATATCCATGTAGGCTCCCTGACCAATCAGTTCTTCCACCACCCCTACCACGGGCACCTGGCGGGTGGGGCGTTCCCCTTCTAAAACTTCCACCGTCAGCACATCGCCAACGGCGATCCCGATTTTCTCGGCCAGACTGGCGGTGAGAATGATTCCGGATTCTGGCAGCACCACTGGCTGCAAGTTTTCATCCAGAATACGGCGCAGCTCTCCCCCAGATTCCAGGCCAGTAATGGCGCTGAGGTTGGTTTGGTGCTGAAAGCGCAGGCGGGCCGGAACCGTACGATAGGGCTCACTCCGTAACACGCCGGAAAGCTGAGTCAGCTCGTAGCGGGCACGGCTAGAGAGAGGCTGGTTGAACACCAGGGTGACATCTTCCCGCTGTAGCTGGCGGAACTGTAGATCGACAGTATATTGAGTGGCGTCTTCAAAATAACGACCGATCACCAGAATTGCCACCGCCGCCGAAATGCCCACGATCGCTAAGCCGGTCTGCACCATGCGCCGCTCTAGATTGCGCAAAATAATTTGACCCACAGGCGAGAGCAACCGCTGTAAGCCCAGCCGTTCCAGCAGTGTGGCCTGAAAAGTTGCCGGAGGCTCGGGGCGCATGGCCTCAGCCGGGGGTAGCGACACCGCCTGCCGCACCGCCGTCACCGTGCCCACCATCGCCGCCGTCCCACTCACCCCAATCGCCGTCAGCAGCAGGGTGGGCTCGACCCGAATACTCCAGCACCGGAAATTGGAAATACTGAGTGTACACCTGGGTTAATCAGCGACCCCAGCCAGAGTCCCCAGCCCCGTGCCCACCGCCGCGACCGCCCAAGGGTGATCACCAGCACCAGCTT
>JAAUQE010000183.1 GCA_012032425.1 Leptolyngbya sp. RL_3_1 | reverse complement strand
GCAATGCCTGTGCCGATTACCGATGGCTTAACGGTAGAGCGGTTAGCCACTCTGCCCATCCCCTGGTTACAGCAGCTCTACCAGTCGGCGGCGGAGGTGGATGATGGCAAGATTGCCACCCTTTGCACCACCATCCCTGCTCGGGAGGCAGGGTTGGGGGAGGCGATTATGGCAATGGCTCAGAACTTTGACTTTGAACCTCTGATCGACCTGGCTGAGGCGGCGATCGCCCAGCGTCGCCAGTCTCAGCAGTAGGGCGCTGGGCGATCGCTACACCAACCCCTGAAAGGCCGACCACTGGGTAATGTCTTCTACTAGGGCGCGATAGCCCAGCACATTGGGATGCAGGCCGTCGCTAGAGAGGCGCGATCGCCACCAAATCTCCCCCCGCCCCAACCACAAATCAAAGATATCCAAATAGGGGATTTGCCGCTGTTGGCAGGCCCGTCGCGTGATTTCCTTATAGCGATACTGATCGCGGTGGCTGTAATACAGCACCTCCGCAAACGGCATCGGTTCCGACCAGACCGGCGTCATCCCCACAAATAAAACCGGACCCAGCGCTTGGGCCTGATCGAGCAGCGCCGCCATTGCCGCCCCAAAGGTAGCCTCATCGGTATAAGGGCGGCCATCGGGTCTGCCCACCCGCGCCGAATCATTCACCCCCACCGAGAGCAATACCGCATCGGGCAAGCGATTGCGTAGCTCCCCCCGGTTGCGAAATTCACTCTCAAGGCGCTGGGCGACGAGTCTCACCCCATCTCCCCGCACCCCCAAGTTGTAGATGGCCGGGCCAGGGGTCTCTGGTTGCAGCCATTGGCGACGCAGCCGCTCAACCCAGCCGCCCCCTTCGGGATCGCCATAGCCGTACACCAGGCTGTCACCCACTGCCACCAATCGCTTCGGCTGAACGGAGACTCTATCAAACGTGCTGGAGTTAGCCGGTAAAGTTCTGGCAGGTAAGGTGACCGTCATATCGTCCCTAGATATGGTGGACAGCCAAGCAGCAGTTCGCCCTGTACTCGCAATCACCCATTGCTTAGCCTGCACCGGACTTTACCATTCCCCGGAAGTCTTTTCAAATTTTCACTAAAGGAAACATATCCACATCTTGTTTGGATGGGTCTGCCGTTAAAGCCCTGGTTTAACGGCAGACATGCCCTCCTCTAGATATGGGCTCAGCCCCTCTGATGGGCTTATTCGAGGTTGCTGCTATGCTTAAGAGCCACCCCGTAACTTCCTACGCAGAGCCCCAATGACACAAAATCCTTCTCCCTTTGACAGTCAGCAGATCATGCGTCGCACCGAGGATCTGGTGCAAGCCGCCTCTAACCGCTACCGCATTACGGTGCAAGTGGCGAATCGGGCTCAGCGTCGTCGCTACGAAGAATTTGAATCGATGGATGAGAACCGCATGAAGCCGGTATTGCGGGCAATTATCGAAATGTCAGATGAGCTGACTCAGCCAGAAATTATCTGCGAATAGCACGCTGCCAGTAAGCCGCATCTTCATGGGGCCATGGGCCGGTATTTAAAAGCAGCAACCGGGTGGCGTTTGGGTTGGGACCCAGACGCCACTGTTTTAAGGGTCTAATCGGGGGCGAGGATTGGGCGATCGAGCTGACCGCCACTGAATTCCAAGACTTCTGTCGTCTCGCTGCTCAGTTGGCGGACACCATGGCCGCGATGGCCAGTGACCTAATGGATGCCGAGCGCCTCACCTGTGAAGCCGAGAGCGAAACCCTCTGGTTAGAGGCCGAAGGCTACCCGGATGCCTTTAGTCTGCGGGTGCTGCTGTTGACCGGGCGGCAGGCGGAGGGCGGCTGGCCCGCTGCGGTGGTGCCAGAGCTGCTGCGGGCGATTCCCGGTCTGATGCTCTGCTAAACGGCCCCATCCAAACCTGTCGTTCACCCCACGGTAAAAACTCAAGTTTTCAAGTTGGATGGGGTTTAATCCCCTCACTTTTGTCGAGCAAATTCTATCGGGTAAAGATTACGGCGTGTAAAAATCCGACCTTTTGGGCTGAGCACCCGCTGGAAATTGCCCCATAAGCTAAGGGATGGGCCATAATCAGCCATAGTTCGACCGCAGGTGGGATCTATTGGCATGAGGATAAAAGTTACCAGTGACACGTTGTTTAAGCTCGCGCCCCGGATGTCGAGTGAGCTGACCGACGCCGAAAAGGTTTTTGTCAAAAATGGGACCGAGTTTGAGGTTGAGTTTTACACCGAGGTCGAGGGTGACCATCTCAAGCTTGAACTCGCCAACGTTACCCTGGGCAATCCCCCTAGCTTTTCTTGGTACGTTTACAAACCCGATGTGCAAGTGACGGGATCATCGGTAAAGCTGACGGTGACCAGCGACACCCTGTTTAAGCTCAAGCCCACCCTTTCTAGTGAGCTATCCGATAGCGAAAAGGTCTTTGTCAAAACCGGCACTGAGTTTGAACTCCAGTCCTTTTTGCCCGCCGCAGGGAATCATGTACGGGTGGCGATCGCCAATGCGTTTCTAGGCCCCGAAAACCGCAACACCTGGTACGCCTACAATCCCGACATCAAAATTGATGGTCAGAAAATAGACCTGCGGGTCGTCAGCGACACCCTTTTCAAAGCCAAGCCGGTGCTGTCGAGTCAGTTGGACAGTCAAGACAAGGTTTTTGTCCCCAACAAGACGGTTTTTGAGCTGTCTTCCTATTCTCAAATGGAAGGCAATCACGTCAGGGTTGCCCTCGCCGGGGCGTTCTTGGGGCCTGAAAACCGCAATACCTGGTACGCCTTTGGCCCCGATATTCAAATCGAGGGCACCGAGAAAGATAACAAACCCAATGACAGCAACCCTGCTGCGAGTCAAACCCCCGCCAACCCTAGGGATCGGGGCCAAGGGCTAAGATTTCCTGGATTTAGTGGACTTTACTACACCAATAGTCCGATCATTACTGGCGGTAACTTTACCTGGGGAGAAGCCACCCACGGCGGCACCCGCATCCCCGTCAGTGCCGATGTGGTTTACGGCATGATTCGGGTAGCCAAGGCGATGGAAGAAATTCGCAAGATCGTCGGCAACCGCCCGATTAGAATCAACTCTTGGTACCGAGACCCCGCCACCAATGCCAGGGTGGGTGGGGCCAGTATGTCTCGCCATTTGGTCGGAGATGCTACAGACTTTGTGGTGTCGGGTTACCACCCCTATGACATCTTTGACAAGCTCGATCGCTGGTGGGGGTCTCGGGGCGGTTTGGCCAGCTCTACGGTGTTTACCCACATTGATGTCCGGGGCTTTCGGAGCCCGATGGGACTACGGGTTTTAGAGGATTTCCCTAGGGCCAGTACCGCCAACCATCTGTGCTATCCTTGTTAAGCATTAAAAGAACGGGGCGTAGCGCAGCTTGGTAGCGCACCACTTTGGGGTAGTGGGGGTCGCAGGTTCAAATCCTGTCGCTCCGATAAGTCGAAACCTCCCAGCAATGGGGGGTTTCGCTGTTTCTGGCGGGCGGCACGGATAGCAACGGGGCGACCGGTAACGGTGGAGGCACTATATGGCCATTAAGAAAACGGCACTGTATAGCTCCCTGTGGGCCAGTTGCGATGAACTGCGCGGTGGCATGGATGCCAGCCAGTACAAGGACTATGTGCTGACCCTGCTGTTCATGAAGTACGTCTCCGACCGGTATGCCGGGGACCCCTACGCCATGATTGTGGTGCCTGAGGGCGGCTCTTTTGAGGACATGGTGGCCCTGAAGGGCAACAAAGAAATCGGCGACCAGATCAACAAAATCATCAGCGCCCTGGCCGCAGAGAACGACCTAAAGGGCGTGATCGACGTGGCGGACTTCAACGATGAGGATAAGCTGGGCCGGGGCAAGGAGATGGTCGATCGCCTCTCGAACCTGGTGGGCATTTTCAATGGGCTGGATCTGAGTGCCAACCGGGTGGAGGGGGATGACCTGCTGGGGGATGCCTACGAGTACCTGATGCGCCACTTTGCCACGGAGTCAGGCAAGAGCAAGGGCCAGTTTTATACCCCAGCGGAGGTCTCGCGGATTTTGGCCAAGGTGGTGGGCATCACCCCCGAGACCCGCCAAGATCAGACCGTCTATGACCCCACCTGCGGCTCCGGTTCGTTGCTGCTGAAGGTGGCGGACGAAGCGCCGCGCGGCCTCACCATCTACGGCCAGGAGATGGACAATTCCACCTGGGCGTTGGCGCGGATGAACATGTTTATGCACGGCTACCCCAGCCATGAGATCTGGCGCAGCAACACCCTCTCGGATCCCCATTGGAAGGGTGACGATCAGAGCCTCAAGACCTTTGACTTCGCCGTGGCCAATCCGCCTTTCTCTTACAAGTCCTGGAGTAACGGGGTTAATGTCACCGCTGACCCGTTTGGGCGATTTGAATACGGGGCACCACCGGACAAGAATGGCGACTACGCCTTTTTGCTGCACATCCTCAAGTCGCTGAAGAGTACGGGCCAGGGGGCGGTGATTTTGCCCCACGGGGTGCTGTTTCGCGGCAATGCTGAGGCCAGGATTCGGCGGAATCTGGTGCGTCAGGGCTATATCAAGGGCATCATCGGCCTGCCCGCCAACCTGTTCTACGGCACGGGCATTCCCGCCTGCATCATCGTGCTGGATAAGGCGGGGGCGGCGGCGCGATCGGGCCTGTTCATGGTGGATGGCAGCCGGGGCTTTATGAAGGACGGCAACAAGAACCGGTTGCGCAGCCAGGACATTCACAAAATCGTGGATGTGTTTAACACCCAGACCGAGCAGCCCCGCTATAGCCGCCTGGTGCCGTTGGCGGAAATCGAGAAGAACGACTACAACCTCAACCTCCCCCGCTATATCGACGCCAGCGAGCCAGAAGACATCCACGATCTGGCCGCCCACCTCAGCGGCGGCATTCCCAATCGGGATCTGGATGCTTTGGAAGCCTACTGGCGGGTGTTTCCGCAGATGCGGGCGGATCTGTTTGCGCCGGAGCGAGAGGGGTACTCGAAATTGATAATTGACAATTGTCAATTGATAATTAAGCGCCATCCGGAGTTTGAGGCGTTTGCGGAGCGCACCCTGGCCCTCTACACCGACTGGTACGTGGCCCATGTTGACGCCCTTAGGGGCATTGCGATCGCCGACCAGCCCAAGGCGCTGATCACTGCCCTGTCGGAGGATTTGCTGCACCGCTTTACCGAGGCGGATCTGCTGGATCGCTACGGCCTCTACCAAATCCTGATGGATTACTGGGCGGAGACGATGCAGGACGATGGTCTATGGGTTGGTACAGGAGGGCTGGGCCGCTGGCAAAACCCTGCGGGAGCTGGTGGTGAAGAAGGGGGAAAAGCTCAAGGAAACCCCCGACCTGGTGATTGGCAAACAGAAGTACAAATCCGACCTGATTCCCCCTGGCCTAATAGTGGCGCGGTACTTTGCCGACCAGCAGGCCCACATGGATGAACTCCAGGCGGATCTGGACGGCCTGAGCCAGGAACTGGAAGCGCTCATCGAGGAGCACAGCGGCGAGGAGGGGCTACTGGCGGAGGCCCAGACGGATGCGGGGAAGGTGACGAAGGGAAGTCTTAAGCAATTAATAATTGATAATGAAAAATTGATAATTGGGGAGGCGGGTGAGGATTCGGAATTATCCATTATTAATTCTCAATTATTAATTGCGAAGGAATGTCGATCGCTGTTTGACCAGGAGGCGGCGATGAAGAAGGCGGTGAAGGTCGCCCAGGAAGCCTTGGACAAAGCGGTGTTTGGCCAGTACTCAAAGCTGAGTGAGGATGAGATTACAACCCTGGTGGTGGCGGACAAGTGGCATGCCACGCTGAGGGGGGCCATTGTGGCGGAGATTGACCGGGTGACGCAGCAGTTGGCGAACCGGGTGCAGGATCTGGAGGAGCGTTACGCGGAACCGTTGCCGGAACTGGTGCTATCGGTGGAGACCCTATCGAGCCGGGTGGCGGAGCACCTGAAACAGATGGGGTTGGCATGGGATTAACCCGCTACAGACTGTCATCCCATGGGTTGCAAGAAATGGCGCGGCGTGGGGTTTTGCGCCAGGTGGTGGTGGACATCTTGGCTCAACCGGAGCAGGTGGTGCCAGGACGAGACAACCGCACGATTTATCAGTCGCGTTGGGATAGTGAAGAGGGGAAGACCTATTTGGTGCGGGTCGTGGTGGATGAGCTGATCGATCCGCCTGTGGTGGTTACGGTGTATCGCACGAGCAAGATTCAAAAGTACTGGAGGGCAGAATGAAAATTGTGTATGACCCAGCGGTAGATGTGCTGAGAATCTTGTTTCAAGAGGTGCCGATCGCAGAAAGCGATGAGGATGAGTCGGGCATTATCTTTGACTATGATGCGGCGGGTAATGTGGTGGGGCTGGAGGTGTTATCGGCATCAAAGCGGGTGGATAATCCGCAGTCGATGAGTTATGTGATTGAGGCGGCAAAGACGGCAAGCTAACGAGCCGGGTGGCGGAGCACCTGCACAAGATGGGGTGGGAGTGGAATTAACAATTGATAATTGTTAATTGACAATTGTTAATTGATAGGTTGTTAGGATCTGAATAGAACAATAAGGGGGCGGTGGGGTTGATGAGTGCGACACGTCGCACATTTTTGAGAAAAGGGTGGAGTAGTGCTGTTGCCTCACGTCTCAATTGGTCAGAAGGCATCTGACCAATCGATGCAACCATTGAAGGAAGGGAAACAGGGCAATTTATGGGAACCGTTCAACCAGCTTCAGACAGAGCCTATCAGGAGTTTTTGCAGGCGATCAAAAGCCAGGTAGTGCAAAGCCGGATTGGGGCTGCGCGGGCAGTTAATCGGTCTTTGATTGGGCTGTATTGGACGCTGGGGCAATTGATTGTGGAGCGGCAGGAGGCTTTGGGCTGGGGCAAGGCCGTGGTGGAACGGCTGTCGGCTGACCTGAAAACTGAGTTTCCTGAGATGAGGGGCTTTTCTCCCCAGAATCTGTGGTTGATTCGCCAGTTCTACACGGAGTATCAGCAAATGCCAGATCTCCAACAGCTTGTTGGAGAAATTCCCTGGGGACACAACATCCTGATTATGCAGCGGATTAAGGATGAAACGGCCCGACGCTATTACCTGGAGGCTACGGCTCGTCTGGGCTGGACGCGCAATGTGCTACTGAACCAAATCAAGGCAGGAGCCTATGAGGTCAGTCTGCAAGATAAAAGCCATAACTTTGCGGCGGTGCTGCCGGAGTATCTGGCGGAGCAGGCAGAGGAAACCCTGAAAAGCCAGTACAGTCTGGAGTTTTTGGGGCTGACTCAGGCGGTGCATGAGCGGGATTTGGAGCGCAGTCTGCTGGCTCGGCTGAAGGATTTCATGATGGAGCTGGGCTATGGCTTTTGCTTCATCGGCAGCCAGTATCGACTCACCCTGGGGGAGAACGAGTATTTTCTAGATTTGCTGTTCTATCACCGCTTTTTGAAGTGTTTGGTGGCGATTGAGCTAAAAACCGGACGCTTTCGCCCGGAGTATGCAGGCAAGATGGATTTTTACTTGGAGGTGCTGAACGACCAGGAACGCGCCTCAGACGATAACCCGGCGATCGGCATCATTCTCTGCGCTGAGAAGGATCGGCTGGAGGTGGAGTTTAGCCTGAAGTCGAAGACAAACCCGATTGGGGTGGCGACGTATCAGCTCTATCCGCAGGTGCCGGAAGAGTATGAGGGAATGCTGCCGACGGATGAGGATTGGCAGCGACTTTTGGAGGGAATTAATAATTGACAATAGGAAAAGCTCAGCCTGGGAAAAGCGGCGGAGTTGCTGGATATGTCGCAAATTCGGTTTCAGCGGTTAATCTCTGATCGCGGCATTTGTGTTCATTACGATGTAGCTGAATTTCAGGAAGATTTGGCACATCTGAAGGCGCATCGCATTCCGGTGGAGAAGATCGTCATGCCTGCACGGGATGAGCTGCATGAGTGAGAGCGCTTTTATTGATCCCAACATCGCTGTGTATGCCCATTTGCAGTAAGAAAAGATTCTAAATGTGATGTGGCGCTAGCTAGGAGTTCATGATTGAAATGCACAAAACCAGTCTGTCGTCTGACTATCAAGTAGCTATTCCCGAAAAACTCTGCCATCAGTTAGCGTTGGGAGCAGGGCAGAATTTCACGCTAATTGCTAAAGGTAATATCTTGATATTGGTTCCGACTCCCGATTTGGCTGCTATGCGGGGGATGATGAAGGGAGCTAATGGAGGCAACTACCGCGATCGCAGGATAATGAGTCATGAATGGACAATTGATAATTAATAATTAGGAGGAAGCATAG
>JAAUQE010000182.1 GCA_012032425.1 Leptolyngbya sp. RL_3_1 | reverse complement strand
GAGAGATACCACCCCAGCGATCGCCCCACCAGGGTGCCAATCGCCAAGATCAGCAGCCCCACTAGCAGGGTATCCCCCAACACCTGGAGCTGAATGCTGGCTCCCAGCAACACAAAGAGAACGATTTCGGCCACGGTCCAGAGGCCGTTAAACCCGCCCCGCAACCGCCGTGCCAAGGGGGCATCTAGCGCAATCAGAAAGAACCCCGTGGCCATCACCGCCAAATAACCGGAGAACACTGGCATTGCCGTCGCCAGCACCACCAGCAGCAGCGCCACCATTGCCGCCACCAACGTGTCCTGCAAGGCATTTTGAGTCCACCGTTGGTGGGTGAGCAGCAGCACCAAAACCTGGGCCGTAAGCCAGCCCAGCCCAATACCCAGTCCTATCTGCATCACCACTTGCAGCGGCAGCAGTTGCAGGGGGCTGAGGGTCAGACCGCCCCACCTGAGACCCGTCACCGTCCCTTGGGTGAGAAAAGCCAGCAGCAGGCTAAACACCAGCAAGAGCAGCACATCGGAGAGGGCGCTACCGGTCAAGATGGCATCGGCAATCCCTTTTTTGACCCCCCAACCCAGGCTTTTGAGTCGCAGCATCCCCGGCACAATCACCGCTGGCGACTCGGCCCCCAGGATGCAGCCCAGCAGCAGCCCGTAGCCCAATCAAACTGGAACAGCCAGATGGCCGCCAGGGCCACCGCGATCGCCTCCCCCATGGCGGGCAAAAACCCCAATCGCAGCGCCACCGTCCCCTGCTGGGCGAGCTTCTCGCGATCGAGCCCCAGCCCCGCCTTCATCAAATCACCATGACCGCGAGGGTGCGCAGGTCATCGGCGGCCCGCAACACCTCGGGACTGATCACGTTAGCCCCCTGGGGACCGAGGAGGATACCCACCATCACCATGCCGACTAGGGCTGGGGCTTGGAGCCTTCGCGCCATCTGCCCGACGAAAAACCCCATGAGTAGAATCCAGATCAGGCTGGCTAACATTGCGCTCCAGTGGATCCCTACCGGTGCAGCAGGGGTCGGTTAATGCGGTTGTTGCCCCATAGCCATCGCCCAGAAGGGCTGGCTAGAATACGGCAATATCTAAATCTAAGCTCGCGGGCTTCAGCCTCCCCTATGGCGGTTAAACCAGTTCAGTACGAAACCCTCCTCTCCACCTGTAGTGATTATGCCGGGGCGATGGCCTTGCTCCGACGGTATCGCCCCTATCTGGAAGTGATTCCCAGTATGCGGCGTCCCCAGGAGAGCATTGTGGCGCTGCCCTTGCCGAATGTCCGCATTCGGCAGCCTGCACAGTCGAGTCAAGCAGGGATGACCCTCTCTGCCGGGACGGCGGTTGCTTTGCCCTGCGAGGTGGTGTTGCTGATGTGCGACCCGGAGTGGAAGATCAAAACCGGGGTAGAGCTGTTTATCTTGATCCATCGCCCCCATGAAGATTTCTCTGACCTGTTGATGCGGTGGCGGCAGATCCAGCTTTTGTTGGATGGGGGCTATGAATGGTTCCTGCCCGCCCGTCACCAGCATCTCCTCAGTGAGGGGGCGGATACGTTGCGACCGCTGTTTGTGGTGTTTCCCCAGAGCCCCGATCGCATTATCAAGGGTTTGCAAGGGGCTGGACTGCCCACCATTATCTATGCCGAACCCACGGAAGAGGGGGAGCCGGTGCCATCCCTGACCGATGAGCTGCATTTAGACGAGGCAGCCGATTTTGATTTGTCTGAGCTAGATGACATTGGCCCGTCGGATCAGTCTGAATAGCGATAGACGATAATAGACATCTGCTTTTGAACGGTTAATTTGAGAGTCCGGCCCGATGGTACAAGCCCCCTCTAAATCGCTCCCCTTGGCCGCGTTTTTGGCACTGCCGGAAACGAAGCCTGCGAGTGAATATATTGACGGCCAAATTATTCAGAAGCCAATGCCCCAGGGGAAACACAGCGTCATTCAAGGGGAACTGGTATCAGCCATTAATGGCATCACGAAGCCCCCGCGTCTTGCCCGCGCCTTTCCTGAACTCCGTTGCACCGTTGGCGATCGCTCCACCGTCCCTGATATTGCCGTTGTAGTCTGGAACCGCATTCCCCGCGATGGCAATGGGGAGGTGGCCAATACTTTTCTGCTGGCACCCGATTGGACCATTGAAATCTTGTCTCCTGACCAGAGTCAAACCAAAGTGACTAAGAACATCCTTCACTGCTTAAAGCATGGGACTCAAATGGGTTGGCTGATTGATCCCGATGAGCAGACGGTGTTTGTTTATCGCCCTGGCCAAGAAACGGTTGTTTTCGATCAGCCCGACGCCCGCCTGCCGACTCCGCCGTTTGCTGACCCTTTACAGCTCACTCTCACGAGTTTGTTTGGCTGGTTATTGGAGTAAGTCGGCTTCTGGCAGTGAATATACTCGATATGTGGTTCGACGCTTCGCTCTAGAGAAACCATAACCGTAGGGTTATAGGGCACCCTACAGCAGATAGGTTCTTTCTCGAAAATCTCCTAAAATCAAGAATCATGTAGGGCTTCTTGGGTGCTTAGCCATGTTTGGCAGTGAAAATCAACTCCAGAAGGCTATGGCTTCCTGGCTGAGTTCTAAAGGCTATTACCCAGACCTGGAAGTTCCTTCAAAGTATGGCAGGATTGATATCCTAACGGCGATTTACCTAATTGAGACCAAAAAAGAGCTTACCCGGAAGGTAATCAGAGAAGCCCAAGGGCAGGTCCAGGCGTACCTGTTGGAACATCCTGAATGTATTCCAGTTATCGCTGGATGGACCCCCGCAGATGTTGAGGCATCTCACAACGCAGCAGAAGCGGCTGAGGCCAATGGAGTGCAGGTCTGGTACATGGATGAGCATCCAGAGTTTCTACAGTATCTGGACAGCGAATATGACTGTCATGATGCTGTCGTTGAAGATTCTTCCACAGAAGTCGGTTCATTCTCGTTTGAAGATTACATACCCTCTCGCAGCTACACTCCTTCATATGGAGGAGATGGTAGTTCCGCAGGTGTTGGTATTAGTATTGCCGCAGTAGTTATGGGGTTCTTTGTTCTGCTTGGCTTGAGCAATAGCACCAATAATGACCCAATCAGGCGCTACGCTACGGACATTTACCCAAACGACAATCCAAAAGCCAATCTCTACCATGAGGTCAAAGCCCGTGATGTACAAGGGGCGATGAGAAGTCTTACAACTTTGGCAGAGTCAGGAGCTAGTTGCGACTACTGGTTCGCTGGCAGTCTCTACAACTACTATGAGGCCGCCAACAGGGAACCAGAATCACTTTTACAATTTACCGAAGTAATTAAGAACGAAGAGACCAAAACCGATTGCAGGTGGTAGGGCAAGGACATGTCTACACTTGATGCCTGCAACAGCTATCACTTCTGAAAGTGTGCGGTTAAATCCTGGAGCGTTAATGGGAAAGGAAAGCATGACTTGCTTCTGCCTTCATTCTTCTGATTTCTGCCTTCTGCTATGAAATCAGCCTTTCCGATCGCGATACTATTACCGCTCATCGCACTGCGATTGGGGTTTTGGGGGGCAGCGTTTCCCAACCCCGACGAAGCCTACTACTGGCTCTGGGGACAGCATCTGGACTGGTCTTACTTTGACCACCCGCCCCTCCCCGCCTGGATTCAAGGGCTTTTTGCCGCTGGTCTAGGGCGCTCTAACTGGGTATTGCGGCTGCCCAATCTGATCAGCACTGGTCTGCTGTTGGCGCTGTATGGCCGAATCTGCCAGCAGCTTTACGGGGCTCGCGCCCAGGAGAGTTGGGGTGTGGCGCTTTGGCTGCTGTTCACCTCGCCGCTGTTTTTTCTATTCTTAGCGATCGCTTGGCCCGACCACTGGCTGATTCTGTTTGGCACCACTGCGGGCTATTGCTGGGTACAAGCCTTGTCAAAAGCAAACGCGACCCGCTGGCTCTACGCCACTGGGCTCTGTTTGGGGTTAGCGGCCCTGTGCAAGTATCTGGCGGTATTTTTGGCGTTGGGCTGTTTGGGGGCGATTGCAGCCTACCGCCCCTGGCGACGGCTCTGGCGCAATCCCCATCTCTATGGCGCGGGCCTGCTGGGGGCGGCAGTGACCACACCGATTTGGGTGTGGAATGCCCAGCATGATTGGGCCTCGTTGCAGTTTTATTTGGGGCGCAGCGTGCAGGCGGAACCGAGCAGTATCCAGTGGCTGGGGCCGCTGTTTTTTTGTTGCTGAGCGGCTTGATTTTAGGGCCAGCCCAGGTGTGGGCAGCGGTCAAGGCCCTGAGGCAAAAGCCACAAAATCCGTTTGGGCAAGTGTATCAGCGGGTGGCGATCGCCATTGCCCTCACCTCTACTGCGAGTTTGGCGCTGCTGTCCCTGCAAGCCCCGGTGCTCTACTACTGGAATATCCTGGCCTATCCGCTGCTGTTTCCCTTGATGGCGGGGGTATTTCTGCCCAAAACAGATTCTGTCTTCCGTCATCGCCCCTGGGCCAGAACCGCCCAGGGGTTTGGCCTCTTCGTAGCGGCAGCACTGGTGATTCACTA
Organism: Leptolyngbya sp. RL_3_1; assembly: GCA_012032425.1. Lineage (GTDB taxonomy): Bacteria > Cyanobacteriota > Cyanobacteriia > Phormidesmidales > Phormidesmidaceae > PCC-6406. The sequence goes on along the minus strand of JAAUQE010000182.1, from coordinate 3,807 downwards.
TGCGGTGTTTCCCTGGTCGGCCTGGTTTGGGGATTCGGGGGATGAGGATACGCGGATGCTTTACGGCTGGCCCACCGTCGCCGCTCAGGTGCAGGCGGCTGCCTTGGCAACAGACGATCCGCTTTTGCTGACCACCGACTACCGGTCGGCGGCGGCCCTCGCCTATCAGCTCAATGACCCCTCGGTGATGGCGATTTCAGGGCGCATTGATCAGTTTGACTTTTGGTACGATGCTTCGGAATTGGAGGGGCGATCGGCCCTTTTGCTGGGCGATCGCTGGCACCCCATCTGCCCTACCCATCTGGCGATGTTCGATCGCACCAGCCCCGCGATCTCTATCCCCGTGCGGCGGTTTGGGGTGCTGATCAAGCAGTATCAACTGGTGATCGGTTCTGGCTTTCATGCTGGTGATGGGGATGATTATCCCCTCAGCCCAGACTACCCCCTAGCGTTTACGACGGATGGCGAGCACTGTCGCGCTGAGGAGCCGCTCACGCTGTTGCGGTAATGCAGTAGCTTGTGGGCATGGGATGTTATTGAAGCGCAGATCCCTCATGCAGCATTGCCTTGCTTGGTGAAGTACAGCCGATGTCGTGACAGCAAGGGTTTCAGGTCTCTTTTGGGACCCCACGAGCCTCAAAAATCACGAGCTTCAAAAATACTGTATCCAGAGCTAATCCCGGCGATTTTGCCCTATGCTGCCTCCGTACCCCCGTATTTACCATTTAAACGTGAGAGGCGCGGATGCCAACTCAAAATATGCAGCAGTCCATCTCCTTAGGAGCCGCCGATTTAGACTCGCTCGATCAGGCCATTGCCGCCGCCCAAGCTAACTTGCTCTCTCTCCAGACCCCGGAAGGCTATTGGTGGGCTGATCTAGAGTCCAACGTCACCATCACTGCCGAGATTATTCTGCTGCACAAAATCTGGGGCACCGATCGCGATCGCCCCTTGGCCAAAGCTGAGCCCTATCTGCGATCGCACCAACGAGACCACGGCGGTTGGGAATTGTTTTACGGCGACGGGGGGGATCTCAGCACCTCGGTGGAAGCCTACACGGCGCTGCGGGTGCTGGGAGTGCCCGCCAGTGACCCGGATTTGGTCCGGGCCAAGGCTTTTATTCTCAGTCGGGGGGGCATCAGCAAAACCCGGATTTTTACCAAATTCCACCTAGCCCTGATCGGCTGCTACGACTGGCAGGGGCTACCCTCCCTCCCCGCCTGGGTCATGCTGCTAGAGTCGCCTGCCCCGTTCACCATTTATGAGCTGTCCAGTTGGGCGCGGGGCAGCACCGTGCCCTTGCTGGTGGTGTTTGACCAAAAGCCGGTGTATAAAATTGCCCCAGCAGTCAAGGTGGATGAACTCTACGCCGAGGGCATCAAGAATGTGCGCTGGGAGCTGCCCCAAAATCACGATTGGAGCGATATCTTTCTCTGGTTAGACCAGGGCTTCAAGCTGGCGGAGGCGGTGAATCTGATTCCTTTTCGGGAGGAGGGGATTCGTAAGGCCGAAAACTGGATTTTGGCACGGCAGGAGGCCACCGGCGACTGGGGGGGAATTATTCCCGCCATGCTCAACTCGCTGCTGGCCCTGCGGGTGCTGGGCTACGACGGGAATGACCCGGTGGTGCGGCGAGGATTGCAGGCCATCGATAACTTCGCCATCGAAACCGCCGACCACTACTGGGTGCAGCCCTGCGTCTCGCCGGTGTGGGATACGGGCCTGTCCCTGCGGGCGCTGACCGACTCGGGGCTGGTCCCAGACCATCCAGCCCTGGTGAAAGCAGGACAGTGGCTGATCGACAAGCAAATCCTGGATTATGGCGACTGGCAGGTCAAAAATCCCCAGGGGCAGCCCGGAGGCTGGGCCTTTGAGTTTGAGAATCGGTTTTACCCCGATATTGACGACACGGCGGTGGTGGCGATGGCGCTACAGGGCATTACCCTGCCGGATGAGAAGCTGAAAAAGGCGGCGATCGCCCGCGCCGTTCGCTGGATTGCCACCATGCAGTGCCGGGACGGCGGCTGGGCTGCCTTTGACATTAACAATGATCAGGACTGGCTAAATGCCCTGCCCTATGGGGACCTCAAGGCCATGATCGACCCCAGCACCGCTGATATCACGGCGCGGGTGCTGGAAATGCATGGTCGCCTCGCTGAGGACCAGATCTGGTTAAAGGGTACGGGGGCGAATTGAGCGATCGCCGCATCGCCCGTGGCTTAGACTATTTGATTCGCGATCAAGAGGCAGACGGCAGTTGGTTTGGCCGCTGGGGGGTGAACTATCTCTATGGCACCAGCGGCGCATTGTCGGCCTTGGCGGTGATCGCGCCGGAACGCTATCAGGTGCAGATCGAACGGGGGGTGGCCTGGTTGGTGAGCTGCCAAAATGCTGACGGGGGCTGGGGGGAAACCTGCCGCAGCTACAATGACCCGAGCCTCAAGGGCCAGGGACCGAGTACAGCCTCGCAAACCGCTTGGGCATTGCTGGGGCTACTCGATGCGGGCTGCGTCGATACCGCCCCTCAGCAAGCCCTGAAAACAGGCATTCAGTATTTGCTCAACAGCCAAAACCCTGACGGCACCTGGAATGAGGCCGAATTTACCGGTACGGGGTTTCCGGGGCATTTCTACCTTCGCTATCACCTCTATCGCCAGTACTTTCCGATGATGGCGCTGGGTCGGTATCGACAAAACGGGGGTTGAAGGGGTGGCGTCTATCCGTCGTATTCCCGGATAGGCTTGGGTATGGCACTAACCGGAGATGGAAAACGCTTCTAGTTTATGTCTTAATGCAATTGGCGACTGCCATAGAGCATAGATAGGGCATAGGGATCGGTGAGCAAAGAAGTGACCGTCCATGGTAGTAGATAGGCGGATGCGTGAGCGGGTCCAATCCCTAGGCTCCACTGGCCACAGCGCAGAATTTTCCTAAACGGCCAAGAACTGCTGGATCACATCATTGCTGAGTTCGTGGGTCGAGCCCGAGGCGACAATACCGCCCTTTTGCATGGCGTAGTAAAAGTCGGCTTGGCGCACAAAGTGTAGGTGCTGTTCGACTAAAAGTACCGAAATTCCGGTTTTTTCGATGATACTCCGCACCGCCGCCTCAATATCCAAAATGATTGAGGGCTGGATTCCTTCCGTGGGTTCATCCAAGACCAAAAGCTGGGGCCGACCCATGAGGGCACGGGCGATCGCCAGTTGCTGTTGTTGCCCGCCACTCAAGTCTCCCCCCATGCGATCGAACATGGTTTCCAAAACCGGGAAGAGGGCCAAGATATCGGCGGGAATCGCTTGGGTCTTAAGATTGCCCTTGTGGTGGCGATTAGCGGCGAGACCGATCAAGAGATTTTCTTTCACCGACAGACGGGGAATGACTTCCCGGCCCTGAGGCACATAGCCAATCCCCAGTCGCGCCCGTTGATCCGGGGGCAGCGCCAACAGCGATTTGCCTTCAAAGTGGATGTTGCCGCGCCGGGGTTGCAACAGCCCCATGATCGTTTTCAGCAGGGTGGTTTTGCCCACCCCATTGCGGCCAATCAGGCACACCATTTTGCCCTGGGGCACCTTCATATCCACATCTCGTAAAATGTGGCTCTCACCGTAAAACACGTTCAGCCCCGAGACTTGCAGCATCGTGTCGGTGGCAACTTCAGCAACAGACTGGGTCATGGTCATAGGTTTGCGATCGCTTCATTTTCCAAGCGCTGGACGATATCTGGGTCAAGGCTGAGTAACGCCAGCAGCTTTTGATAGGCCACGGCCTCGGTCTCGTTAATTTGATTAGAACGGATTACGCCGTAGC
>JAAUQE010000014.1 GCA_012032425.1 Leptolyngbya sp. RL_3_1 | reverse complement strand
CGCAAGATTATGCGACGGGTGGCGATGGTGTTCAGGGACGCACTACTGAGCTTTTGGATGTGTTGGTCCCCAGATGGAAAAGGCCGCTGAAGAGCTGCGGTTTGAGCAGGCGGCGACGCTGCGGGACCAAATTCAGGGGTTAGAGCGGCTGACGACTCACCAAAAGGTGGCTCTACCCGACGACACGGTGTCCCGCGACGCGATCGCCCTCGCCCACGATGACCAGTTCGCCTGTGTACAGCTCTTTCAAATTCGGGCCGGACGCTTGGTGGGGCGCTTAGGCTTTAATGCTGATGCTCAAGCCGGTACGCCGGTGAGATTTTGCAGCGGGTGCTGGAGGAGCACTACAGCACGGTCGAACCGATCGAAATTCCAGCGGAGATTTTGGTGCAGCATGACTTGCCGGAGGCGGACATTTTGGCCCAATATCTCACCCAGCAGCGGGGCCGTAAGGTGGCGATCGAGCTGCCCCAACGCCAAACCAAGGCCGAGCTGTTGGAAATGGTAGAGCGCAACGCCCAGTACGAACTGGTCCGTACCCAAAAGGTGGCCGATCGCAATGCCCTAGCCATGCAGGATTTGGCCGAAATTCTCGACTTGCCGGACCAGCCCAAGCGGATCGAAGGGTATGACATCTCCCATATTCAAGGATCTGATGCAGTCGCCTCCCAGGTGGTGTTTGTCGATGCGATGCCCGCCAAGCAGCATTATCGCCATTACAAAATCAAGGATCCGACCGTGCGAGCCGGACATTCCGATGACTTTGCCAGCATGGCGGAGGTGATTCGGCGGCGCTTCCATCGCTATGCCGTCGATCCCGATAAACAGCGGGCGGGCAACCCAGACTGGCCTGACGTAGTGATGATCGACGGGGGCAAGGGTCAGCTCTCGGCGGTGGTCAAAGAGCTGCGGGAGATGAACCTGCTGGAAGACCTGCACGTGATTAGCTTGGCTAAAAAGCAGGAGGAAATCTTTCTGCCTGGTGAATCTATATCCTTGGATACCGAATCTGAGCAGCCCGGTGTGCAACTGCTGCGACGACTCCGAGATGAGGCCCATCGCTTTGCGGTCAGCTTTCACCGCAAAAACGCAGCGATCGGATGCGGCGATCGCGCCTCTCCGATATTCCAGGGCTGGGGCATCACCGCCAAAAAGAGCTGCTGGCGGCCTTTCGATCCATTGACTACATCCGCGAAGCCAGTCCCGATCAACTCGCCATTGTTCCTGGCATTGGCCCACGTCTGGCCCAGCAAATTTACGACTACTTTCATCCCAACCAGGCTACGACAGACACGGTACCCGACCCAGAACCCGTCAGTGGAGCAGCTCAGGCGTCCTAGTGCAGCGTCAAGCTGCAATTTGTAGGCTGGATCAGCGCTAGCGTGACCCAGCAAAACCGTTGCCTCGGGATCTGGCTGAACTTGACGGCATGACCGTTGAGGAAGCCCTAGCCTACGACGGTGATTCACCAGATCTCGTCAAAGCAGCGGTGCTTCAGCCCATAACCCTGCTGGAATGGGAAGAAACGACAGCGCCCGTATTGTTATCGGATGGCGATCGCAGATTCCCCTAGCGTTTAACTCGACCGCGAGGTTTAGAGCTGGAGTCCCTCGGTTTGATGAAGGGCGCGCAGAAATAGAGGGGGCCAGCCAAATTACGGGAACTGGCTCCCACATGGAAGTTATTGGGCCGAGAAATAATCGGGCTGGTAGGTCCACCCTGGGAATGGCATCTCCGGTTCAGAATCGTCTGTTCTCAGCAAAATTATTCCAACAGGGGAGGCGGTTGGATCTTGCGCCACGCAGAACTTGATGAAGGCTTGGTGATTTTGGAGCAGGCGATTCAGGACTGCTTGTGACGCGCTGGGCTGGGTCAACAGAGAGATGACCGCTATGAAAACGATTTCAAAGCCATTCCTGCTTCAAATAAGGCTGCAAAACCTCCGGCACCTTCACTGTGCCATCTGGCTGTTGATAATTCTCCAACACCGCCGCCATCGTTCGCCCGATCGCCAGCCCCGACCCATTTAACGTGTGGACAAACTGCGTGCCCTTTTGCCCCGCCACCTTAAAGCGAATGCTGGCCCGCCGGGCTTGAAAATCTCCACAATTCGAGCAGCTTGAAATCTCCCGGTAGGTCGCCGCCGACGGCATCCACACCTCTAGGTCGTAGGTTTTGTTCGCCGAGAAGCCCAAATCCCCCGTGCATAGCTCAATTACCCGATAGGGCAACTTCAGCGCCTGCAAAATCGCCTCGGCATCCGCCACTAGGGTTTGGTGTTCTGCCTCAGAGGTGTCGGGGTGGACGAATTTGTACATTTCCACCTTGTTGAACTGATGCAGGCGAATCAGCCCCCGCGTATCCCGGCCATAGCTGCCCGCCTCTCGGCGAAAGCAAGGGGTGTAGGCGCAGTAGTGGAGGGGCAGATTTTCGGCTGGCAGAATCTCTTCCCGGTGCAGATTGGTGACCGGCACCTCCGCTGTGGGGGAGAGCCAGAGGTCGTCGTCTTTGCACTGGAAGCTCTCTTCTTTAAATTTGGGCAGTTGCCCCGAAGCGGTCAGCGAGGCGGTGTTGACTAGATAGGGGGGCATCACCTCGGTATAGCCGTGGCTGGTGTGGCGGTCCAGCATAAAGGTGAACAGGGCGCGCTCTAGGGCAGCTCCCTGGCCCATCAGGGTGACAAAACGGCTCTGGGCAATTTTAGAGGAGCGCTCAAAAGTTCATCAGGCCAAGGGCTTCGCCGATTTCCCAATGGGGCTTGAGGGGTGCGCCTTCGGGAGCCTGGGGAATATATTCATCTCCCCAGCGGCGAATCTCCACATTCTCGGTTTCGTCCTTGCCGTCGGGGGTGGTGGTGCTGGGCAGGTTTGGGAAGCCCAAGAGGAGGGTTTCAATCTGACCCTTGATGTCCTTTTCCTGGGGGTCGAGTTCCGCCAGTTGGGCTTTGACCTGGTTGCCCGCTGACCGCAGGGCCAGCACCTCTTCACCTTTGGGGTCAGCGCCATCGCGCATCTTTTGGCCGACCGCCTTGCCGATCTCATTGCTGCGGGCCTGGAGCTGCGATCGCTCAGTTTCCAATTCCCGCTGCTGCTGATCGAGGTCCCGCAGCGGCGCGAGGTCGTAATCCCCCCGTCGCCCTAAGGCCCCCTGTATGGCCTCAAAGTTTTGTCGAATTTGCTTTAGATCCAGCACGCCCGTCCGCTCCTGCACTCGCCATTACCGACCAATAACATTGCCATTACCGCTGCCAGGATATCGGTAGCCAGCGGCCAGCAGTCTAACAATTACCAACTACACCGCAATTGCCGCTGCCAATTGTCGAGCATAGCAGGAAGCTTTCAACCTGAGGCAGTCTCGACGGTAATGTGACCAAACCTGAGATTCGCGACCCCATGGCACAATGGCAAAGACGACTCCGGCTCTAGCGCAGCCATACCCAAAGGGCTATTGGCGATGGGATATTGCGACCGGCCCATCTCAACCTATGAGCTATTGATGACTTAGGATCAATCGAGTAGCTGAATCGTGTCCCCTGCCTTCACCACTCCCTCCACCAGCACCGCTCCATAAACCCCAGCAAAACCTTCATGGGCTTGGGCGACATGCTTAATGATTTGAGGATTTGCTTCAGCGGTATCGGGATCAAGGGTGATCATTTTGCAGCGCGGATCCCGCTCAAGCACGTTGATTTCTAGGGTTTCGCCAATCTTGAGCCGCTTGCCCACCAGCTCAATTTCGTAGGGCTTGTCTTCGTTCCAATCCACGTATACATTGGCGCGAAAGCGGCGCTTGTCAATAGTCGTTTCTAGCTCCTGGGTGAGCAGGTCGGCAAGCTGGAGAGAAAATAGCGCCAAAGGGCGACAGTCGTATTGACTTCTCTGGGTGAACTTCAGGCTCAGGGTCTGATCCTGCGTCACCGTTTTGAGATGCGCTAAAAATGCGCCATCCCCCAGGTCATAGACTTCACCCGCAGGGGTTTCCACCTCAACGGCAAACTGCTCCGCTTCGGGATAGAGGGGATTGATGCCAGGGGCCATACCTTGGGCCGCTGCTAAATGTTCGGGCTTGAGGGTGGCGCTCGGGTATTTATAGCGGGGCTGATAGCGCAAGAGTGACTCCTGCTCTCGGGCAGTGTGCCAGGGGAAACCAGGGTTGCCATGGCCTTTGACCACGCCGTAGAGGCGATCGCCCATCAGCCCCGCAAAGGCGACGAAGACTTCCTCCAGGGCCTCGCCCTGCATACTTTTGACGGGATACCGCCAGATACTATCGATGGTGCCGATCGCTGCCATGGTGCTTCCTGCTGTTAGGGAGTTGCGGGTTAATAGCATACCAATATGGCAAGGGCGCAAGCTTTGCGCCCCTACATCACCTATGGGTATGGGATGTTTTTAATTGCGGCTCCCTGAGGTCAACTAGGGCAGACAATTCATGTAATTGTCCGCATCCCAATCACTGGTCGTCGCCAAAAAGCGAATCCATTCATCCCGCTTGTATTCATCAAACAGACGGTACATTTCCCCCGGCAACGCCGACTGAATCACCTCATCCTCCGCCAGCCGCTCCAGCGCTTCCCCCAGGGACATGGGTAGCTTCTTCACCTGCTTGCCCTCATCCATGGCTTCGTAGATATTGCGCTGCTCCGGCGCACCCGGATCGAGGTTGTCGCTGATGCCATGGTCAAACGCCTTCAGCATGGCCCCCGCCATCAGGTAGGGGTTCACCATCGAATCAACGGCGCGATACTCAAACCGGCCCGGTGCCGACACCCGCAAACCGCAGGTACGGTTTTGGTAGCCCCAATCGGAATAGACCGGTGCCCAGAACCCCGCATCCCAGAGGCGACGGTAGGAATTGACGGTGGAGCAGCCGATCGCAGTCAGCGCCCCCAAGTGAGCAATCACCCCGCCAATGCAATTGAGGCCAATGGGACCGGGCACACGGGGGGAGCCGCCCGCCACCGGCATAAAGGTATTCTCGCCCCCCTGGCTGTAGGTGTAGTTGCCCATCATCCCCGGCAGGGTGTCGAGGTCAAAGGTTTTGACCGTTTCTTCCCCATCGCGCCAGAGGGAAAGATTATGGTGACAGCCCGAGGCCGACACCCCCAAAAACGGCTTCGACATGAAGCAGGCAATCAGGTTGAATTCGCGGGCCACCTGGGCGCAGATTTGGCGATAGGTGGTGAGGCGATCGCTGGTGCGCATCGCATCGTCGAACATAAAGTTCAGCTCTAGCTGCCCCGGCGCATCCTCATGATCCCCCTGGATCATGTCGAGCCCCATGGCGCGGCTGTATTCAATCACCCGCAGAAACACCGGGCGCAATTCTTCAAATTGATCGATGTGATAGCAGTTGGGCTGGGTCACCCCGCCAGCGGGTTTGCCGTCTGGCCCTTTTTTCAGCCACATCATCTCCGGTTCGCAGCCGTGGCGGAGCTGCAAGCCATGCTTGGCGCGAAACTCGGCGTGAATGCGTTTGAGATTACCCCGGCAATCGGCGGTCAGCGCTGCGCCGGGGTCTACCTCCTCTTCTCGATTGCGGAAGCAGAAGCAATAAACCCGCGCCACCCGCTTATCCCAGGGCAACTGGCAAAAGGTTTCCACATCGGGAATCGCCACCAGTTCCGCTGACTCGGGTCCATAGCCCAAATAGTTTTGGGTGCGATCGATCGCCAGGTTGACCGTGGCCCCGTACACCAGTTGAATGCCCTTCTCGGCCATGGTTTCCCAATGGTCGGCGGGGGCTCCTTTGCCGGTGATCCGCCCCGTGATGGAAATGAACTGGTAGTAAATGTACTGGATGCCGAGCTGATCGATTTTGGCCCGCACCTGCTTCACCTGTTCATCCCGTCCCTCACTTCGGACATAGGCTTCCAGGTCCGTCGCGACTCCCTGGGTTGAGGGCTTAACGGGGTCAATCACTCCAGTCACAATCGCAATCTCCAGCAGCGGCAAAGCAACTTCAGTAAAGCGAACCTGTTATGACAGGTTTGTGTCAACAGCTACGAGAACGGAAATGGCTGCCAAGGAATCCACTGGTTCCAAAGCTCAGCCATGGTGCCATCGGCCTTGAGCGCCGTCAGGGTCTGGTCCAGTTTTTGCAGTAGTGCCGCCCGCGCCGGGGGTAGGCCAATGGCAAAGGGCACCTGGGTGGGCAGGGTAAAGGCGACTTTGAGGCTGGGATCCTCCTCGGCGGCCACCACCAACACGAGTTCATCGTCAATCAGGGCGTCAATCTCGCCCGCCCGCAGCGCCGCCAGCATCTCTGGCAACACCTGGTCACTGCCGGGGTAGGGCACGGCCACGGCCTCTGGGAACTCTGCCACTAGGGCAATGTTGGTGCTATCGGCTAAGCCACCCACCCGCTGGCCCCTGAGCATATCAGGGGATGACACGGAGCTGGTTTTCTTCACCAGCACCGCCTCATTAAACAAACCATAGGGCTGGGTAAAGCTCACCACCTGCTGGCGCTCTGGGGTAATGGCTTGGTTAAACCAGATCAGGTCGTAGCGGCTGTGGCCTTCGGCTCCGGGGGCAAAGCAGCGGTAAAAGTCTTCCATGGGCAGGTTGTGCCACACCGGGGTGAGTCCTAACCGTTCACAGACGACCCGAGCCAGGTCTGGTTCGTAGCCGAGGCGATCGCCCGCCAGGGTCACATAGGTCATGGGGCGGGCATCAAAGTCGCTGGCAGCAATGTGCAGATAACCGGGCTCAACGGTGAGCCCAGACTCGGACAATTCTGGGGAGGCCAAGGCTGGAGATTCCATAAAGCGTAACGCAGCGCACTTCTTGAATGGAGCAAAGACTTATCATGACAAGTGATTAAGTCTTGTTATGACAAGTAGACGGTGTCTGGCTGGCTTTGTCAACGTTCGACCCTTGTTTTCTGCGACCGTGATTTGGGCTATCCCGATGGCATACCAACCGCTCCAGTTGTCCCAGGACCAGCTTCAACAGTTTCAAGCTGATGGCTTCCTGATTGTCGAAAATTTCTTGCCGCCTGATTTTGTCCGGCGGTTAATCGCCCGTCTGGACCCGATGTTTCATGGCGAATTTGAAACGGGCATCTACCCCGACGAATGGCATTGGCGGCCCAACATGAGTCTGCCGGACATCACGCGGGAAATCTGCAATGGCTGGAAGAGCGATCGCACCATTGCCAGCCTGGTGCTCTCCTCAGAAATTGGCCGTCTCTCGGCCACCCTGGCGGGGTGGGACGGAGCCCGCATTGGCCAAGACAGCCTCTGGATGAAGCCGCCGAAAGCCAAGGCGATCGCCATGCACCAAGACGGAGCCTACGTGGATTTTCTGTCGGTGCCGGAAATGATGACCTGCTGGGTGGCCCTCAACGATGCCTCGATGGCCGACGGCACCCTGGTCTACGCCAAGGGCTCCCATAAATGGCCCCTGGTCGATGTAGCAGGCGAGTTCCATGCCCCCCAGAAGGACTACCGCTGGGCGATGCTGGCCGCCGCCGAAAATGCTGGCGTCCCCGAGCCCGAACTGGTGGTGGTGGATGTGCCCGCTGGGGGGCTGCGCCTTTCACCATGGCCGCACCTGGCATGGCCTCGGCCCCACCACCCGCACCGAGGGCACCTTCCATAGCATTGGCCTGCATACCATTCCGGCCCAGACCCACTTCCATGCCGTTAACCCACCGGGCTATATCTATGGCCGCTACAAGCGGGTGAATGACTGCCACATGGATGAAAGCTTTTTCCCCATCCTCTGGCAGCGGAACGGTTACCGCAGTCCTCACTTGGCGGACTACTGTGCTGATCCCTTAGCCCAACCGCTGCCGGTGTCCGCCTATGGCCATGTGCCGGCTGTTTCGAGACAAGGGGCTTAAGCCCCTTGCCTGTGCTTAAGCCCCTTGTTGGGTCGGTGTACTTAATCGCAATGAACACCGGCGATCGCCCTTTCTCCCAAACCCCGATCAGAACCATTCCATGAGTACAGATTCCCTGAACGGTACAGCAACCCTCCCCTTTGAGGGCTTGAGCGCTGATTACGATCCCCAATGGTTGCTGTCGCCAGCGCAGCAGCAGCTCCAGGCCCAGCTGATTGAGCTGTGTGCCCAGGTGTTGCGGCCCAACGCGATCGCCTCTGACCGCAATTTGATCTACCCCCGCGCCAACTTCGAAGCCCTGGCCTCCCTGGGGTTGCTGGGGCTGATCGTGCCGTCGGAATGGGGGGGGCTGGGAGAAAATCACGTCTGTGCGGCCATGGTGGTCGAAACCATTGCCCGCCATGGCTGCCCCAGCACCGCCATGTGCTACACCATGCATTTGGGGGCCGTGGCGGCAGCCCTCTTCCGCGCCCACGACAACCCTGAGCTACAGACCCTGCTCAAGCGCTTGGATGCCGATGTGGCGATCGGCACCCTCTCCTACTCCGACCCCGAAACCGGCTCTCACTTTTGGTATCCCGTCTCCTCCCAGGCAAAACAGACCGACCAGGGTTGGCAGGTGTTTAAGCGGGCCTCTTGGACGACTTCAGCGGGTTTTGCCGATTGGTATATCGTCCAGACCACCAGCCCCCATTTCGATGGCGACTATTCGGATCTCTCCTGTTTTTTGATCTACGGCGACGAGGTCAAAGCCGAGCCCCACAAGTGGGATGCCCTGGGGCTGCGGGGCAATCAGTCCGGCACCCTCCAGGTGGATGGGGTCACCATTCCCACCTGCCGCATGGTCGGCCCCGAAGGAGACGGCACCGCCTCCAATGATGAGATTGTCGATCCGTTTTTCCTGCTCTGCTCGTCCTCCTGTTGGAATGGCATTGCCCTGGGGGCGATCGATATTGCCAAAAAGCACGTCACCCGCAAGAAGCATGTGGATGTGGGTATGCGCGTGGCCGATTACCCCACCATCCAGGACTACTTTGGCGAGGCGATCATCGATACCAATGCCTGCCGGATGTATAGCTTCTCCATGGGGCAACTGATGGACCAGGTGACGGATAACTGCGACTGGTCGCTCCATGGCGATATTGCGGCCCTGCCCCGCTCCGCCCACCTGCATTGGTACTGGCAAATCAAGTTTGCGGCAGCCAAAAATGTCGCCCAGGTCTGCGACAAAATGCTCCATGCCTGCGGGGGGTCCGGCTTTAAAAAAGATATGGAGATTGAGCGTTATCTCCGCGATGGCAAAGCGGGCTGGGTGATGGGACCGACGAACGAAATTTTGCGGCAGTTTGTCGGCAAGTCGGCCCTACTGGGCTTTGAGGTGCTCGACTACTGGAATCAGTCGGTGAATGAGCGCGTCTTGCATAACGAACTGAAAAAGCTGGACCCCGCCGATAAGCGCCAACTGGCCGAACGCCTATTGGCTGAACTAGAGGCGGCTGAAGCGCCGGTATCCCGACCGCTAGCGGTGGGGGCAGCGTGAATGCCTTACTTCTTAGCCTTCTGGGCTGATTGACCCGTAACCGTCCCCTGAGCGGAGTCGAAGGGGACACCTTGTAACCCTCTGGAGAACGATTCCCCATGACCCTTGCCCAAGAACGGCCCGTTACCCCAGCCAGTGCCAGCGTCAGTCACCCCCTGGATCCGTTGACCCCCGGCGAGATTGAAGCTGCCGTCACCATTGTCAAAACCGCAAAAGCCCTGACTACCAGTTTTCGCTTTGCGACCGTCACCCTAAAGGAGCCCGCCAAGGAGACGGTGCTGGGCTTTCAGGCCGGTGATCCCCTGGTTCGCGAAGCCTTCTTGGTTTTGCTCGACAATGCCACCGCCACCACCTATGAAGCGGTGGTTTCCCTCAGTGACGGCAGCCTCACATCCTGGGAGATGATTCCCGGTGTGCAGCCGCCGATCATGCTGGATGAGTTTGTGGAATGTGAGGCGGCGGTGAAAGCGAGCCCGGAATTTCAGGCGGCGATCGCCAAGCGCGGCATCACCGACCCCGATCTGGTCATGGTGGATCCCTGGTCAGCGGGCCATTACGGCATTGCCGAAGAACAGGGCATGCGTCTCTCCCGCGCCCTCTGCTGGGTCAAGGCCAGCCCCACCGACAACGGCTATGCTCGCCCCATTGAGGGGGTGATTCCGGTGGTGGATCTCAACAAAATGGAGGTGATTCGGGTAGAGGACCACGGCGTCATTCCCCTGCCGCCCAAAGACGGCAACTACACCCCCGAATACGTCAAAAACTACCGCACCGACGTCAAGCCCCTGGAGATCGTCCAGCCGGAAGGGCCGAGCTTTACGGTCAAGGGCCAGGAAATTGCTTGGCAAAAATGGAAGATGCGGGTCGGCTTCACCCCCCGCGAGGGCCTCGTGCTCTACACCGTGTCCTATACCGACCAAGGGAAAGAACGGCCCATTTTCTACCGGGCCTCCCTGGCGGAAATGACCGTGCCCTACGGCGACCCTTTGCCCCACCACTACCGCAAAAATGCCTTTGATGTGGGGGAATACGGCATCGGTTCCCTGGCTAACTCCCTCACTTTGGGCTGCGATTGTCTGGGGGTGATCCATTACTTCGACGGGTTCATTACCGACTCCCGTGGTGAGGTGGCCCAGATCAAGAACGCCATTTGCCTCCACGAAGAGGACTTCGGCATTCTCTGGAAGCATATGGACTGGCGCACGGAACAAACCGAAGTGCGCCGTTCCCGCCGCTTGTGGTCTCCTTTATCGCCACGGTGGGCAACTACGAGTACGGCTTCTACTGGTACTTCTACCAGGATGGCACCATCCAATATGAGGTCAAACTCACCGGCATGGTCAGCACCGCCGCCGTCATGCCAGGGGAAATTCCCAAGTACGGTACGCTGATTGCCCCGCAGCTCAATGCCCCCATTCACCAGCACATTTTTAACGTGCGGATGGACATGACCGTTGATGGCCCCAACAATTCGGTGTACGAAGTGGATATTGTGCCGGAGGAGGATGACGCGAATCCCTACGGCAATGCCTTCTATGCCCAGTCAACCCTGCTGCCGACGGAGCAGGCGGCGAAGCGGTTAATTGATCCGATGAAAGGCCGCTATTGGAAAATCGTCAACCCCGAAAAAACCAACGCCATGGGCTATCCCACCGCCTACAAGCTGATACCGGGGGAAAACACTCTGCCTTTGGCCCGTTCCGGTGCCAGCGTGATCAAGCGGGCCACCTATATGACCCAGCATCTGTGGGTAACGCCCTACAGCCCCGATGAGAAATTTCCGGCGGGGGACTACCCCAACCAGCATCCCGGCGGGGTGGGTCTCCCCCAATGGACGGAGGCCGATCGCCCCATCGAAAACACCGACCTGGTGGTTTGGCACACCTTTGCCCACAGCCATTCCCCCCGAGCAGAGGACTGGCCAGTAATGCCAGTGGCCACCATTGGCTTTAGCCTCAAGCCCCTGAATTTCTTCGACGAAAATCCCGCTAACGACGTGCCCCCTTCCCCAAAGAACCATGGCAGTAAGTCAGCCTGCTGTAGTTAGGGCAGCAGCAAAAGCACCGGCCTACGGTGATATTCCCGCGCCCCTCGGCCCTGTGGTGGCGGAGTACCGGATTGCACCGGGCACGGCGATCGCCTACCCCGTCACCCAAGGGCAATATATCCAAATCATGGATGTGGCGGGGTCGCAATGCTCTGACTTTTTGGCCTTTACCAGCGGCGATTACAGCGAAGCGATCGACAGCACCGTCACCCGCACCTTGAATGGCATCGCTTCTCCCCAAGCGGGGCTGCACAGCAAGTATTTTTCCTCAGCAATGCAGCCCCTGGTGGCGGTGATTCAGGACACCTGCGATCGCCATGACAGCTTTCTGCTGGCCTGCACCCCGCGCTACTACGAAGATGCGGGTTATCCCGGCCACCCCAGTTGTAGCGACAACTTTAACCAAGTGCTGGCCCCCTATGGCATTGCCCCTAAACCGGGCTGGCCCGCCATCAATTTCTTCTTCAACACCCAAGTCGATAGCCACGGCACCGTGGTTTCGGAGGAATCCTGGTCGCGCCCCGGCGACTATGTGCTGCTCAAAGCCCATCAGGACTTGCTCTGCGCCAGCTCTGCCTGCCCCGATGACATCGACCCGGCCAATGGCTGGCATCCCACCCCCATTCATGTGCGGATCTACGCAGCGGTTGAGGCGACGAACCCACGCTTTCGCCCCGCCATGGGCAGACGCATCGCCGCCGACTTTCCCCTGCGGCTTACCCAGGACAGTGCCTTTACCCCCGCTATTCGCCAGCGCACCGATGACCTGGCGGAGTACAACGGCTTTTGGGTGCCCAACGGTTTTGCCCACCAGGGCGACCAAGCCGAATATTGGGCCTTGCGACAGCGGGCTGCCCTGATGGATCTCTCCGCTCTGCGGAAGTTTGAGGTCACCGGCACCGATGCCTTTGCCCTGTTGCAATACGCCTTTTCGCGCAATTTAGAGAAGGTGACTGCGGGTAGTTCCGCCTATGGCTGCCTCCTCAACCCCCATGGCGGCATCGTCGATGACGGCATTGTCTTTTGCTTTGGCCCAGAGCACTACCGCTACGTGGGCAACTGCGATACGAATGGCGATTGGCTGAAGAGTCTAGCCCGTCACCGGGGCTGGCAAGTCAAGGTGGAAGCGGTGAGCGATCGCCTCCACAACCTCGCCATCCAAGGCCCCCAGTGCCGAGAAATTCTCCGACCGCTGCTTCGCTTTGCCGACCCCAAAGTCCAGTTGGATGATCTGGGCTACTTCCGCTTCGTCGCTGCTCAAGCGGCGGGCATACCGGTGCTGCTATCGCGCACAGGCTACACCGGTGAGCTGGGCTATGAGCTGTTTGTCCCCCCCGATCACGGTGCCCCGCTGTGGGAGATTTTGCTCCAGGCAGGGGAGCCAGCGGGGCTATTGCCCTTAGGGATGCAGGCCCTCAACCGGGCGCGGATTGAGGCGGGTCTACTGGCCTTGCACTGCGAATTTGACGACTTGATCTCCCCCTATCAAGCGGGGATTGGCTGGACGGTGGCCCTGAAGAAGCCGGACTTGATTGGCAAAGCCGCCCTCACCCAACTCAAAGCCCATCCCCCCAGGCTGGCGGTGGGTCTAGTGTTAGCAGGGGCCGAGGTCGCCGCCCACGGCCAGCCAGTCTTTGCCCAGGGGGAGCGCTGGCGTATTGGCCAAATTACCAGCGCCACCTTTTCACCCATTTTGAATTGCAGCATCGCCATGGCCCAGGTGGTCCCCGAGTATGCCGCCCCGGATACCGTCGTTGAGGTGGGGCTGCTCGATGGTCTAAAGCGCCGCGTTACCGCCACCATCGGCCCCTTGGCCGCCTTTGATCCCAGCAAAAGTCGAGTCCGCAGTTGATCAACCGAATCGTCGCTCTCCCACCCTTGATTCACGCCTCCCCCCCTTGGGACTTGGCCGGGGGGGAGGGTTTGGCGGTAGCCAAGCAGCTCTTTGGAGAAGCCGTCAATCACCTCGCCCCCTTTCAATCCTTCGAGACCATATTCGAGGGGGAGCCCTGCGGGGTACTGCGGTTGGGCGATCGCAACTTTCGCGTCAGTTATTCCGGTCCCCTTGACGCCATCGTCGCATCCCTCAGCCGTGATGTTTGGGTTCAGCAATTTCCCTGGCTCAGCGCCGTGCCCCTCTCGCCCCGCCTACTCACAACAGCCAATATTCAAATCACCACTCGCCCCCCCCATCGCTGGGTCAACCTGCCCCACAACCGAGCAGTACCGGTCCAGATTGACGGTGTTTCCATATTGCTTTGGAACCGCGATCGCCAAGGCCAAACCCATCTAGAGGGACACAGTGCCACATCTACCCTCAACGCCCTGACGCGAATTCTAAATCAGGAGGATTATTCGACAATTTAAAAGTTGAGATACAGCGTTTTTAAAGCTCGTGAGGTACAAAAAGAGACCTGAAACCCTGACTGTAATGACATCGGCTACAGCATTTTTGAAGCTCATGAGGTACAAAAATAGATCTGAACCCCTTGCTGTTAGGAGATCGACTGTACCTCACCAGGCAAGGAAATGCTGTATACCTCACTATACTCGGCGGCTTAAATAGCCTTAGCCTTGAACAAGGGGCTTAAGCCTCTTGCCTTGGGTTTGTAATGGTTGGGTTAATTCCGCCCTTGAGTACTAGGCAAGGAAATGCCGTAGCCCCAAAATTATAGATTTTCAGTATTGATGCATACAACCCCACTGAAGCGAACAGCCCATACTCTTGCTAAAAGAAGCCTCCCAATCCAAGCCAGTGAAAAAGTAGTCTTCCAAGGTGATGTGGTGGCCAAGAAAAAAGGTTTTGGGGGGTTGATTGAAATGACCCTAGAGTGACTTGATCGAACGCCCAATTAGATTTCCAGAAAATCCACCCTGTAGGGGACACCGGTTCTAATGTTCAATTCATTCCCATTTAGAGGAACAGTCTATGACTCCTGAGTCACAAGAATTTCTGGCGACGTTTGTATCAGAGTCCTACTACTATTGGGCCTCTGTTTTCATGCTCTTGATTCACGTGGGCTTCCTGGCCTATGAGGGCGGTGCATCCCGGTCCAAAAATGTCTTGGCCACCATGGTCAAGAACCTGCTCACCCTGTCGATTGTGGGTCTCACCTTCTTCTTCTTTGGCTGGTGGGTCTACAACGCTTTTCCGCTCTTCCCATTCAATGGCGGCATTGTCGGTCCTTGGACAGATCCCAATTCAGAAGGGATTGTGGCTGACGTCTTAGGTCTAGTCCAAGCCTCCTATCCTTGGTCCCCTGCCCTAGGGCCAAACCTGGCCGACAACCTCACGGGCGTCTTCTGGTTTGCCTTTGCCCTGTTCGCCATGACCACCGCTTCGATCCTTTCCGGAGCAGTCATTGAGCGCATTAAGGTTGGGGCCTATGCGATTTTGGCCGTGGTCTTGGGGTCCTTTACCTGGGTTGTGGCGGCGTCCTGGGGCTGGAGCCCCTTTGGTTGGTTTTTGACCAACTTTGGCTACCACGATTTTGGTTGCTCAGCGGTGTTGCATGGGGTTGCTGGCTTCTTTGCCCTTGGGGTCTTGATCAACCTCGGCCCTCGCATTGGCAAGTTTGATGCCCAAGGCAAGGCCCGAGCCATCTTGCCCCACAATCTGCCCCTCACCATGGTCGGGCTGATGCTGATTTTCGTCGGCTTCTACGCCTTCTTGGCCGCCTGCGTCATCTTTGTGCCGGGACAGACCAGCGAGATCACCATCTACGGCACCCCCATGACCTTGGCCTCCATTGGGGTGAATACCACCCTAGCGTTAGCCTCAGGCATCATCGGGGCCTACATCGGTTCTAAAGCCGATCCGTTCTACACCATTTCGGGTGGCCTAGCGGGAATTATTTCCGTCGGTGCCGGTTTGGACTTGTATAGTCCGGCAATGGTGATTTTGATTGCTTTCATTGGAGCCTACACCATGCCCTTCGTTGGCAACGCCGTCGAAAAGGCAGGCATTGACGATGCGGTGGGGGCTTTCGCGGTCCATGGTTACTGTGGCCTCTTGGGGGCTATGGCCGTTGGGGTGATGGCTTCGGGCTATCCCCAAGGCGATGGTATTCCCCTCACCGGTTTCCTGGGGCAATTGGTCGGCACTTTTGTATGCACGATTCTTATGGGCTTTATCCCAGGCTATGGCGTCAGCTTTGTGCTGAAGAAGCTCAATATGCTCCGGGTCCCCGAGGCAGAGGAGATTCTAGGTCTCGACCTCACAGAATTTGACCTGGAAGGCTATCCCGAGTACGCCATCTTGGCTGAGAGCAACGGCTCCGCCCCTGCGGCTGCCTCGATCGAAATGTCCCCAGTGTCCCCTCAATAATTGGTGTTGCCATGACCAGTCCATTTCAAACCATCGAAGAGTTTAATGGGGCCATTGATGGCCCCACTGGGGGAGCAATTTATACCTTTGCTAACAGCCCTGCCATCAACAATATTGCCCTGATCGCATCGGTTGGTCTGTTTATTTGGTTCATGGTGAGTACCTATGCGACCCACCATGAACGCCCAAAATGGAGAAGTCGCTCAATAGCCTGATCACCTTAATTGTGGCGGGACTGCTGTCTTTGGTGGCCCATGATTTTCGCCATCAGCCCCCATCGGTTCAGGCGAATGAGGGTGAGACCCGGCCAGCCCTAACGGCAAAACGGTCTTTCCAGATGACGGGTCTATTGGGCATGGTTGGCATTGGTCTACCCAGCTTGGGCGGGACTCAGGCTAAGCGTAAAAAACGGCGGTATGGCGATCGCCTAACCAAGCCCCCACTGTCCTGAAATTAACGGCCTCAAATCAACCGTCAGATTGTAGAGACAGCAAATTTGCTGTCTCTACAGTTTTTGTCTCTACATGCGTTTGGTACTGAGGGAATAGCAAAAGCGATCGGCACGGGAAATGGTTTGCCCCTGCAAGATCGGCTGGTCCGGCGCGATGTAAGCCGTATATCGATAAACAATCAATGGCTGGCCCAAAGGCACCTCTAATAGCCCCGCCATCTCATAGTCCGCATGGGTACATTCGATCACCGCATCGATGTGATTGATTACAACCCCCTGGGCCTCCAGGGTGGGAAAGGTCATTTGCCGCTTTAACTCAGCTCCATACTGCTGACCTAATTCCAGCCGGATATAGCTCATGTCGATAGCCCCTGCCGCTCCATCCATCAGCAGCAGCTTCTTTTGAAAATAGACGCTGACGTTGCTCTCCAGTTGCAGGCTTGCCTGGACCGCCTGCGGCGGCAGCACCTTGCGAAAGACCAGATTGTTAAAGGTCAATGTAATCCCTTTATTGGCCAGGTCTTCAGCCAAAAAGACCAGGGGGCTAGAAAGGGAGTAGTCTACCTTTTGCTGGGGCGTCACAAAAACCCCGCGACCGCGATGGGCGTTGGCTAGCCCTTGATGGACGAGGTTGGCGATCGCTGCCGCACCGTAATCCGACTGACGCTAAAGGCATCCATCAGTTGGTGCTCACTGGGAAGCTTTTCACCGGGCTGATAGTCGCCAGATTCAATTTGGCGGCGGAGCTGCTCTGAAATCGTGATGTGCAGGGGAACAGACATGGTGGGCTAACCCCAGAAGCAACGCATCGATATTGCCAGGGTCTTAGAGCGGGCGGCGATAGATCAATACTTAAGGCAAGCCAGAGAATGACTGACCCTGGCTATGTTTCAGGACATGGACAAATCGACCCAGACAATCTTGTTATAACAGGCTGGGGAATGCTAGGTTTAACTTGTTATGACAAGTCGCTGGCACATCTGATTAATCTATCGACAAATGATCTCTGATACCCTCGATTCTTCTGGTTCGGCAGAGCCCTTGGTCTATTCTCCCCAATCCCCAACGAATCCGCGCCAACTCTTGGCCGCTGAGGTGCTAGGGCCACTCAATCAGCGCTCTAACCGCGCTGGCAGCCTACGCTTGACCGGACATCTAGCCGTGATGGGGCTGAGTGGTTACCTGTGGGGCCATGGACCAGGGTGGTTGGCCCTGCCGTCGCTGCTGGTTTATGGTGCGACCCTGGCGCTAATGTTCTGTGCGATGCATGAATGTGCCCATCGCACCGCCTTTAGGACCCCGTGGCTCAATGACGGTGCAGCTTGGCTATCAGGGTTACTGTCGTTTTATAACAGCACCTTCTATCGGCTTTATCACAAGTGGCACCATCGCTACACCCAGATCCCAGGGAAAGATCCAGAGCTGGGCGACCCCAAGCCGACCACCCTAGGCAATTATCTTTGGCAACTCAGCGGCATACCTTGGTGGCTAGGCAAGTTTAAAGGCCACGGCAAAGTGGCGCTGGGCCAGCTAGAGGGCTGTTTCTATCTACCTGAAAGCAGTCATGCCAAGGTGATTCGCTCCACCCAGTTGCAGCTAGCGGTCTACGGCGTGGTGGTGCTGGCCTCAATCATTGTCGGCCAGCCTTGGTTTTTGGCTAAGTATTGGCTGCTGCCGTTAGCGGTGGGACAGCCGCTGCTGCGGTTTGTGCTGTTTGCCGAGCACCAAGGCTGCACCCATGACGACAATCCCCTCACCAATACCCGCACGACGCTGACCCTGTGGCCACTACGGTTTTTGATGTGGAATATGCCCTACCACACGGAGCACCATCTCTATCCTGCAATTCCATTCCACGCCTTACCCCAAGCCCATGGACAGTTGCGTGAGCATTTTGCCCACATTAAACCAGGTTATGTGGCTGTCGGTCGGCAGATGGTTGCCGGGTTTGAGTAGCGCGCAGCCTTGAACTGCGGCTTACAGATCAACTTCCGCTTGGGCTTGGCGAAGAACTCAATGACTTGATGCTGGTTGATGCATCGATTGTGGCAAACCTTGAGGAATGTCCCGCCTTGCAGAATGCGCCAGCTCGTCAGTCCTGGAAACTCCGCCTGCCAATAGCAACAAGCCTGCTTCTGGTAGAAATGCTTGAAGTGACGATAAGACTCGCGATGAAAGCTCACCAGAATCGTCATGATTTCGCTCAAACTCATTGACCGTTGACGATCTCGCTGTTGCGCCCCGTAACCGTTGAAATAGGATCACGGTTTTTGCGTCTGAGGCAGGATGGGTAGGGCTATTTTTGCACTAAGCATGTATGTTGCATTACCATGCCGCCCCCAGAGCTGGGCTATGATCACAATTAACGTTCGGAAGCTTGACCAGGATCTCAAGGGCTTGGTAACGAACCCTCCGAGCGATTGGCTCTGATCGGTCTGCCTGGAGAGAATTGTGACTATTTACATCGGGAATTTGTCCTTTCAAGCAACGGAAGAGGACTTAAAGGAAGTCTTTGCCGAGTATGGCGAAGTGCGTCGGGTCAGCCTCCCCGCCGATCGCGAAACGGGCCGCAAACGGGGGTTTGCCTTTATTGAAATGGCCAGTGAAGCCAATGAAGATAAGGCCATTTCAGAGCTAGACGGAGCCGAGTGGATGGGTCGTGAGCTGCGGGTGAATAAAGCCCGCCCCCGCACCGACAGTAGAGGCGGTGGCAGCAGCGGTGGTCGCAGCTTCAACTAACCGCCATTACACAAATCTCTAGTACTCAAGGGCGGAATTAACCCAACCATTACAAACCCTAGGCAAGGGGCTTAAGCCTCTTGTTCAATGCTAAGGCCATTTAAGCCGCCGAGTACTAGACAGACAATGCAGTGGCTTCGCGGCGGGTTTGAATTTCGAGATGCACCAGTAGGGCATTGATATCAGCGGGGTTGACCCCACCCACGCGGGAAGCTTGGCCAACGGTGACTGGCTGCACCTGGGTGAGTTTCTCCCGAGCTTCCTTTGATAGGGTTTCAATGGCTTGGTAGTCTAGGTCTGGGGGCAGTTTGCGGTTGGTGTTTTTGCTGACCTGCTCAATTTGGGCTTGCTGCCGCTGAATATAGCCCGAATACTTGATATCAATTTCAGCCCCTGCTTTTTCCGCCTGCATCAGATCCGGATTGCCCAATCCATACTGCTCCAGGGTTTGATAGTGGAAGCCGGGGCGGCGCAGTAGGTCCGCCAGGATAATCGAGCCCTTGATGCGTTGGCCTGTATTCGCCGCAATTTGTTGTCCGACATCATCCAGTTCTTTTACCCGCAATGCTTGCAGCCGTTCTTTCTCAGCGACAATGCGAGCTTGCTTAGTTTGGAAGAGGTGCCAACGGCGATCGCTAATCAACCCAATGTCTCGACCTAACGGGGTCAGCCGCTGGTCGGCATTATCTGAGCGCAGCAGCAGCCGATATTCCGATCGCGAGGTCAGCACCCGATAGGGCTCCCGCAGATCTTTGGTACAGAGGTCATCGATCAACGTGCCGATGTAGCTACCCTCCCGAGGAAACACCACCAGTTCTTGGCCCTGGACCAACCGGGCTGCATTAATTCCTGCCACCAAGCCTTGGGCCGCCGCCTCTTCGTAGCCGGTGGTGCCGTTAATTTGTCCGGCGCAAAATAGACCCTGCTACTCGCTTGGTCATCAGGGTCGGGGCGCCATTGGGGTGGCGGGGCAGGTAATCGTAATCCACCGCATAGGCCGGTCGCAGCATGGTGCAATGCTCTAATCCCGGCAGGGTTCGCAGCATCGCCAGTTGCAGCCGCTCGGGCAACCCGGTCGAAAAGCCCTGCACATAAATCTCTGGGGTGTTACGTCCCTCTGGCTCTAGAAAAATCTGGTGGCTCTCCTTGTCGGCAAACCGGACGATTTTGTCTTCGATACTGGGGCAGTACCGAGGCCCTTTGGACTCTACCCAGCCCCCATACACCGGGGATAGGTGCAGATTGTCGCGAATAATTTGGTGGGTAGCGGCGGTGGTGCGGGTGAGGTGGCAGGGCAATTGAGGGCGCACTTGCCACACCTCGGGGTCAAAGCTAAACCAGCGCACCTCCGCATCCCCCGGTTGGGGGTCAAGTACGTCAAAGTTGATCGATCGCCGATCCACCCGCGCTGGGGTACCAGTCTTGAGCCGTCCGGTTTCAAAGCCCAGTTGTTGAAGGGTTTCGGTGAGGCCGGTAGCGGCAAATTCCCCAGCACGACCCGCTGCCATGGATTTGTTGCCCACCCAGATGGTGCCACCCAAAAAGGTGCCGGTGGTCAAGATCACCGCTTGGCACCGAAAGGCCACCCCGAAGTAGGTTTCAACGCCAATCACCTCGTCGTTGTCCCCCAGCACCAGATCAGTGACCATGCCCTCTCGAATGGACAGGTTGGCTTGGTTCTCAACCACGGCTTTCATCACCGCTGCGTATTCGCGCTTGTCAGTTTGGGCTCGCAGTGCCCAGACGGCAGGACCTCGGGAGCTATTGAGTACGCGCTTTTGGAGATAGGTGCGATCGCTCACCTTGCCGATCTCACCCCCGAGGGCATCCACCTCATGGGCGAGTTGGGATTTGGCGGGTCCCCCCACAGCAGGGTTGCAGGGCTGCCAAGCAATTTTGTCGAGGTTGAGGGTGATCATCAGGGTGCGACATCCTAATCGCGCTGCCGCCAGGGCCGCCTCACAACCAGAATGGCCGCCTCCCACCACCACCACATCAAATTCGTCTAAAAATTCCACGGCATTGCCAGAAACCATCATGCCTAGACCAAACCTGTAACTGCCAACCTTTAACTGCCCATCTGTTTGATTCTAGCGGGCGGGACACCAGACCCATTTGCCATTCATGGCTAGGGACAGGCTTTGTACCTGTCCTCATATCGGTGGCTTTGCCAGAATTAATCGGATTCGGGATGATCTCATCGGTTATCGAGGGCACCCAAAAGAGGTGCCCTTACAATTCCCTAAGACGCCATCAAAACGGCCTGGGCTGCTGCCAACCCAGCCCCAGGGGTAAAGCCTGTCGCCCCCAAATGAGTGAGGGTGGCTTCGAGGGCACTGACGGCGGTGATGATGTCGCGATCGCCCACAAACGCCCAGGCTGGCCCGCATGCGGAAGATCTGGCCCTTGAGGTGGTCTTGGCCCCCAGCTAAGGCAATGTCAAATTGCTTCCGCATCACCGAGCGAATTGCCTCCGCCTCGACGCCTTCAGGCATGACTGCCGTCACCGCTGGACTGGCCGACCCATCCGGCGCAAATAGTGGTAGGTTCAGGGCCTTCATGGCAGCGCGAGTGGCTTGCTGCAAACGCTGATGGCGGCTAAAGATCCCCTCTAGCCCTTCCTCTCGCATCATCCCCAGGGCGACTTTCAGGGCAAAGAACAGACTCACCGGTGGGGTAAAGGGGGTGGTATTTTTGACAGCGCTTTTGCGGTAAGGCCCTAGGTCTAGGTAAAACTTGGGCAAGGTGGAGGTTTCGTAGGCGGCCCAAGCCCGATCGCTCATGGACACAAACCCCAAACCAGGGGGAATCATGTAGCCCTTCTGGGAACCCGAGGCGACAATATCCAAACCCCAGTCGTCGATAGGCACCGAGCAAGCCCCCAAACTGGTGACCGCATCCACAATGATCAGGGCTTCCCCATGGGCTTTGACCGCCTTGGCGATCGCCTCTAAATCATTCAAGACGCCGCTAGAGGTTTCGCTGTGGGTGACAATCACCGCCTTAATCGCTTTGGCGGTGTCGGCGGTCAGGGTGGCCTCAAACGCAGCGGGATCCAGCGGTTGACCCCACTCCGCTTCGATCAGCTCCACGGTCAGCCCAAAAGCTTCGCAGACCTTGACCCAGCGATCGCCAAATTTACCGTTGCTGCCCACCAAGACGCGATCGCCCGCGCTGAGCACGTTGATGATGCCTGCCTCCATGGCCCCGGTGCCGCTGGCCGCCAAAATCAAGACATCATTTTGGGTCTGATGCAGCCACTTAAGGTGGTCGGTAATCTCCCCCATAATCTGACTGAACTCACCACTGCGGTGACCAATCAGATGCTGGGCTTGGGCTAGCAACACCCGCTCAGGGACCGGGGTCGGCCCCGGAATCATCAGCATAAATTTGTCGTCCATCGGCATAGTGAATGGGTGATTGGGGTCTGACAACTGCAAATTGGCAACGACCAAACGGCTGGCAATAACCAAAAAGTATGACCCAGCATGACACAGCTCTTCCCCCAGACCGTAAACCTTTGGAGTCTGCTTAGGATCGGTGGGGCTGGGCGGGTGCTGGAGCAGTACTGACAGGGTTGTGGGGGGCTGGGGAGATGAGGGGCTGGGGAGATGGGGGCTAGTTCCGGGCGGCTCAAGTGCTAACTATTGCTCAGGGCAAGGGAGCATGAGGGGCAAGGGAGCTAGAAACTGCAAGGATCACGTGAATTCCGCCATCGATTATTAGACCCGCAAATGCTGGGGTATTAGGCTAAGGAAAAGTCTTCAGAGCTGGGAACCGATCATTGATGCTGACCTTTGAGAAATCGAGTTTGATCAACGCTCCGGTTGAGGTGGTTTGGGGGTTTCACGAACGACTCGACGTGCTCGACCGCTTGACCCCGCCCTGGCAGCCGGTGCAGGTGGTGCGGCGAGAAGGGGGCTTGGGGGTGGGTGCGGTTACTGAGTTCCGGCTGTGGCTGGGACCCTTGCCGGTGAAGTGGCTGGCCCGCCACATTGCCTGTGAGCCCTATCGGCTGTTTTGCGATCGCAGGAAGAAGGCCCCCTAGAGCACTGGGTTCATCGTCATCAGTTTGAGCCCGTCGGCGAGGCCACCCGCCTCACCGATGCCATTGAGTTTGCCTTGCCGGGGGGAGACGTCGCAGAGTCGCTGCTGGGCGGTTTTGTGGGCGATCGCCTGCGAGATATGTTTGACTACCGCCACCAAATTACCGAGAAAATGTGTGTGGCTAAAACGGATGATGGCGGGCGCTAACCGGGACCTTCTTCGGTCTCCATATTGTCGCGATCAGAGATGATCGTTTGTTCTAGATCATCACTAGATTCACTCTCGTGGTCCTGTTTCAGATGATAGTAAATCGCTCGGGTCTGGAAACCAAAAATGATCTGATCTTCATTTTCCAGGTCATGGGCTTTCACCCGGCGGCCATTCACAAAGATGCCATTCGTGCTGGGTTTACCGTCTAAGTCCCCATCCACAATCCGGTAATATCCTGCATCGAACTCGACTGATGAGAGCTGTACTAGAGTGGCATGGTGGCGAGACGCAAATTCAGACCACAGGCAAATATCGCATTTTGGATCCCGGCCGATCGCATAAACAAATTTATCTAGCTCAATTTTTTGGCGTCCGAGACTATCCTCGACAATTAAAATATGCCTCTCTCTCAAGTTGGGAAGCGAATCGGCTTTTCCTAACTCTAAATCCATATCTTTGAAGTCCCCTTCACCCTGAGTCATACGGGTTGCTCCACAGAAAGGCATGGTAGCGATGCCATCATGCTACACCGAACCCTAAACCGCTCCCATGGGTCAGGGTTCACCGCCGATGGTCTGCCTCAAGCCGGAGCGTCCTTAGGTGAGGTCAGGTTCCAAACAAGCCAAGATCGCCTGAGGATTAAGTTTCTGCTTAAACCAAACCACGGGAGCCGGTAGGTTTTGGGTGCTGACCCCAGCCTTCTCTAGGTTGAGCCGCTCAGAGATGGCCAAAATTAAGTCACTGCGGTTGGCACGGCGCACCTGGGCGAATTTTTTGCGCAGATATTCCGGTCGCCAGTAGCCGACGATTTCTAGCAAGAAGACCCGGCCATCGGGATGGACCAGACGAAAGTCGGGGATCATCACGCTCCCAGGGATGGGAATCAAATCCACCTCTCGCTCCAGTTGCCAGGGCGTTTTTTTCGGCCAGCGCTCAGCGAAAGAGGCTTCGAGCATACTGTCGTAGGGCTTGCCGGGGGGATAGTGGGAGACCAAGCCGCAATCGGTTTCAAGGGTGAACTGGCGATCTTTGGGCTGTTTGCTGTAAAAATCCTGGGTTTGGAGGGTGGCGGTGAGGCTCCAGCGGGTAACGTGCAAAATCGCCGGAATCAGCTTGGCCATGTCGAGACCATAGCGGGTGCTGGCCTTAAACAAGCTGGTGGGGCCATCAATGGTGACGGTAAAGCCATGGTCCGCATCTCCCTCGATGTAAGCCATCAGCCGAAACAGCTTCAGATAGCGGAACATCAGTTTGTACTCGCCGGGATCATTGCGGTGGACATTCAGCACCACCTGACTGGCCTTATAAAAAATGCCCTGCACCTGGGAGAGGTTGTAGCGGTGGATCAGGGCCTCGGGTGGGGGGGGCCTCAAAGGCAATTAGGATATGGTTTTCTTTGAGGTCGGCGTAGAGCCCCTGACTGACTTCGGTGGGGGTGACCTCGCGGTCCAGTTCGGTGCTGAGTTGGGTGGCTAGGGTTTCGAGGTGGGCGATCGCCGCTTCTGGGCTGGGGGCTGACCGGCTAGCCAGGGCAAAGGCCCGCTCCCTCAGCATCGGTGGGTCCAGGGGGCTGACGGGCTCAAAGGTGCTGAAGCTAGAGCGCAGAATATGGGCCAGCCCCCGCCGGATCCGGTAGTCGGTGTCGTCTCCTTCCAGGACTTGCAACTGCTGGTTGAGGCGGCCCTGGGTTTGACCGACAAATTTCTGAAACTGATCGATCAGCGCTGTGGCCATGGCCAAGGTGTCGTCATCCAAGGCCAAGCGTTTGGGATGAATGGACTCCCCTTGGGGACGATGAATCAGTAGGTCAGACGGTAACGTAGGCGGTTCCTCATGGGCGACTGACTTATTATGGCGGCAAGCTTCGGCACTGGACTGTTAACGGGTGATAGCTGTGAAAGGCTATTTGGACAAGGATTTCAGGAATTGCCTCCAAGACACCTCAAATCTTTGTCTGGAGAGGTTTTGAGCCAAAAACCCTGCATTTATCATCCGTTAGGAAACCAGTGCCGAAGCGGTAGACCTCGGAGAGCCGATCCGAGGTGTCTTAAGCAAAGTGGCCAGCGCTATACAGCATTTTGAACTTTGAATTTTGCCTTCTGCGTAGCGGCACAAGTTGGAGCGCGTTTACAGATTGTCTTCTAGTTGGGCTTTGTACAGTCCCTGCACTAAATTCTCCAACTGCTCCGGCGACGTACAGTCTGCCACGGCCTCAAAGGCATCCACCAAGCGGGCAGCGGTTTCCCCCAGGGTCGGGCTCAGACCCCAGACATCCTGGACCCAGTCCTGGGCTGAACTGTCGTCAAAAATCAGCCGGTTCAGCAATTGCCGCGTCTCCTCGCTCGATAAGGCCATGGCATTTACCCCTCAATATTCCCTTCAACACCCCGGTGATTGTAAAGCGTAGCGGTGGCCCAGGCCAGGGTTGACAGCCGCCCCCATTGACAAGGAGCTTACCCCTGTCGATATAGTTCATATGTATTGAGTGGCCCGTGGCGATGCTTGCATTGCCTACCGCCAGCAGTACACTAAAGTGCTCATTCCCGTGGTGCCATGGCAGAGGTCACCCAGCAACTCACCTTGTTTTCCATCACTGATCACCAAGCCCCCCTACCCGACTATCGGGTGCGCGAGAGCGCCCGCGCCCGCCATGTGTCCCTGAAGGTATCGTTTCAGGGCACGGTTGAAGTGGTGGTGCCCACTGGGTTTGACCCGAAAGAAATTCCCGGCATCCTGGACCGCCGCCGAAGTTGGATTACCCGCACGCTCCAGCGCATTGAGCATCAGCGTCAGGCCCTGCCCCCCGAACATTTAGAGACGCGACCAACAACGCTGGAATTGCGATCGCGCGCCGAAACCTGGACCGTCAACTACAGTCCGACCCCCCAGGGCAGCGTCACCCTAGTCCAAAGTGGCTCCCAAACCCTTAGCTTCAGCGGCGCTGACCACCCCGCAACCCACCGCGATCTGCTGCGGGGCTGGCTGCAACGCAAGGCCCGCGCAGAGTTTCAACCCTGGCTACAGGACCTGAGTCAAACTTGTGACCTGGCCTATAGCCGCCTCTCGGTGCGGGGACAAACCAGTCGCTGGGGCAGTTGCTCTTCCCAGCAATCGATCAGCCTCAACTACAAGCTTTTATTTTTGCCGCCGCCCCTGGTCAACTATGTGCTGATCCACGAACTTTGCCACACCGTTCATATGAACCATTCCCAGGCTTTTTGGGCATTGGTGAGCCGCTACTGTCCTAGCCAAGAGCGCGATCGGGCCGACCTCAAGCAAGCTTGGCAATATGTCCCTTCTTGGGTGGATGAGCAGGCCGATGGACGCGAATGAGACTAGTCCGCTGTGGACCCCCCATAGCGGCTACCACTGGGGGGGCGGCGGCGGACGCTTTTTTGAAGGCTGGTATTTTCGGCTCACCCTGCCAGACATTGGGCAATCCTTTGCCTTTATGTATGCCATCGACGACCCCGGTGGGCAAACCGCCCTGAGTGGGGGATCGGCCCAAATCCTGGGTCCTGAGGATGGCTATCTGTATTGCCCCCTGCCCCCTGGGGATCAGTTCTGGGCTTGGCCCCATCGCCTCGGCCTGGGGCACTGGGGCCGTCTGCACCGAGCCCAAGTGCCCCTTACGGCCCGGTATCTAGACCCTGAATTGTTTAGTCGCACCATTGCCCAGGGGTACCAAGTTACTGCGACTCGGCATCAAGGCTGCTTAGCGGATGCGGCCACTGGGGCGATCGCCCGTTGGCACTATACTCTCACTCCCCGGTATGGCTGGGGGCCACCCCAGCAGCCCCAGCGCCCCACCGCTGGCTGGCTCTCCTATTTCCCTATCTTTGAACCCGGTTGGCAGGTGCTCATGGCCCATGGCTGGGCCAGCGGCTGGATCGATTGGCAAGGCCAGCGCTATGACTTTGAGCAAGCCCCCGCCTACAGCGAAAAAAACTGGGGTGGGGCTTTCCCGCAGCGCTGGTTTTGGCTACAAGCCAACGCCTTTGCCGACCATCCCGATCTCACCCTCACTGCCGCCGGAGGCAATCGTCAGGTGCTCTGGCAGTCCGAAACCGTCGGGCTGATTGGGCTGCATTATCAGGGTGAGTATATTGCCCTCTCTTCCCTCACCGCCGCCGTCAGTTGGCAGGTGAGTCCCTGGGGAGCTTGGCAGATGACGGCCCAAGACCACCGCCATCGAATCACCTTGATGGGTCATACGGCCCTGCCTCCGGCTCCGGTGCAGGTGCCTACGCGCGAGGGCCTGCAATGGCGCTGCTGGGACACCACCCGAGGCCAATTGACGGTGCAGGTGTGGCAAAATTGGCGATCGCCGCTCAGACCAGCCCATCCTCAAGGCAACCACCCACCTAGCCGGATTAGAAGTCGGGGGCCAAGGCTGGGAAACCCCTTGGCACCATGCCAGCTAGGGTCAGTGTCGCGACGCAAAATTCAAAGGCAAAGTTCAAAAGACACCATTG
>JAAUQE010000181.1 GCA_012032425.1 Leptolyngbya sp. RL_3_1 | reverse complement strand
TTCCACATGGCCGAGCTGGGTCAGGGCCATGCCATCGCCAGGGATGGGCACTGGGCGATCGCGGGCAATGCGATCGAAGAACCAGGCTTCGAGATCGTTATAGTTTTGGGGGCCGTAGATATAGACCGGGCGGATGGCGGTAAAGGGGATGCCCTGCTCGGCTAAGTACGCTTCCGTTTGGAACTTACCCTTGTGGCGACTGTTGGGATCGACCGCATCCCCTTCGATGTGGGGCATTTGGTCTGACTTGAGATAGACCCCCGCCGAACTGACATAGACAAAATGCTGAATCTGTCCCTTAAACAGCTCCACCAGGGGCTGAGTATCGCTGAGTTCGCGGCCATTATTGTCAAAAATCGCGTCAAAGCGCTCTCCACTCAGGGTGGCTTTAAGGGCCGCAGTGTCTTTGCGATCCCCCTGGAGCTGGGTGATGCCCGCCACCGGTGCCGGGTTATTGCCCCGGTTAAAGAGCACCACTTCATGACCCTGAGCCACCAACTGCCGGGTCAACGCCACCCCGATAAAGCGGGTGCCCCCCATGACTAAAATCCGCATGATCATCTCTCCTAACAGCGCCACCCTTTATCTTAGGTCCCTGAAGGCGTGCCCCTGAGACGGCCGCTCTGATCAGGACTGATCGGGTAGCAGTAGCGATTGAGACAACAGTCCCCCAGGCAGATCAGACTATGATCACAAAACCGCCAGCGATCGCAGGACCGTCAGCGCAGCCCATCCTTCATCCTGAATCTGTGACTCGACTATTCTCCCATCTGGAATTTGATGGCACAGGCTTTAAACACCAACCCGGCAGCTTGTTCGCCTGTACGGCATTAATCGCTGGAACCACCGTGGGCGCAGGGATTTTGGCCTTACCCGCCGTTACCCTCCCGGCTGGGGTCCTGCCCTCTACCGCTATTTTGATTGCCGTGTGGATCTATATGGTGGTGTCGGGCTTACTGGTGGCCGAGGTCAACCTCAACACCATGCACACCACCGGCCAGCCGAGCTTAGGACTGTTGGCCACGATCCAGCGAATCTTGGGGCGATCGGGGGCGATCGCGGCAGGGGGCGTCTATTTATTTATTCACTACGCCCTGCTGGTTGCCTACATGGCTCGCGGCGGCGGCATTTTGGCCTCAGCCCTAGCGGATCTAGGCCCAATGGGGGTGATTTTCCCGAATTGGGTGGGCAATGGCCTGTTTGTCAGCCTCTTTGGTGGCCTGATTTACTTTGGCAGCGAACAGCTTGTCGGGCGGCTGAATGGGGCTTTTTTTGCCATCTTGATGACCGCCTTTGGGGGGCTACTGGTCCTCACCCTCAGCGATCTGAATCCCCATCAATTTCTCAGCCATAACTGGGGGGCGGTGGGGGCGGCCATACCCGTGATGTTTGTGGCGTTGGTCTATCAAAATGTGGTGCCGGTGGTCACCACCCGCTTAGAGGGAGACGTTCATAAAATCCGGCAGGCAATCATTCTGGGCTCCTTGATCCCTCTGGTCATGTTCCTGGGGTGGAATGCCGCTATCCTGGGCAGCAATCAAATCAATCTCAGCCAGCCTCTCACGGACGGCATCCGGTTCGACCCCCTTGAGTTGCTGCGCCGGGACGGCACCCACCCCTGGACCGGTGCAGGTATCTCGATCTTCTCCGAATTTGCCATTGCCACTTCGTTTATCGGGCTGGTCTATGGATTGTTGAATTTCTTTGGGGATGCCTTTGGCCGCATTAGCCATGGAAAAACGCGGCGTTGGCCCCTGTTCTCCCTGGTGTTAATGCCGCCGATGGGGCTCTCGGCCCTGAATGCCGGGATTTTTTTTGAAGCCCTGGACTATGCGGGCACCTTTGGGATTTCGGTCTTGTTTGGGATTGTCCCGGCGGTGATGACCTGGAAGGAGCGCTACACGACCCGCACCCACGCAACGCACTCCCTGGTGCCGGGGGGAAAAATCACCCTGACGGTGATGATTGGCCTCGCCATGGGCGTCATCACCCAACAACTATTACTCAAGGCGAATCTGTTTTAGTCCCGTCCAAAAACAAACTGGCAACTACCTGTTCTAATGCCTTTAGCCCTCGTAGCGACCCGCGAATTAGCCGTAGGGCTGCTAAGGGCCGTCGCAAAAAGCTCAGCATTAACGTCGCGACGCGCAGGGAGCCATCGGCAGCGATCGCTGCCGAAATATCAGGCAGCTCGTGGTGGCAGTCGTCGCTGATCACGCGCAGGATGGCAATGGGGCAATCAGGCAAGGCTCGCAGCAGGGTCACCCCTTCCATCTCCACCACAGCGGCCCGTAGCGATCGCCCAGTGCCCGTTTCTCAGCGATGGTGGTAACGACGCGATCGCAGCTCACCCCATCCGCCACCGTCGCCTGAGGCAATTGCTGGGCAATCCATTGGGTCAGTGGGCCGTGCGTGGGGTATGCGGTGTCGGTTTGACCGTCGTCCCAGAGGGTGGTGAGGAGGACGCGATCGCCCACCCCCAACTGAGGAGAGAGGCTGCCGCCCAAACCCAGGAGTAAAATCCCCCCCGTGGCCGACAGCGCAGGGCCAGCCCAACCCGCCAAAAACTGCTGTAGCGCCTGGGGTCCCGCCGGAATCGGTACGATTTGGGGCGAGTGCGGTATCGATCTCATCGCCCGCTGCACGGCTCGATGCTCAGCCCCCGCCGGGACCAAAATTACTTCAAGGGTTGGGATAATAGCCTCTGCCATCGCACCGCCGCCTGACCATGGAAAAGCGCTCCAGGCAATTTCACCCTAGAGGATTTTAGGACGATAAGGTCAACTTGCTTTCAACATGGTGACGATGGCTGGCGCGTAGATTAGCGCCTTAACCATCCAGGCCACGATACAGCTCAGCAATCTCGAATTCTAGGCCAATGCTGGTCAGGCAGACCCGATCTCCGGACCCATAAACAACGATTTCCCAGATACCCGCAGCGTTGCGGCGGCGGCATTCGAGGGTCTGACTCTCTTGGGAAATCAAGACATATTCTTCTAACGTATCGAGTCTTCGATAGTCATCAAATTTTTCTCCCCGATCAAAAGCTTGGGTACTGGGGGAAAGCACCTCGGCAATCAGCTTGGGGTAACGCTTGAGATAGCGATCGCCACGATCTCGCGGGTCGCAGGTCACAAAAGCGTCGGGATAGTAATAAAACGCATTGTCGTAATTCACTTTGACATTCCCTGAATGAAACCGGCACGCTGAGTCGCCTAAATGCCGATTGATCAAACTGAGCAGATTTAGGGCAATGCGATCGTGGTTATCGGTGCCCCCGGCCATGGCGTAAACCAGCCCATACCGATATTCGTGGCGAATTGGGCTTTGCCGTTCGAGGGCGAGATATTCTTCAGGATCGATATAGTTGGGGACAGCAATCATGAGGATTGGGGGCGCGGTGGCTCTATTGTAGCGATCGCCCTAAAGGCCAGCTTGTAAACCTTGTCCTCTTCTGGGCCATGGGCCGCCGTTCGTCCCTAACGGCAAGGCATAAAGCTAAAAAGAATCCTCTTAATCCCGACCGGGATACTGCGGTTAGTGGCAAGATTGTTATGTTCGTTACTAATGTCGTCTGGGCCACCCTCACCCTAGGGGGCGATCGGACGTGGCCCTGACGCAGATTAGAGCGACGCCATCCACTCACATCAGGAGTTCGAGCCAAAATGACATTGCAATTGGGTGATACCGTTCCCAACTTTACTCAGCAATCCAGTGAAGGGGAAATCAACTTTTACGACTGGGCCGGTGATAACTGGGTCGTGTTCTTTTCTCTACCCAGCGGATTACACCCCCGTTTGCACCACCGAACTGGGGGAAGTCGCCAAACTCAAGGGTGATTTTGCCGCCCGCAATGCTAAAGTCATCGCCCTGAGTGTAGATGGCCCCGAATCTCACCAAGGGTGGATTGGCGACATCAACGAGACCCAGAATACAACCGTCAACTATCCGATTATTGCCGACCAGGATCAAAGCGTCGCTAACCTGTACGGCATGATCCATCCCAATGCCAATGCGAAGGTGACGGTTCGCACGGTCTTCGTGATTGATCCCAATCGGAAGCTGCGATTGACCATTACCTATCCCCCCAGCACCGGTCGCAATTTCCAAGAAATTCTGCGGGTGCTTGATTCCTTGCAGCTCACGGATAACTACAGCGTGGCCACCCCAGTCAACTGGCAGGATGGCGAAGATGTGGTGGTGTCTCCGGCGATTCCTACAGAAGCCGCTCGGGAGAAGTTTCCCAAAGGGGTAACGGAAATCAAGCCTTATTTGCGCATGACCCCGCAGCCGAACAAGTAAGGAAATTTCCATAAAGACGATACCCGCCTCTACGGGTATCGGTACCTGGTGGCGCTGTATGGCAGAACAGCGCCACCAAGCCAATTAGCGGGTGCTGGAAGCGTTCCGTAGCCGCATCAGTTGACGGCGCATCTGAGGGGACGCCTCGGTTTCGCCCAGGGCATGGATCTCGACTTTGCTGTCCAGGGATTCTAGGTACTCGTCGCTGCCATAGGCATAGGCATCGACAAGGGTGCGTAACAGCGCTTCGCGATCGCAGGCGCTGAGATTTTCTTCAATCAACCGAAATTTGAGTTTGACCTCACATTCGTAAACCCCAAGCTCTGGGTTGTGGTTATTAACTTGGGCCTGCTGGGAAGAACGAGTCATTCTGGGTGCCTACCTTTGAGAGAGAGGAAGCCATCCTCAGGGAACTGAAGGAACGATGTCGTTCATTGATCGCTGTAGATCTCGACTGTCCTGAGTGGTTAACCCTATAGAACCAGGATCCCATTCAGAAATGTTGGATTTTGCCTGCCTTTCACGAGATTTACAAACTCCCTTTAAATGAGCTTCATATAACCCCTAAATACTTTTTGGTTGCCTAGCTTTTATCAAGGCAA
This sequence comes from Leptolyngbya sp. RL_3_1, assembly GCA_012032425.1. Taxonomy (GTDB): domain Bacteria; phylum Cyanobacteriota; class Cyanobacteriia; order Phormidesmidales; family Phormidesmidaceae; genus PCC-6406. The sequence continues at coordinate 3,449 of JAAUQE010000181.1, read as the reverse complement.
ACTGTAAGCGGTGCACCTCAAAGCTGTGATCTGAATCACTGAATGAAAGCTTGAAAGCCTTGTCAGGCAATGCTATGACCCAATTTTGCCTGGACTTCAGAGCTTGCAGTGGAGGGCATTTCAGTTTAGTTGACAATTGTTTATAAAGGGCTTTTCTATCATTGCGATTGGAAGCAAGGAAATCAGAAAAGTAAGTCACCTCCAGGAAACACGGAGAACTCAATGTATTAAAAAACGAGTTTATCTGGGGCTGACCCAAGGCTTTTCGGTGATTACATGACCTCAACCTCCTAATGAGGGTCACATTAATAACAACCTGAGGTCGTCCCTTGCTGAGTGAGGGATAGTCGAAATCCTCGCATCGAGGATTTCGGGGTTGTCTCTCACAAGCCTCAAAAACGCTGTAACCGGGCTGACGACTGCTATAACCCTAAGCCTGACAGCATTTGTGACTGGCTAATTCTTTATAGGGAAAGATTGTGACATTCTTGTGACGATGTACCGATCGCCCTCAGATTAGGGACTGCTAATGGGAGGGTAAGCCTCTGGGACTGCGATTTCTCTGAACCCGATAGGAAGATAAATATCATCATGGTGCCGATACAGTTGCCACAGTTAGCCCTAATTAGCGGTAAGGGGGGGGTCGGCAAGACCACCTTTGCCTGTGGGTGTGCCCTGGCACAAGCCCGCCAGCACCCAGGGGAAACGGTGCTGCTGCTGTCTACCGATCCCGCCCATTCCTTGGGAGATGTCTTGCAACTGGAGGTAGACGACGCGGTTCGTCCCCACCCTGAATACGGCAATCTCCACGTCCGGGCTTTGGATGCTGAGCACCTGCTGCAAAGCTTTAAGGCCCGTTATGGCAACGTTTTAGAAACCCTGGTGGAGCGGGGCAGCTTTGTGGATGACGGCGATTTATCCCCCGTGTGGGATATGAATTGGCCCGGTCTGAATGAACTGATGGGACTCCTGGAGATTCAGCGAATTCTACGGGATGGGGAAGCCGATCGCGTCATCGTCGATATGGCTCCCAGCGGTCATACCCTCAATTTACTGGGGCTGATGGACTTTCTGGATACCTTTCTGGTGGCCCTACAGTCCTTTCAAGATAAGCATCAGTACCTGATCAAAACCCTCTCAGGGCGCTACACCCCCGATCAGGCCGATCAGTTTTTGGCCACTATGGGCGCGGATCTGGCCGCTGGCCGCGCCCAGTTACAGGGTCACGGCCCCTCAGAACCGGCCTCAGAACCGGCTTCAGGCCAGCGCACCGCCTGCTGGATCGTGGCCCTGGCCGAACCCCTGAGCGTCCGGGAAACCGAGCGCTTTCTAGACGCATTGCAGCAGCTCCAGATCCCCTGCGGCGGTCTTGTGGTCAATCGCCTCACCCATAGCCCTGCCCAAATCACTCAGCTCACCGCCTTTACCCGCTTATTGCCCGATCGCCCGGTCTTAACCTTGCCCCAATGGACAACGGAGCCCGTCGGGACCGCCGCCCTGCTGCGGTTAATTGAACATCTCACCCCGGTGGCAGAGAAGGATCTGGCTCCCGCCGCCGCCCCAACTGAACCGGTGGTTTGGCCCCAGCCGTTGCCTCCCGGCTGCCCTGACTTTGTCAGCGAGGGGCGACGCTTGGTCATTGTCGGCGGTAAAGGGGGCGTGGGTAAGACGACCGTTTCAGCGGCGATCGCCACTGCGCTGGCCCAGCACCATCCTGACGCCCAGATTCGGGTAGTGTCGATCGACCCCGCCCATTCCTTGGGGGACGTATTTGAAACCCCCCTGGGCCATACCCCGAACGCCTTAAGAGACAATCTCCGCGCTCAAGAAGTCAGTGCCGCCCAAGTGCTAGATCGCTTCCGCGAAGACTATCTGTGGGAGCTGGCCGAAATGATGGCCGGGGACAGCAGCGATGGCACCTTGCAAGTGGTCTATGGCCCCGAAGGGTGGCGGCAAATCGTCACCCAGGCCCTACCGGGCATTGATGAAATGCTGTCGCTGATCACCGTGATGGATTTGCTGGAGCAAGATAGCGAGACTCTGATTGTGCTAGATACCGCCCCCACCGGGCATCTGTTGCAGTTTCTAGAAATGCCGGTGGCCCTGGGGGAATGGCTAAGCTGGATCTTTAAACTCTGGATCAAATATCAAGATGTGGTGGGTCGCGTGGAGCTAATCGGTCGCCTGCGCCAGTTGCGTAAGCGGGTGATGGTGGCGCAAAAGCGCCTGACCGATACCAGCCATACGGAGTTCATTGGCGTCGTGCAAAATCAGTCGGCGGTCTTGGCCGAAGCCCAGCGGCTCACCGCCACCCTAGCAGAGCGGGGGGTGGCCCAACGGTTCATCGTCCATAATCGCTATGGGGCGGACACCGATCGGGCCGCTGCCACGGCTCTGGCCCAGCGATTTCCCCAACAAACCATTTTGCCCTTACCACTATTACCTGAGGTGAGCCCTCGCCTTCAGGTCGCTGGGGCGGCCCACCTGCTGTTTCCCTGGGCTGATCTGGAAGCGGGTTAAATGTCGCGCTTCGGTTCTGCTCCCTAGGCCCCTTAGACTTAAGGCTCCTTAGACATAGCCTGTTTAGGCTCTTCTCAACCCCATGGCTACCGTCACGATTACGGTCAAACTGTTTGCCGCGTACCAAGAAGCCTATGGTCAGCCCGACCTGACCCTGACCCTACCGGCACAGACGCCGGTGTCGGCGGTGCGCGATCGCCTGATCAGCGAGCACCCCACCCTAGAGCAGTGGCGCGATCTGACCCGCTTCGGCGTCAACCTGCAATTTGTCGCCCCTGAAACCCCCCTCCAGGATGGGGATGAGGTGGTGTTAATTCCCCCCGTCAGCGGTGGATAAGGAGATCGTTACAGATCGATTGCCTATCCCTAATCTCCCGATACCCCCACAATCACCCAAAACCGAGCCTCGCAGTCATTCTGAACTTCAAACCAGACTGCTGAACCTCGCGATTGCACCAAACTTCCCAGCTCAGGCCCGTGACAGCGAGCCGCTTCTAGATCCGGCATGGCACAGTCAAATCGAGCCATCAACTCGATTTCAGGCACGGGTGAAAGCTGCTCTACAGTCGGAATATCGATCACCGAATGGGTGCCCTCAAAACCAGTGGCCATCCGTAGCGCCTCAATCCGTTGATCGATATCCGTTGCCGTCATGTAACGGTTAATAGCCGCACGCCGAGGCTCTTGCTCTTCCTGAATTGAACGCAAGATATCCTCCCGGTCAGCAGCGGGTAAATCTGGGGGAAGGTCAATGGCGTACAGTTCCGCGATCGCCCGTTCTGGGTTTGCCACAATCCCAAAGCTGTCCTGGAACTGCCCCGAGGTGAAAACTTCCCGCTTCGCCATTTGCAGCCCCTGAGCGAGACTGTCCTGGACGGGCGTGATCACTAACCAACCTGAAGCGCCCACGGTGTCCTCCCGATGAAAAA
>JAAUQE010000180.1 GCA_012032425.1 Leptolyngbya sp. RL_3_1 | reverse complement strand
GAGGCCGATGGTCGTGGCGCTAAAGTCCCGACCACCGGCGAGATCATTGCGGAGGTCCTGTTCTCGAATCATGAATTCCTCTTGGCCATAGGTGGGGCGGCCAATGATGCGGCGACCTTCACGAATGTAGGGGGCCATGCTCAGGCCTGATGTGGTGCCCATGAGGGCTTCGCTGCCCGTTAACAGGGCTAACGGGAACTGGGGTTGGGACTGGGTTGCCATCAGCCATTCTGCAAACACCAGCGATCGCTGCTCCCCATTCCGCAGGGCCGCCACCGAGAGGCCGCCCATCCAGTTCTGTCGCTGCCCTGAGGCGGTGATCTGCTCATCCGTGAGGATTAAAGGATCGTCAATGATGTTCCAGTCGTTGCCCAGGTTCCAATTCACCAGGGTCATTTCCCCATAGGCAGAAGGGCTGTCAATGGGGGCCTCGACCGACTCACTGACCATGCGGCGATAGTTAAACAAGCTGCGGCCATGGAACATGTTGAACCCTTCCAGGCCAAAGCTGCGGCGATGTTCTTCCCGAGAGATCCCGGTTTCCAGGCGGCTTAGCATCTGGGCGCTGGCCCCCTGGTCATCCCAAATTGCCATCACAAAGGGGAACGTAAACGCTTGGGTGCAGGCTGGATTAGCGCGACGGGGGGCATTCACTTCTCCCAGGGTCGATTGGGCATCGGAACCCAGGCGATGGGGCACCTGAGCCCAGCCCACCAGTTCCCCCGTGTCGGTGGCATCGATCACGATCAACCGCTGATTGGGGGGGGCTTGCAGGCGAATCGGCGTTTTCTCAAAGGTGGCATCGTCGGACCAGGCATACCAGGAAAATAGCTCTTCTGACAGCCGCCCCTGGGGCCGATAGTTGGGGTCTTTGGGGTGACGCCTGACCGCATAAATGGAGGTGATATTGCGCCCCGGTGGGTCGAAGGTGGCCCCTTTAAAGGCGGTGGCCGTGGCCCAACGGCTACCGGGGGCCGTCACGGCTGCATTGGCCAACTGCTGCGCTGCGGCCCGTGCCCCCACCTCCGGGGGAAAGCAGAGGTCACCGACCCAGCAATTGCTGAGCTGTTCAGCCAATTGCGGCGACATCATGCCGGTCAATGCCGGTAGGGAAACTGACTGCTGGGCCAACAGCGCCTTGAAGTTCTGCCAACTGGCGGAGTTTTTGCCCGTGCCGCGCAGGTTACGGGATTCATCCAAGGCCGAAACCCCCTGGGAGCTAATTTGCCCCCCGAGCCAAGGGGTGGCTTCGATCAGGCAGGTTTTGGCCCCGGTGGCCATGGCGTGGGACGCGGCGGCCACGCCCCCCAAAGAGCCCCCACCACCACCACTTGGCATTCCCACACTTCTTCGGCAGCAGGCAAGAACGAGAGCTGAGGCCGACCATTGGCGGTTTGTAGAATGCTCAGGCCAGCGGCAGTTTGGCGGGTGGTTTCGGCATGGCCCAGGGCGGTGGCGATCGCCGGTTGTGACTGGGTCAAATAGCTCCCGGCCACCTGAAAGGCTTCGAGCAGCAACGCCATCAGAATCAGCCCCACCGCCATCAATAGCGAAAGATGGAGCCGTCGCTGCCGCCGCCGTCGGTTCAGCATCAAGGTCCGGTATCGCTGGGTGTTAATCATGGAAGCGGCAATCAGGGGCGTTGAATCGAAGGCATTAATCGGGCTTAGGTCAGTCGGGCGTAAGCCAGCCAGGGCATTTGACCGACGTTCTGGTCTGGTTATGGTAGCGCTCGGTCAAGATTTCAGCCGGTTTCTTTGAATTGGCTGGCCGGTTTGCCCACATGGGTCAAGCCGGCTTTTTATCTACTTTTTATCTACAACGTTATCTACAAGGGTTGGGCTGGCTATTGGCTGGGCCGTTTGGCCGTTTGGCCGGTTTGGTCTCAATTGGTCCAAAGGGGGTGTAGGGATGCCGATAGGGCTGGGGTTGGGCAACCTAAAATCATATTTATCCAATCATGAGCGTTCCACCAACGGCAGTCTGCGGGACAAAACCCCATGCAGGTGGCTAAGCCAACCCGCTAGACCCGTCCCATAGAATTAGGAACGGCCAAAATTATTGATTAGGCGGCAGCCCAGTCACTGGGCCGCCTGATCAAAACAGTACGAGCTTTTTTTGATGCCGCATTCACCACAATCATCAGGGGAGGAAAGCATTGCTCTACCCCCAGAAACCGCTGTCTCACGGGTAGAGATGCCCTTCGACCCTGATCCGCCCCAAGTCAAGCCCGATACCCCCCTGCTGGATGCCATCGCCCTGATGGGGCAAGCCCCAGGATCGCTCAAGCAGCCTTCACAGTGCTCCAGCTATGTCTTGGTCACGGAGGGAGACGCACTGGTCGGGATTATCACCGAAAGGGATGTGGTGCGGCTGACAGCCCAAGACATCAGCTTTGCTGGGGCGTCCGTGGCTGAAGTGATGACGCAGCAACTGATTACCCTCCAGGCCAGTGACTTAGATACGCCTTTGAGAGCCCTAAGTCTTTTCCGCCAACACCGCATTCGCCACCTGCCCGTTTTAAATCAACAGCAACTGATTGGGGTGGTCACCCCCAGCAGTCTGCGCCAAACCCTGCAATCGAGTGACCTGTTTCGGTTGCTGCGCATTGAGGAGGTGATGACCACCCAGGTGGTGAGCGCGCCCCCCGTCGCCACTGCCCTAGATTTAGCCCATCTCATGGCCCACCATCGGGTCAGTTGTGTGGTGATTCAGCAGTCGGGTCCTCCCCCCCTATTCCATCCGGTCCCTGTGGGGATTGTGACTGAGCGAGACATTGTGCAATTTCAGGCTTTGGGGCTCGATTTAAGCACCGTCACTGCGGACGCGGTCATGAGTACGCCGCTGGTCTGCCTACAGCCTCAAGATACCCTCTGGACGGCCCACCAAACCATGGAGCAGATGCAGGTCAGGCGTTTGGTGGTGACGGATCAGGCGGGTGTTTTAGTTGGCATTATCACTCAAACCAGTATCCTGGCTAGTCTCGATCCCTTAGAGATGCAGAATACCATTGCCATTTTGCAACGCCAGGTCGCGCAGCTCCAGGATGAGCGCCTGCAATGGCTCCAAAATCGCACCACCCAACTCGAAGGTCAGGTAACCGCAACGGAGCAGCGGTTTCAAGCCATTTTCGATCAAGCCTTTCAATTTATTAGCGTACTGGAACCGGACGGCACCCTGATTGAGGCCAACCAGACTGCCCTTGATTTTGGCGGAATTCGTCGGCAAGACATCATTAACCGTCCCTTTTGGGAGGCGCGCTGGTGGACCCTTTCGCCCGAGACCCAAACGCAACTTCAGGCGGCGATCGCCCAGGCCGCTCAGGGCGAATTTGTCCGGTACGAAGTCGATGTGCTGGGGGTGGATCGCGTCGCCACCATTGACTTTTCCCTGCGGCCAATGGTGGATAAGGCGGGGCAGGTGAAGCTGATGATCTCAGAGGGGCGGGATATCAGTGCCCGCAAACAAGCTGAGGCTGATTTACAGCAGAGTCAACAGCGCTACGCCAACCTGTCCCAAGCGGCCCCCGTGGGGATTTTTCAGACCGATGCTGAAGGGAACTGCATCTACGTCAACAGCCTCTGGTGCCAAATGGCGGGGATGACTCCTGAACAAGCCCAGGGCACCGGCTGGGTTCAGGGCATGCATCCCGAGGATCGCCAGACCGTTGCCGCTGAATGGTATCGTGCTGCCCAAGCCCAGCAGCCCTTCCGGCTCGAATATCGTTTCCAAACCCCTCAAGGGCAAGTGACTTGGGTATTTGGTCAGGCGATCGCCGAGCTTGATGCCGATGGCGAAGTCACGGGCTACATCGGCACCATTACCGATATTACCGATCGCATCCAAGCCGAGAACGCCCTCCAAGCCAGCGAAGCCCAGTTACAAAAGGCGCAGCGCATTGCCCAGATTGGCAGTTGGGAGGTCGATCTCGACACCGATCAATTCTGGTGCTCCGATCAAACCTACCGCATCTTTGAGCTTGAGCCGGAGCAGTTTGAGGGCACTTACGAAGCATTGCTAAACCCTATCCACCCGGAGGATCGCCCCTGGGTTGACCAAGCCTACGGGACGGCCATTCAGAACCACAGCCCCTATGACCTTACCTATCGTCTCCTCATGGCCGATGGTCGGATCAAATCTGTCCGTGTGATCGGCGAAACGACTTACAACGCTGCCCATGTGCCCATTCGGTCGATCGGGACAGTCCAAGATGTCACCGTACAGGTGCAAATGGCAGCGGATCTGCATCAATACCAACACCACCTAGAAGCGTTGGTGGCTAGCCGCACCGCTGAATTAGAAGAAAGCGAAGCCCGCTTTCGGATGATGGCCGACACCGCCCCGGTGCTGATTTGGATTGCGGGTCCGGATCAGCGCTACACCTATTTCAACCAAGTCTGGCTCGACTTTACCGGACTCACCCCGGCACAAGCGTTGGGCAATGGCTGGGCCGCAGGAATTCACCCCGATGACGATGACCATTGCCGCCACATCTACATGACCGCCTTTGAGGCCCGCCAGCCGTTTCAGATGGATTACCGGCTGCGGCGGTTTGATGGCACCTATCGCTGGATGGTGACGATGGGTCGGCCCCGTTTCTTACCCAATGGTGAGTTTTTGGGCTACATCGGCTCTTGCATCGACATCACCGATCGCCGCCAGATGGAGCAGGCCCTCTTTCGCGAAAAGAGCTGGCCCAAATCACGCTACATTCCATTGCCGATGCCGTCATCACCACTGATGCTACCGGTCGGGTTGAGTACTTTAATCCGGTGGCGGAGCAGTTGACCGGCTGGACGGCAACAACAGCCCAGGGCAAGCCCTTGCCAGAGGTCTTTCAGATCATCCATGAACTTACCCGCCAACCCGCCGAAAATCCGGTAGAACAGTCACTCCGCGAGGGCTGCGTGACTGGTTTGGCCAACCACACGGTGTTGATTTCCCGCGATGGCACCGAGTACAGCATCGAAGATTCGGCAGCCCCCATCCGCGATCGCGAAGGCCGGATGATTGGTGCAGTGATGGTGTTCCACGATGTCACCCAATCTCGGGAGCTACAGCAGCAGCTCTCATGGCAGGCTAGCCATGATGCCCTGACCGATCTCCCCAATCGGTGGCAGTTTGAGCAGGAATTGACAATTCTCTTGGACAATCATTACCGCCACCAGCACCATGTACTCTGCTATTTAGATTTAGATCAGTTCAAGGTGGTCAACGATGCCTGTGGCCACATCGCTGGGGATGAGCTGTTACGACAAGTCTCTCGCCTGATTAAAGGGCATATTCGAGCCGCCGATACCCTGGCCCGCTTAGGGGGGGATGAGTTTGGTATTTTACTCCGGCAATGCTGGGTGCCCGATGCGAAGGCCCTAGCTGAGAACATTCGGGCCGCCATTCACAACTTCCGATTTATCTGGCAGGACAAAAACTTTAGCATCGGCGTCAGTATTGGCTTAGCTGTCGTTGATGAAAAGGTCCGGACATTGGCTGACATCTTAGGGGCCGCCGATGCCGCCTGCTATGCCGCTAAAAACCGAGGCCGTAATCGTGTTCACATCTATCAGGCCGATGATGCTGATCTGGTTCGACAGCGGGGTGAACGGCGGTGGAGTGTACGCATTAAACAAGCCCTAGAGGCGCAGCGCTTTTGCCTTTACCGCCAAGCGATCGCCGGCACGACCCATGCTGATCAGGCGGCTCCGGTGCATTATGAAGTCCTCTTGCGGATGATTGACGACGACGGTAGCCTGATTGCCCCAGGGCTGTTTATCCCGGCTGCCGAACGCTATGACCTGATGACTGAGATTGATAGCTGGGTGGTGCGTACATTTTTTGAGGCGCTCAAAACGCCCGTCAGCGTCAGGGCGAGACGCCTGATCACAGGAGCGAGCCCTTGCATTTTATTAACCTCTCTGGAGTCAGCATTGGCGATCCCCAGTTTCTAGGGTTTCTGATCGCGCAATTGCATCAGCACCAGATTCCGCCTGAGCGGATCGGCTTTGAAATTACCGAAACCGCAGCGATCGCCAACCTAGAGCAAGCGATGTACTTTATTCATGAACTCAAACAATTGGGCTGTTATTTTGCCCTGGATGACTTTGGCAGCGGCATGTCCTCCTTTGGTTACCTCAAAAATCTGCCGGTCGATTATTTAAAAATTGACGGCAACTTTGTGAAGGATATCGCTAGCGACCCCGCCACCCGCGCGATCATTGAATCGATCAACCATATCGGTCACGTCATGGGGCTCCGCACCATTGCCGAATCCGTCGAGACCCCTGAACTGCGCCAGATCTTAAACCGCATTGGCGTCGATTACGTGCAGGGCTACGCGATTGGCCATCCCGCTCCGATTACCGAGAATTTCTGAACCGCCCTGGGCGTCTGGTTGTATCCTTAGGTCGCAAAGCAGGATTTGAGGGTGAGTTAAGGCCATGACTCAGACATATCCGGGGGCCGCCGGTGGGCTGACGACAACAGACGCCATTGCAAAGGTCGTGGTGCAGTGGGTGGATGCCAACTTGACGGCCCCAGATCGCGATACTGAAGTGCGGCTACTGGGCGATCGCCTCCAAACCCTGGGGATGTTTCCGGCGGCGCGCCTCACTTACCTGCGAGAGAAGGGCGACACCACCGAATGCCTGGGCTTGCAGGTGGCGATCGCCGAGCCCGAACACATTCGAGTGTGCTTGCGGCTGCTCTACGATCGTCTGCTGGAATCCCCCCTAGAAGTCCGTTTGCAGATTTTGCTGCGGGCGGTGCGGCTACAGCTCCAAACCCGGAATGGCGAAGATCTGCTGGTGCTGCCCAATGCCATCGAGACCCTGCTGCCCGCCCGTCAAATCTTTCAAGCCCGAGCCGAAGCCTATGCGTTGCAGGGGGGCGAATATTCCCCTGTCGAAAAAACCAATTTAGAGCTGCTGCGCTATCGGCTCAATTTGTCCCAGGAAGAAGCCGACTACCTGGCCAATCGCGCCCTCGGCCCCTATATGGATCGTCAGGCCAAGCTGCGGAAATACCGAGAGGTGCTGACCGCCGAGCTGGATCGGGGTTATCCCCTCAGCGAGGCCACCTGGGCGGAGTTGCGGACCCTCTACCAAAGCTTAGGGCTGACCCCCGCCGATGTCACCGCCATTAGCGAAGAGCACATTACCCGGCTCCAGATCGAGGCCACCCAGCTCCAGGCCCTAGAGCAATCGCAACTGCCAGAACCAGCACCGCCAGAGGAGCCGGAGGATGCCCCCGCCCTACCGGTGACCGCAGAAATGTCGCCGCTGATGCCGCTGCCCGACTATCGTGAGCGCTACCGTCAGGAGTTTACGGAGCGATCGCCCATACCCTTTACCCCAGCGAATTTGACCGGGGCCGCTTAGAGATGGCCCGACAACTGTGGGAGCTTCCCCCCGACCCGATCCAAGCGATGGAACAGGAGATCACCGCCGAGCGCTACGGCCCGATTGCTTCTGCCCAAGGGGCCGACTACAGTCGTCTACGACAACTCCTATGGTCGGGATATTGGGAAATGGCGGATCAAGAAACCGAACGGCTGATCTTGACGGCATTGAGCCCAGAATTGAGCCCCATTGACGGGGAAACCATCATCCAACTGCCTTGCCTCGACCTCCAGACCCTAGATGCCCTGTGGAGCCGCTATAGCCAAGGCCGGTTCGGGTTTGTCGCCCAGTACGACATTTACCGTCAGGCTCACCGCCGCGCCGATGAATTTTTGCAGGGGGTGGGCTGGCAACAGGGCATCGGCATCGCCAATGTCAACGTCTTAACCCGCCGCAAAGCCTACCGCGATCTACAGTTTGATGCCCAAGCCCCCGCCGGACATTTGCCCAGTTGGCGCTGGGGTTGCGATGCCCTAGAGGACACCTATACGGTCTCAGAACGGTTGGTGGAGACGCTATTTGCCCATGTCGAGAAATGTATGCCAGACTTATCGCCACCGTCACCCCTAGACCGCTAACCCACATCCAGCTTGAAAGCTTGAGTTTTTTACCGTCGGGCGAATGACAGGCTTAGATGTGGCCAGGGTTTAAGGCCTGACCGCTGATCGGTAAATAATTACACTGAACACTTTTCCTAACATCTCTAAGCGGGTGAACCCATGCAGACCGAGGCGGTGCAATGGCGCTATCAAGATCTAGATAACCTCCTCGCCCAAGGGGAATGGCAAGCAGCGGATCAGGTTACCCTGGCGCTGATGTTAGCGGCGACCGATCGCACAGGCTGGCTAGATGAGGGGGCGATCGCCCGTCTCCCCTGTGAAACCCTGAATCAAAATTGATCAGCGCTGGCTGCGCCATAGCCAGGGTCAGTTTGGGTTTACGGCCCAGCAACGGGTCTATCAAAGCTGCGGCAAGGAGGCATTTGCCTTGAGCC
>JAAUQE010000179.1 GCA_012032425.1 Leptolyngbya sp. RL_3_1 | reverse complement strand
CTGCACCAACAGGACCGTGAGGGCCGAAAAGCCCACCCCGATGCCATAGGTGCCGGTGAGGGCGATCGCCGCAAAACAATCCATGGTTGCTTTCAGGGTGAGCAGCGTATTGTCCCCGATCAGACCGTTGTTGAGGCTACCCAGCACCGTCATCGGCCCGATGCAAAACAGCAGGCTGGCGGCTACGAAACCCTCAGTAAACCGACCTTCCCCTTTGAATTGCTGCTTAAGCATGTCGCCCATGGTGATCAGTCGCTTCTCGATCTGAATCCATTCCCCCAGCAGCCCGCCAGTGACCAGGGCGACCAGCCCCAAGATGATGCCATCAATGGGACCGGCCTCGACCTCCGAGAAGCTGTTAGTCATGGCAAAGCCAATCACGAGGGTGAGTAGCCCCACCGCTTGGGTGATGATTTGCCGCATTTGCTGGGGCAGGCGGTGGCGGAGCCAGAGCCCCAGGCCGGTGCCGAGCAAAACCGTGGCCACGTTGATCCAGGTGCCGCTGGTTCTGGCCCACAGGCTCAATTCCATACTGTTTCCTATTTAGCTTCCATCCAGTTGGGACCGGCGTGGGCTTCCACCACCAAGGGCACCTTGAGTTGCACCGCCGATTCCATCACCTGATTAATCTGGGGTTGCAAGATCTCCCACTCCTGAGGGGGGACTTCAAACACCAGTTCATCATGGACTTGCAGAGGAGGCGGGCTTGATAGCCCGTCAACAACTCATGCAGCCGGATCATGGCGAATTTTAATAATGTCGGCGCTGGAGCCCTGGATGGGGGCATTGGCAGCGGCCCGCAGCAGACCGGCATCGTAGCCGCCGATGCGTTTCAGGCTAGAGAGATCAATCTCATTGGGATCACTGCCCTTCAACGCTTTGAGGGTGCCACTGGTGAAATGGAAGTAGCGTCGCCGCCCGCAGAGGGTTTCGACATAGCCCTGGGCGATCGCCCGTCGCTGGATCTGCTGCAAGTACTCAAAGACGAGGGGATAGCGATCGTAGTAGCGGTCTAAAAAGGTTTTCGCTTCGCCGTGGCTGACCCCCATCTCGCGGGCAAACCGATGGGCACCCATGCCGTAGATCACCCCGAAATTAATCACCTTGCCGAGGCGGCGCTGCTCGGGCGTAATGTCTTCACGGTCCAGCAGCAAGCGAGCGGTGAGGGCGTGGACATCGTCCCCTTGGTTGTAGGCATCCACCAGCACCGGCTCCCCGCTGAGGTGGGCCAAGATTCGCAGCTCAATTTGGGAATAGTCTGCCGCCACCAGTTGCCAACCCAGTTCCGGGATAAAAGCCGCCCGGATCTTGCGGCTAAAGGCCGTGCGGATGGGGATATTTTGCAGGTTGGGATTGGACGAGGAGAGCCGCCCGGTGGCGGTGACCGCCTGGTTAAAGTCCGTATGCACCCGCTGGGTGTCGGGGCGGATCAGGGCGGGCAAGGCATCCACATAGGTGGATTTGAGCTTCGACAGGGTGCGGTGCTCCACAATCAGATCCACCACGGGATGGTCCCCCTGGAGCTTTTCGAGGGTGGAGGCATCGGTGGAATAGCCCCCAGACTTATTGCGGCGGGATTTACGCTGATCTAGCCCCAAGCGATCGAACAGCAGCTCACTCAACTGCTTCGGAGAGCTGAGGTTAAAGGTTTCGCCCGCATCCTCATAGGCTTGGGCTTCGATGCGATCGAGGTCGGTGGCCAGTTGCTCAGACAACGTGGCCAGATAAGGGGCATCAATGCGGACCCCTTGGTGCTCCATCTCCGCCAGCACCGGCTCTAGGGGTAGCTCAATGGTTTTAAACAGGGTCCCTAAGGTTTCCAATGGGTCGAGCTGGGCCTGGAGTTTGGCCACCAGGCGATAGGTGGTGTGGACATCGGTGCCGCAATATTGGGCTGCTGCCGGGATTGGCAGATCAGCAATGGTCTTGCCCTTGGGCACCAGGTCGCTGTAGCTCTGGGCCGTGATCTGCAAATGCCGCAGGGAGAGGTCGCTGAGGTTGTGGCTGCCCTCAGGGTTGAGCACATAGCTGGCTAGCATGGTGTCGAACACCACACCGGCCAGGTTGATGCCTTGGGCTCGGAGCACGAGGCGATCGTACTTGGCATTTTGCAACGCTTTGGGATAGGCGGCACTTTCCAGCACGGGTCGCAGCGCCTCCAGCACGGTACCCAATGGCAGTTGCGGCCCTGCGGCGGCCCCAACATGGCCCACGGGAATATAGGCCAAAGCCTCAGGGGCCTCACCCCAGCAGCAGCCGATGCCCACAAGCTTGGCGTCGCGGGGTTCCAACCCAGTGGTTTCGGTGTCCCAGGCCACCGGTTGAGTGGGGTCAGTGTGCTGACTGAGACTGTCGAGCAGTTCGTAGAGCTGGACTTCGGTGGTGATCACTTGGGGGGTGATCGCCGCCCCTTGTAACTGCTGGGCCGCGTCGGTTTCTGCGGCGGTAAAGAAGGCCACATCTTCAGCGATATCCCCCGGCGCATCAACTGCCGTTGTCTCTAAGGGTTGACCGCTCAATGCCGCCTGCACCTTGGGCAGGCGGTTAATCAATTGCTGGAGTTCCAGATGTTTGAGGGGCGGCGTCACGCGCTCGGGGTCAATGCCATTTAGCTTGCAGGCGGCTAAATCGACCCCGAGGGCCACATCGGTAATGATTTTGGCCATCTCTTGGGAATGGTACGCGTCGGGTTTGCCTGCCTCCAGTTTTTTCTTAGTGGCACCCTTGATCGCCTCAATGGCCCCATAAATGGCATCCAGGGTGCCGTACTCGTTCAGGAGCTTGGCCGCAGTTTTGGCCCCAATTCCTTTCACCCCCGGTAAATTGTCGGAGCTGTCTCCGCAGAGGGCTTTGTAGTCCACCACTTGGGTGGGCAACACATCCAGTTTGGCTTTTACCTCATCGGTTTTAAACTCCCGTGACCCCCGCGCCGCCCCTTTGGCAAAGACGCTGCTGAGGTACAGCACTGAGATCTGCCCCTCGGGATCAATCAGTTGGAAAAGGTCCTGATCGCCACTGAGAATCTTGACGTTAAAGCCCTCGGCTTTTCCCCTTGTGGCCAGGGTGCCAATCACGTCATCGGCTTCATAACCGGGAGCGGTGACGGTTTCTAGCCCCATCACCCCCAGCAGATCTTTCAGGTTCTCGACATCCTCAATGAAATCCGGGGGAGTTTCGGGGCGACCGGCCTTGTAGGTTTCGGATTTTTCGTGGCGGAAGGTGGGCTGGTCAAGGTCGAAGGCGATCGCCACATACTGGGGCCGCTCCGACTCCAGCACCTCCAGCAGCGCTTTCATAAAGCCGTAACAGACGCTGGTGGGAATGCCGGTGGAGGTGCGCAAGCCCCCCTCCGCCCCTCGGGCATGGGCGTAGTAGGACCGGAAGGCGAGGGAGTGGCCATCCACCAGAACCAGAAGTTGGTTGTCAGTCACGGCAATGCGGCTTAGATCTGCTCTCGCCATTGTAAAGGGGCAACTGGCGGCATGAGCCGAACCCCGGCTATCCCCGCTGCGGGATGCAGTAGGGTCATTGCCGATCTGCAAAAGCGCCCTGGCTTCAGGCGAACACCACGGTGCGATTGCCGTAGACCAGGGTGCGGTTTTGCAAATGCAGTCGCACGGCGCGGGCCAGCACCATCCGCTCTAGGTCCTTGCCCTTGCGAATCAAGTCCGGCACCCCATCTCGGTGGCTGATGCGCACCACATCCTGCTCGATAATTGGCCCCGCATCCAGGTTGTCGGTGACGTAGTGGGCGGTTGCGCCGATGATTTTCACCCCCCGTTCATGGGCGCGGTGATAGGGGTTGGCCCCCACAAAGGCGGGCAAAAAGGAATGGTGGATATTGATGATTTTGGGAAACTGACGCACAAAGTCGGCGCTGAGAATCTGCATGTATTTCGCCAGCACCACCAGATTAATGTCGTAATGCTTGAGGAGCTGAAGCTGCTGGGCTTCTTGCTCAGCCTTGGTGGCAGCCGTAATCGGGATGTGGTGATAGTCAATCCCAAACTGCGCCGCCACCGGTTGCAACTGGGCATGATTACTGATAATCAGCGGAATCTCAGCGGCGAACTCTCTAGCCCGATAGCGCCAGAGCAGATCCAGCAGGCAGTGATCCTGACGGCTCACCCAGATGGCAATGCGCGGCATCGTGTCTGAGAAATGCAGTTGCCAATCGGCTTGCAGGGGCTGGGCGATCGCCTGAAAGGCAGGACCAATCAAATCCTTGGGCAGGTTAAACCCCTCTAGATACCACTCTAGGCGGGATAAAAACAGTCCCGACTCCTCATCCCGATGCTGATCGGCATGGACAATGTTGCCCCCGTTGGCGTAGATAAAGTTGGCCAACTTTGCCACCAGCCCCCGTTGGTCTGGGCAAGAAATCAGTAGGGTTGCAGTGGCCTGGGTCATAACGCAAAGGAATGCTCTTGATTACTATAGAACCAGGGTTAATATTCAAAGCGCTATGGTTAATACCCTGCCCCAGGGACTCACGATTCCTCCGCTAGAAAATGGCGATCGCTTGCATCGCGTCGAGTTTGAGCGGCGTTACCAAGCCATGCCCAAGCAGACTAAGGCTGAGTTAGTCGAAGGGGTCGTTTACATGGCATCGCCGGTCCGCTCTCAAAGCCATGGTCAGCCCCATGCCGCAATCATGGCTTGGCTTGGCGCTTACTGGGCCGCCACCCCAGGCACTGACCTGAATGACAACGCGACAGTACGGCTTGATGCCGATAATGAACCCCAGCCCGATGCCTGCTTAAGGCTTGAGACCAGCGCAGGGGAGCAATCCCGTTTAAGCGACGATGACTACATCGAAGGGGCACCGGAACTGGTGGTTGAAATTGCCGCTAGCAGTGCAGCCCTTGATCTGCACACCAAGAAAACGATCTATCGTCGCAATGGCGTTCAGGAATATATCGTTTGGCAAGTGCTGGATCACAAGCTGGATTGGTTCTGGCTGACGGCAGGTGACTATCTCAGCCTGACGGCGGATGACGCTGGCTTGATCAAGAGCCAGGTTTTTCCAGGACTGTGGTTAGCCTGTGAGGATTTGGTCAACAAAAATCTCCAGTCGGTGTTGGCAACTGTGCAGGCCGGTACAGGCTCCCGTGAACATGCCGCCTTCCTGGCAAAACTGGCCGCATATCAGTAGAAGTTGCGCTGCTACGACGATGCTACGGCAAGTTCCGCAAGCTGCCTCACCTTGAGACCAATGAGACTAAATCGTATTACGAGCAACCCAAACCGGATGAGTGGGCAACCCTGCATTCGTAATCTTCGCCTTACGGTTCGTCGGGTGATTGAGCTATTAGCAACTTATCCTGATCGAGAAGAATTACATCAAGAGTTTCCAGAGCTAGAGGATGAAGATATCCAACAAGCCCTAGTTTTTGCCGCTTCCTATTTGGACGATCGCATCATTGAGCTTCCTAATCGCGATGAAACTGTTGCTTGACCAGGGATTGCCACTCTCTGCGGCAGCATTATTACGGGATGCAGGTATCGATACTATCCATGTTGGTGAGATCGGGATGTCTGAAGCCGAGGATGTAGACATCATCCAGAGAGCCAGAAACGAGGCGCGTATCGTTGCGACGCTTGACGCAGATTTTCATACACTGCTGGCAGTTGATGTCGCGCTCACGCCTTCGGTCATTCGCATTCGGATTGAAAGATTACGTGCGCAGGCACTCACCAATCTTTTGCTGACAGTAATTGCTGAATGTGGCGAGGACCTAGAGCAAGGAGCCGCGATTACGGTTGAGCCGAGCCGTATTCGCATTCGCCGTTTGCCGTTAGTGTCGGATGTCTAACAATCTTGCTGCACTTCAAACGCTTGAGTAAGCCAAGCAATCAGAGTAAGGAAATGCTTTATTAATCGGCCAATTCAAGTTTTCGTGTTTTCGCGCTCCTAAGGGGTACCAGAGCTGTCCTCTGAGGGCAGTAGATCTGGGATGGGTAAGTCGTCAAGGGGATTACCCTCTCCATCTGCACCTGCTTCCGTTGGTGTTGAAGCCGGATCAGGCTCCACGACTTGCCACTCTTCCAAAGGGCGCTCGACAGCATTGAGGAGATCCTCTGACACCACCAAGGCTGCGACCTCGCCGGCATCCTTAGGCAGCGGAATCGAGGCCGGATCCACCAAAGCATAGTAGGCGCTGCCGCTAAAGTCGGGGTCGCCCAAGACAAACAGATGGGTGGTGCCATCCGCCAGGGTGATATCGACCGTGGCTAATGGCACATCCAGGCCAAAGTCCGCCTGCTCCGCCGCCTCGACGGTGATGGTGCGGAGGCGACCATCGGTATTTAAGCGGCTGAGTAGAAAGGCGATCGCCGCCTCTTCTGCCGGGGCTGATTCCGGCGCGGTCATTTGCCAGAACCCCAGCTCGTCCCGCTCAAAGGTGACCTCCTGGGTCTGGGTCTCGATGTGCAGGCCGGTGACATCGGTTTCGAGAAAGTCAAAGATTGGCCCCGCTTCTCCCTCGGTTTCCGTCGCAGTTGGGTTCGACCCCTGCTGGGATTCCATGATGATCACGGTCCCCCCGAGCACGAGGGCGATCGCCACCAGCACTATCGTGTTTTTCTTTAAAGCCATTGGTTTTACCGCCGCCGTAACCACATCAAAAGGGCCAGCACCAGCCCGGTGAGGGGCAGCACCAGCAGGGAGAAAATGCCCAACCCAATTTGCTGTTGGGGGGTAATCAGAATACGGCGATTGGTCACCGTTTTAGGCTGAATCGAGAGCGTGTCATCCCCCTGCTGCCCCAGCCAACTGACGGCGTTCAGAAATACATCGCCATTCAGTTGCTGATCGAATAGCCCATCGCTGGCGAAGCTAGAGTTGCCAATCACCACCAGTCGAGACTCGTTGTTGTCGGCAGATGCCAGTTCCGCTTGCTCGGGTTCAGCGTCTTCTGCTGGCGTGGCGTCATCGCCTGCATCGGTTTCTGAGGCATCAGGCTCAGTCGCTTCCTCTTCTGCCTGAGCGTTCTCAGTCGGCGTGGAGGCAGCATCGTCTTCAGCGGCAGCATCCCCTGAAGTGTCATCGGTCGTGACCGCTTCAACCGCAGGCCGGCTCAGGGCCACCCCTAACACATAGGGGCCGTCCGGCGGAGCCTCGGGGTCAAAGGCCAAGTCTCCCTGATCAGAAATCGCCTCGGCGCGGCTCTGGGCATTAGTAAACAGCAGCGGCGTCGCGATGATGTCGTTCAGTTCTTCCGTTTCGACGGGTCGCACTAAAGGGAAAAATGACTGACCCTGGCCAAACTCCTGGGTAATTGGGTGGTCGCCATAGTCAGAAACCAAGGGGGCGGCTGGGCCGAGGCCAACAAACTGGCCGGTGCCCGAGGTGTCGAGGACGAGGCGATCGTCTAGCACCACCCCCCAGCTCATTCAGCAAGGGCGTTAACCCGCCATCGGTGCGAGGATCCAGCAGCAGCAGCACGCCGCCCCCTTGATCGAGATAGTCCTCCAGGGCTTCGACTTCCCCTGGAAAAAAGTCCTGGGCTGGACCTGCCACCACCACCACGTCGGCGTCGGCAGGGATGCCCTGCGCTTCTGCCAGATTCAGCGGTGCAACCGTATAGCTTTTATCGGTGAGGTTGGCGGCGGCGGTGGCATAGCCCGCCGCACTGCCATCAATGGTGAGTTCCTCATGGCCCTGGGTGAAATACACCGTCAGGGTGCGATCATTGACGATTTGATCGAGGGCATTGGTTAAACGCCGCTCCGAGAGCCGCTCTGGTGCCCCCAGTCCTTGGGGATCGGGGGTGCCCACCGATTGCAAGAAGCGGCGCTCTTCGCCCACCTCTAAAAACACCATGCCCGGTGTGGTCACCCCAAAGCTTTGAGCCTGCTGGGGGTTGGCATAGGGGTCGATATACTCGTAGCTGAAGTTGGCCGTTTGACGGCTGTAGCTTTTCAGAAGCTGCACATCCTGGGCATTCTGGGCCACATCAAACACCACCACCTTCACGGGGGTGGTGAGGGCTTCGGTAATAGTTTTCGTGGCCGGAGCCAGGGTGAAAATCTGGTTTTCGGTCAGGTCCAGCCGCAGGGAGGATCCCACCGCCAGAAAGTTCACCAGCGCCAAGATCACGATCACCGCCAAGACCGCCACGGTGGCATTGGTGCCCGCCTGGGTGGAGCGCTGCTGCCAAAACCGCCCGCCGCTAAAGCTAAACCCCAACAGCAGCAACATAATGCCCAATAAGAATAGGAGCAGCGGTAGCCATTGCCAGCCCGATAAGCTGCCCGCTACTAAGCCAGCGGTGGTGCAGGCTAAACCGGGCCAGGCCAGAAATTTCAACCATTGTGAGGACACAGATTGTCCGCTCATAGGGGCTTCACCAAAATCTTGTATAGCAGTGGCCAGTGCGATCAGGACGAGGCTGCGAGCCCCTCAGCTT
>JAAUQE010000178.1 GCA_012032425.1 Leptolyngbya sp. RL_3_1 | reverse complement strand
CTAATTTGATTACTATTGAGACAGTCATACATAAACAACCTGTTTGTTGGTTGAGAAGGAGAACCTTGATCTGATGCTTGCTATTCTGAGGCTAAACAAGCCACAACCTATGAAAAACAAGAGTTCCTTGCTTGGTCGCACCTGTCTTCTTCCGGATGAAATTCTGCATAAAAATCAATGTCAATAGAGGTTTGTATTTTTATTTATCTAGAGCTTTTAAAAAACTCAGTGGATTTTTGTTGTACCTCAGCAGGTTAGGAAATGCTGTATTGCGGAGGCAGGGGGCTAAAACCCGGAAGCCTTTGACCCGTTGCCAGGTTCGATGGTGATACGATGACTCCCAAGCTAGGGGTGTCCGATCAATCGGGCTGAGATTATACCCTCGGAACCTGACCTGGTTAATGCCAGCGGAGGGAAGCGTTGATTGAGATCGATAGATCAGACACAACGGGCGGTGGCGCAGCAAAAGCCCACCTCATCTGAGACTTAATCCATTCCCTTAGTCGATCGGATCACTGATTGGACTGAGAGAGAAATAAATGGCAATTGGGACGGTAGGGCTGCTGGTCACGGGGGTGACCGCAGCGGTATTTACAGTGTTGGGGCTGGTGCGGGCCGGTCGTCAGGCCATTAGCCTCGAAGACTTTATGGTGAGCCGCAATCGGGTCGGGACCCCCATGGCCTTGGCGACCATTGTGGCCTCTGCCATGGGCGCTTGGATTTTGTTCAGTCCGCCTGAGGTGGGTGCCACCAGCGGGATTGCGGGCATCCTCGGCTACTGCATCGGTCAGGCCACCCCCGCCGCCATCTTTGCGGTGATCGGCACCCGTATTCGTCACCTGATGCCTGAGGGTCACTCTTTGAACGAATATGTCTGGCATCGCTTCGGCAATGCCATGGCTCTGGTCACTTTCGGGATCATTGGGTTCTACATGTTTGTGTATTTGACGGCAGAGCTGACGGCGATCGCCAAGGCGGTCGAACTCATGGCCGGAGTGCCCTAATCGTTACGGCTTTGGTGGTGATGACCGCCGTGGTGCTGTACACCGCTGTGGGCGGTTTGGAGGCCACCATCTTTACCGATGCGGTGCAGTTTGCGGTGATTGTGCCGCTGCTGCTGATGGCCTTTGGGATGGCGGTGGTGGGTTTGGGGGGCTGGTCAGCGGCGATCTCGCCGGTGCAGCAATCGGCTCCGCAACTCCTGTCCTTAGCCAATGGACCGGGGATTAAATTTGGGGCCACCCTGGTGATCGCGGTAATTGCAGCGGAGATGTTTAACCAGGCCAATTGGCAGCGGATCTATGCCTGCCGGGATGGGGTGGTGATGCGCCGTGCCTTTCTGGGATCTTTTCTGATCATCCTGCCGATCCTGTTCCTGTCGGGACTGCTGGGGATCTTGGGGATGCATTTTGGCTTCAACGACGATCGCGCCTTTTTCTCTTTAATACAGGCATTAGCCCTACCCGGCTGGGTCACCATCGGCGTGTTGGTGCTGGTGCTGGCCCTAGTGATGTCCAGCCTCGATACCCTGCTGAACGGCATTGCCAGTGTGGTCACCACCGATCTGCTGCGGCTCTTTCCCCAGCGGTCTGCCCAGGGGATTTTGCGGGATGCGCGGCTGCTGTCGGTGATGGTGGCGATCCCGGCGATCGCCATTGCCGCTCAGGGCTACAACGTGCTTTATCTGTTTTTGCTAGCGGATTTGGTCTGTGCGGGGGCGCTCTTTCCGGTGTTATTTGGCCTTTACTCTCGGCGGCTGACCGGCACCATCGCCCTAGTCAGCACCCTGACGGGCATCGGATCTGGAGCCTTGTTTTTTCCTAAGCCCGACTTTTCCCCCTGGAACGGCTTGCCCTTCGCCGGGGACCTGCTGGTGAGCTTTGCGATGCCGGTGCTGGTTTCGATATTGGTGGCCCTAGGGGGGATTGCGATCGCCGCCCAGCAAGGCCGGACTCAAGCCTTCGACTTTACCTCCCTCAGCCGCGCCATTCGCGCCTATGGGGATGCCGACTCGTCAATTGTCAATTAAGCAACGCTTCTGACTGGCGTGAGGACAAGATTTGGAGATGTGATCCCCAAGTTTTGCCCCTAAAACGCTATCTTGGATAGCGCACCTCCTGGCGGCAGTTGGAATCGATGGGTCCAGTCAATCAAGCCTTGACGCTGTTTTTGAGTTTGTTGGTGGAGGCCACCCCCTTTCTGCTGCTGGGGGTCGCTTTCTCCAGCGGCTTGGCCGTCCTAATCGACGAGCGGGCCTTAGTGAAGCGGTTGCCGAAGCACCCGGCTTTAGCCGCCCTCACCGGGAGCCTGTTTGGCTGTTTATTCCCCGTGTGTGAATGTGGCAATGTGCCGGTGGCACGGCGGTTGCTAATGCAGGGTGCGCCTTCGGCGATGGCGATCGGGTTTTTGCTGGCGGCCCCCACCGTCAACCCGATCGTGTTTTGGGCCACCTGGGTGGCCTTCCGCGACCAGCCTGCCATGGTGTTTTGGCGGGTGGGGCTGACGGTATTGATTGCGGTGATTATGGGCTGGTTGTTTAGCACTCAAAAAGACCTGCGGCCTTTTTTGCAACCGGCGATCGCCCGCGCCATGCCTGCCCCCAGCGTTCAGGCCGCTGGGCCTGCCGTCCGCAGCGATTTACGGGGTAGTGATTTACTCAGCGGCGGCACCTTTTTGTTGCAGGGGCAGGGGCAAGCGCTGAAGCTGGATGCCCCTTTTGCCGAGGTGATGAGCGCTACGGCGATTTTCCCCAAGCCGACCGCCGCTAAGCTGCAAGCGGTGCTCGAAATGGTGCTGCAAGAATTTCGGGAGCTGGGGGCGGTGCTGGTGATGGGCAGCGCGATCGCCGCCACGGTGCAGGTGGCCATCCCCCGCGAGTGGATCTTGGCCTTGGGCCAAGGGCCAATTACCTCGATTTTGGCAATGATGCTGTTGGCCTGGGTGGTGTCGATTTGCTCCACGGTGGATTCCTTTTTTGCCCTCTCCTTTGCCTCGGTATTTACCAGTGGCTCTTTGCTGGCTTTCCTGGTGTTTGGCCCGATGATCGATCTAAAAAATATTTCGCTGCTGCTGACCACCTTTAAAGGACCGGCGGTAGCCTATTTGTTTGTCTTGGCAGCGCTGCTGACCTTTGTCATGACCCTCGCCGTCAATCTTTACACCAGTTGGTAAATGAGCCCGCCATGACCCGAACCCAACCGCGAACGCAGCCCCGCTTGAGTCTCTGGCCCATTGCCCTCGACACCCTGGCCTTGGCTCTGTGGGGCTTAATGCTGTTGCGCTACTGGTGGACGGGACTATTGCCGGTGTTGCTCCACCCGGACTATCACTGGTTGGCGATTGGGGCCGGGTGGATACTGGTGGGGTTGGCGGGTTGGCGCGGGGTTGATCTGATCCGCACCCGTCGCCAAGCCGATACCGCCCACATTGCCTTGCTGCCCCGCCAGTGGAGTCTGGCGATTTTGGTGGGGGTGGCGGTGTTTGGGCTGATCTATGTACCCCGGCCTTTTGCCAGTGATGCGGCCCTGGCCAAGGGCATTGCCGAGCCCGTCGCCCTGACCCGTTCCCAGCCCCAGCGCTTTAGTCGGGCCACGCCGCCGGAAGAACGCACCCTGACGGAATGGATCCGGACGCTGAATGTCTATCCCGAGCCCGACGCCTACCAAGGGGACCCCGTGAATGTGACGGGATTCGTGATCCAGCCGCCAGAATGGTCCGGTGACTATTTAATGGTGGCCCGATTTGTGCTGACCTGTTGCGCTGCCGATGCCTACCCGATTGGGCTGCCGGTGGAGGTGAGTGCAGAAAGCCGCAGCTACGCACCCGATAGCTGGATTGCGGTGACCGGCACTATGGATACAGATGAGGTGGAAGGGCAGCGCCGCCTGGTGATTCGCCCTGAAACCATTGAAACGGTGCCCGAACCGGATCAGCCCTATGAGTTCTAATCTCCGCCAAGCCCCCCGACCGATTCTGGGAGAGGCTTTAGACCGATGGGCCTGGGGGTTGGGAACTGTGCTGGTGGCGATCGCCCTGCTGCTGGTCCTGCTCGGCGACCATTCCACCGTGCGGGTACAGTCCTTTTCTTGGCAGGGCAGCACCGTTGGGGCCGACAATGGGGCCTTTGTGCTCACCTTTAATCGCCCCATGGATCCGGACAGCATCCGCGCCGACGACAATCTTGTGATTACCCCACCGCTGCCGGGGCGAATCAGCTGGGCGGGCAGGCGCTTGGTCTATACCCTGGACGCGCCTGCCCCCTACGGTGAGGGGTTTACGGTGGCCTTGACGGAGGCCCGCGATCGCCCTCGCCAAGCCAGGTGCAACCAACTTTGAACCGTTCATTGGCAATTTTGTTAGTCGCGATCGCGCCTTTGCCTACATCGGCACCGAAGGGGAAGAGCAGGGCCGCTTGGTGCTGGTGAATCTGTCTCAACAGGGGGCCAAAACCCTGCTCACCCCTGCCAACCTAACGGTGCTTGACTTTGAGCCCTATCCCTTGGGCGATCGGCTCTTGTTCTCCGCCATTCCCACCCAGGAACAATCCACCGGCATCCTGGACCCGATCCTATATCAAGTGTCTACGGGACTGGCCCCCCAGCCCCCAGAGGACCCGATTGCGGTTGAACAGCCCCCTGTGGCCGTTACGGACCCTCCTGGCACGGTTAACGCGATTTTGGCAGGCAGCGATTACCAAATTCTGGCCTTTGACTTGGCTCCTAATGGTCGCACCCTGGTGGTGCAGCAAGTTAACAAAGTCAACCCTAATGATTTTGGCACCTGGGTTTTAGCCGAAGGCCAGGATTTACAGCGCCTCAGCACAGAGCCGGGGGGCGAGTTTCTGATTGCCCCAGACAGTGAAACCCTACTGATGTTGCAGGGCCAGGGCACCGCCATCATTCCTTTAGATGCCGCCGCCACGACCGGCGAGGCCGAGCGCCTCGACTTTTTGCCCGAATTTGGCCGGGTCTTTGACCTCACCAGCAATGGCACCACTGCGGCCATGGTAGATTTCAACCAAAATAACCCGGAGCTGCGGTTCACGGAGTCCTTGGTGTTGGTGAATAACCAGGGGGAAGAAACGGAGTTATTGAATGTGGATGGGGGAATTAGTGACGCTCAGTTCGACCCTACCGATCAGATTATCTATGCCCTTGCCAGTCGGGTCCTAATGACTGAAGACTATCAAGAGCAGCCGTTTCTGACCGCCGTGAATTTAGAAACTCAGGCAGGGGTGGAACTGTTAACTCTGCCACCCCAAACCCAGGCCACTATGACAGTTGCCCCCGATGGTTTGGCGCTCTTATTCACCGCGATGAACCTCTCTGACACCGTTACCAGCCCCCAGCCGATTTGGCTGCTGCCGCTGTTTACGACCACCGAAGATCGCTTTGCTGCCACCCCCTCTCAGGCCGTCCCCCAGCCTTTACCCTACCAAGGTCTAAAGCCCACTTGGCTACCCTAAGGTTCATAGGACTTGATTGAGAGGACCCCTGCGAGGGCTTCAGGGCCGGACATTGGCCTCAATCACATCCGGATCTCCCAACGTCGTCAGGGTCAGCACCTGAGGGGGGGTGGCATCGGGGGGGTAAATCAACTCCACTTCCACGAGGCGTTGTACCCCAGCCGGAATGCGGAACTGGAGTAACGGCTCCCCTTCCTGCCCCCGGCGCTGCACCACATGGATATAGCGGCTTTGCATCAAGCCCAAGCCATTGGGATAGCGAATTCGCACCGTTCCCCGGAAAAAGATCCGATCATCAGGTGGATTACGAAACCGCAGCGCCGCAGTTAAATTCTCATCTTGAAGCGGGGTTTGCAGCTTGAGCACTACCGTCTGGGAGGAATCAGTCGGGTTGTAGAGGGGAAAGGCGACGGCGTAGTGGATGCCATAGTTACCATGGGCACGATAGGCGGTGTCGTCGTAGCGGGCCAACATCGGCGCACTTTGAATCTGACCGGTGCCCAGGGTATTGCGATCGACGGTGCTGATCACGTAGGAAAATGCCTGCCCCACGGCAGGAATGGTCAGGCGAGTGCTGCTAGGGCCATCGGTGGCAAAAGCTCGCCATTGTGATCCCTGGGCTACCCCGGCCACCCGGCCATAGTAAAACTGGCCAAAGTTGTAGGTGTCAGGGTTGGTTGGGGCAATATCGCGAGGACCCGCCAGCCCCCCGGTAGTGAGTAAGTTAAGCCATTCTCTTAGGGTGGGTGCCCGCTCTTGGCCCTGGCTATTGCGCGGCGCATACATGGCCAGGTTCGCCACATAGACGCGGCCACTACTGTTGAGATAAAGCAGGGCCGAGCGACCATTACTCGGTAAGGGCTGATTCGCCGCTGAGGTGAGGGGCGTCTCGGAGCTGGCTAGGGCGACAGGGATGGCTTGAATGGCTTCCCCTGGGAGGGGTAAACCGGGCGGCAGGGTGGCATCGGTGGCAATCGGTAAACGCCGTAGGGGAATCGGCGCGTTCATTAGCAAATAGGCCTGACGGGGAGGAATCGACACCACCTCGGGCCATTGGTTTTGGTGTCGCCCTTGCAGGATATCGGTGACCGTGCGGCTGCCCGGTCCGGCAAAGACCTGACCAACCGGGTTAGCGACATAGGCGGGCAGATCCCGAAAGGGGGCTTCTTGGCTAAGATAGCTAACCCCTTGTAAAACCTCTAGATTCACAGGCTCATCGGTGGGGTTATAGACCACGGTGCCCATGAATAGGGTCCGGCGATCGCCCGCATGTAACCCCCGCGCCACATGGTGCGCAAAGATATCAAAACGGCCCTCAAAGGCGAAATCCAAATGGGCATCATCCGCTGCCATGCCGTCGCGGGGAAACGTGGAGAGTAAGATCCCTTCTTCTTGCACCAATTCCGGGCTGTTGCTGTTGAATACCGGAACGGCATCCAAGTTGCCGGGTAAGGACCGAATCTCTTGCTGTCGAACGATGGCTGCCTGTTGCTGGGCCAACTGCACGGTTTCTGTCGCAGCGACCGTCTCCACGGGAGGAGATTGGGTCGGGAGGGGGGCGGCGGTGGCCACCATCGGCATTAAGGACAACCAGGCGAGGGCGGTCAACATCAATGGGTCAAAACGTAAACAGTAACGGAGTAGAGCACGAAAGACTGAGGAGCGCGGGTCACGGCGGGCTAAGGCCGAGTGACGAACTTAACTGACGGTTACCTCAGACAGTGGGAGCGATCAAACGACGGGGGCCATAACGTTGGCTGGAATATCACAGCGGGTGGATTGCACTAGCGGTCAGGATATCAGGTATGCCCAGAAAACGTCACCGTGCCGATGCATGGCATCGATTGAGCGTCGGTTGGGGAGGGGGGCACAGACCCCAAGCTGGGCAAAAACCTAGCCCATATTAATATTAAATTTGGTTACTTTTCACTCCAGTACTGTTACCAAGGACCTTTTCTAGCCATGGATAACCTCAGTTGGGTCATGGTGTCGCCCAGATTAAACGCCTACAGGTTAAATGCCTACAGTGAGGCTGGCAGGTATTAGATTAAACCCCGATTCAGGTTTCACTTTACGGATCATACCCAGCTAGCCCTGGTGGGTTCGCTTGTAAAGCAGTTTTATCTGGGACCACGAAACGGGCTGGGAGCATCAGGGCTGCTATTGCCACAGGACCCATTGCTCAGTTGCCGATATTATTAGCCAGCGTCGTGGTGCTGGGCGGCTTAGCCTCGAAACAGGGGGGTGCTGGGGCGATCGCTTTCAGGACGTTTTCAGGACATTCACTGTTGTTGGGCTCAGGGTTTATTAATGTCGAAAGAAATGACCAAGACCACTGGCCTAAATACCTTTGGCGGGGTATTTACCCCATCCATCCTGACGATTTTGGGGGTGATCATGTACCTCCGCTTCGGTTGGGTTATCGGCCATGTGGGCCTGTGGGGCACGCTGACCATTGTCACCATATCCACCACCATCACCTTTCTGACTGGACTGTCCATTTCCGCTATTTCCACCGATCAGGTGGTGAAGGGGGGCGGGGCCTATTACATGATTAGCCGTTCCTTGGGGATTGAACCTGGCGGGGCGGTGGGCATTCCCCTGTACTTTGCCCAGGCGCTATCGGTAGCACTCTATACCCTGGGGTTTGCGGAAAGTTTGGTGGCAGTCTTTCCCCAGCTCAATCAAACCCTGGTGGCCCTGATCACGACGATTTTGGTGACGCTGCTGGCCCTCAAGTCCGCAGAGATTGCCATTCGTGCCCAATATTTCATCATGGCGGCGATTGTTCTGTCGCTGATTTCCCTGGCCTTTGGCCATCCGGTGGAACCCACGACCCTGACCTCCACCGAAATGCCGGGTTCCGTCAGCTTTTGGGCGGTGCTGGCGGTGTTCTTCCCAGCAGTGACCGGGATTATGGCTGGGGTGAGCATGTCAGGGGACTTAAAAGAGCCGACTCGGGCC
>JAAUQE010000177.1 GCA_012032425.1 Leptolyngbya sp. RL_3_1 | reverse complement strand
CCTAGAATAGCTCGCTATAGCAGTCGCCAGTCTGATTAAGACAAGACTGCGAGCCACTTTGCTTATGCGCCACAGAATAAGGCGATCCGAGGTGTCTTAAGCAAAGTGGCCAGCGCTATATAGGGGACATTGCCCCGATCCCCAGCGCAGACCCGGCAAAATTCTGTAAGGTTATGCGGTAGCGACAAAACCCAGGTCAAGTGTGAGCAATTCCAATTCCAGCGATCCCAAAATGGAGCCTTTGAGCCGCATTCAGGTGCTGGTGGCGATGGGGGTAACCGCTTTGGTGCTGTTACTGATTGCTCGCTTTTGGCTGCTATTTGACTCGGTGTCGCTACTCTCGACCCATATGAGTGGTCTGGTGATGCTACAGGGGGTTGCTCTGGGTAGTGGCATTACCCTGGCAAGTGCCGGGATGTATCGTCTCTGGCCCCAATATCAGCAGAGCGCCGATCTGTATCTAGAACTGGTTTTGCAGCCCTTGATGTGGGTGGATTTGCTGTGGATGGGGTTACTGCCCGGTTTGAGTGAAGAGTATTTATTTCGGGGGGTGATGCTGCCCGCAATTGGCCTGAACTGGACTGGGGTGATCTTTTCGAGTTTGTGCTTTGGGGTCTTGCACCTGAGTGGGTTGCAGCAATGGCCCTATGTGGTTTGGGCCACGATCGTGGGGTTAGCTTTGGGGAGTATGGCCCTAATGACCGGAAATTTGCTCGTGCCGATTGTGGCTCATATCATCACCAATCTGCTCTCAAGTGTGATGTGGAAGTTTCGCCATTAGCCTGCTCAAGCTGTGAGCGCTATTCATTGCTTGTTTAACCCCGAGAAACCAACTCGTGCTCTAGCAACTGACTTGACCATTCCGGTTTCTAGCCCTTATGCTCCCCTGCCCCCTAGCTCCCGCAAAAGGATTTGAACTTATCTCATCCGATACTTGCCTTGTCTATTAACCCATAACCCATGCCTAACTATCCTGGTCTGAGCCGCGATGCTTTCCGCCATCCCCTCGATCAACAGGCGGAAGCCGCCCTGAGGAATGTGCCTGGTTTCGATCTGGTGGCCCGCAAGTTCGTGGAGTTTATTTACGAGCGGCCCCAGTACGTCTCCCTGATGGGCAATGCCATTCAGGTCGGCCCGCAGCAATATGCCACCCTTTACCAGATATTTCGCGACAGCGTCCAAGCCTTAGACGTGCAGCCCCAGCCGACGCTGTTTGTCACCCAAAACCCTATGGTCAATGCTTACTCCATTGGGGAAGATCATCCTTGCGTCGTCGTTAATACGGGGTTGCTAGATTTGCTCAGTGATGAGGAGATTCGCACCGTTTTGGCCCATGAGTTGGGACACATCAAGTGTGGTCACACCACCCTCACCCAAATGGCGATCTGGGCCATGGGTGCGGCTTCGGTGATTGGGGAGCTGACCTTTGGGATTGGCAATGTGATCAGTAGCGGCTTGATCTACGCCTTTTATGAGTGGCGACGAAAGGCGGAATTGTCCTGCGATCGCGCCGCTTTACTGGCCACCGATGATGTGGGGTTGGTCAGCCGCACGATGATGCAGCTCGCTGGGGGCAGCCACCGCTTTGCCCACGAAGTCAGCCTCGAAGCCTTTGAGCAACAGGCGGAAGATTTTCGCAATCAAGATGACGA
This sequence comes from Leptolyngbya sp. RL_3_1, assembly GCA_012032425.1. Taxonomy (GTDB): domain Bacteria; phylum Cyanobacteriota; class Cyanobacteriia; order Phormidesmidales; family Phormidesmidaceae; genus PCC-6406. The sequence continues at coordinate 6,777 of JAAUQE010000177.1, read as the reverse complement.
CGGGCTCAGCGAGGTCTATAAGTTTTTGCTCTATAACGGTGGGCAGGGGTCAATGCTGAGCCATCCCTTTCCGGTAGACCGCCTCCAGTATTTAAAGGAATGGGCCAGTTCTGAGGAGTACAGCCGCATTCGGGCTGGGAGCTACGCCCGCTCCGCTACGGATAGTACTGTGGATGCAGATAGCGAAGCGGCCTCCAGCCAAGTAGAGCGGCTGCGACGAGAGTTGGCCGATCTACAAAGCGAGCTGGATCGACTGCGGGGGGAGTGAGGCCATGAATCCCTACGCAGTTCCTAATCCGATTCCCCGCAGCGCGCTGCGGCTGTGGGCCGGTCGTCATTGGCACACCCTCAAGCGGCGGTGGCAGTGGCAGTTTGCGGGCATCCCCTTTGCCTGCCAGCAAGCCTCAGAGCCATTGCCGATCGCGATCGCTAGCCACCAATCGGTACTGATGCGCCAGCTCAAAGATGTGGAAATGTGGCTGCAGCATAACAAGGTGACCAATCTCCGGTTGGCCCTGGAGCGCATCAACCAGGTGGTGATCAACCCTGGCGAAGTGTTCTCATTTTGGTATTTGGTGGGAAACCCCACGCGGCAGCGGGGTTTTCAGGTGGGGATGACCCTCAGTAATGGTCAGGTCAAACCCGGTTATGGGGGTGGGCTTTGCCAGTTATCGAACTGCTCTACTGGATGGTGCTGCATTCACCCCTGTCGGTACAGGAGCGGTGGCGACACAGCTACGATGTTTTTCCGGATGTGCGCCGGACGCTGCCCTTTGGGAGCGGCGCAACGGTGTCTTACAACTACATTGACTTACAGATCGAGAACCCCACCCCCTATGCTTATCAGTTCTGCCTGTGGTTAACGGAAACCCATCTCTGTGGGGAGATTCGCTCAACGGTAGAGCGCCCCTATGACTATGAGGTGCTAGAGCGGGAGCATCTGATTACTGGGCCAGTGGCCGGGAAATATATGCGCCACAATCAGCTTTTCCGGCGGGTGCTGAGTCGGGAAACCCAGGCCCTGGTCAGGGAGGAGTTCGTCACCGAGAACAATGCCCTGATGATGTATTCGCCGCTGCTAGAACCGGCGCAATCGGTAGCGCCCTAAGGGATCTGCAATTTAAAAACACACCAAGCACAAAAGTTTCTGATGTAGGGGCGCAAGGCGTTGCGCCCTAGTGAAACGGTGCGAGATCGCCCGCTTAGGGACAAGCGGGAGATCGCCCTCAATTCATGAGTCTGAAGATCGCCATGCCTGGGGCTGTTGAAACCGATAGATATCGGTAATCACCCGCTGCCAGCCCGCTGCCAAACCGGCCCAGAGGCGATCGCCCTTTTCACGACTGGCCACAGTGGCATCGCCCAGCACGCCGCTGCGGGTTAAGTCACGGGTCACCCAGGCAAAGGGCAGCGCCCCTTCCATGCTCAGCAGGCTGTCCGTCGGCAAGTCCTGGGGATATTCACACACCGCTCGATCCATCTGCACCTGCTCCGGCAAAAGTGACAGCATCAGACTGGTTTCCGCATCCCCAGCATGGATGCCCAACTCCAGTTCTTTGGGGGTCAAGAGTGCGGCGGCTGGGTTGGGCACTTGCCAGACAAACAGCGGAAACACCATCAGGTCGGGATATTGCTGGTGCAGATCCCGAGCCGCCATGTCCAGCACCTGGGGCTGGCCGCCATGGGCATTCATCCACACCAACTTGCGGAACCCAGCCCGATAGAGGCTCTCTGCCGATTCCATTAACACCTGGCGGAGGGTCTGGGCCGAGAGGGTGATGGTGCCAGGGAAATGCCAATGCTCGTTCGATTTGCCGTAATACAGAGTAGGCAGCCCATAGGCCGGAATATCCGCATCTAGATGTTCTAGGGCCTTACCCAAGACCGCTTGGGCGATCGCCGCATCCACCACCAGTGGCAAATGGGGGCCATGTTGCTCAATCGCCCCCATGGGCTGAAGGATCACCACATTGGCCTTGTCAGCCATGGCCTCGACCGCAGGCCAAGCCAGGTAAGGAAAAAATCGTTTCGGGGGAATCCAACCATGCATCTAGGGCCAACCTTTCTGAAACCATTGGGGCACCATACCCGCCTCAGTCCGTAAAACCACTGAATTTTGCAAAATTCTCCCCAAAGGGGTTGACGATCCGCATGGGAAACTGTAAATTTAGATACAGAAAGCAGATCGTTCATCCTAATAAGCAGTCTTTGCCGATAGGACGGAAGTAGGGAGATTCCCGAAGGAACGCGCCTCTTCAAAAGTAAATCGTTATTTTGAGGCGAGAACCATGAGCTTACGTTATCGCGGTGCTGATTACGAACCCACCTCCGCTAATGTCGAAATGACTGAAGAAGTCATTGGCCGTTATCGGGGTGCTGTTGTGACCCGTCGAGTTCCCAAGCAACCCCAAACCCAGGGGCGCATCCAGGGGCTCAAGTATCGGGGCGCTAACGTCCACTAAACCCCGTTTTGCTCATTCTTGAGTTAAACGTCGTTACATATCTCAGAACCATAAACGACCCAAACCATTGGGGGTCCGTTTATGGTTGGTGCCCTACTACTCAGGGCTTGCTGAAAAAGTCATGCTGCCCAGGGAATCGTAAATGTGGTAGTTCTCGCTATGCTGCATGGCAGATAACTGCCCCAGTCACCATCGGTTGTAAAGCATCACCCCCTTGCTGAGAGCGCCCATAGAGCCGATTTGGGACATCAATGCAGACCCCAAAAAGGCCAAAAATCAGCCTCAAAAGCTGGCGGAGCCAGCGCTCCAGGTTGAGCACCAGAAACGTAGTTGCAATGGCACACTGAGCCGTTTGCGCCAACTTCGCCATCACCCGTGCCAGCGAGAACCGTTGCTTGGCCTGTCCAAACTTTCCTTCAATCTCCACCCGGACCGTTTTATCCGCCCTGGCTTGCTGCTTGAGCTCAGCCTGCACCGTCGGGTCCACCTTGGGCCTGCCCAAGGGCGGTCCACTCAAGCGGATACCGTGGGCCGTACACCAACGGCGGTTGTCCCGCGTGCGGTAAATCTGGTCGGCATGAACGGATTCAGGATAATGACCAAAGCGATTGCGAAGCGCTTCCACTTGCCCTTTTAAATGGCCCGATTCATTAAAGTTGTCCCAACTGAGTTCATCGAGAAAAACACAACCGTTGATACAACTCACCGAGAGCTTGGCCCCAAACTCGACCGGCACCCCCGCTTTACCCCGCACAATCGGTCGCACATGGGGTTGAGTCAGGCTGACAATGCGGTCATCAATGCGATGGCGCTTGCTGTCATACATCGCTTGCTGCTGCCGATACAGTTCGCTGATGACCAGCAGCAAGCGATACTGCCGCCGACTTCGTGCTGTCAAACTGGCACCAGCCGCTATCAAGCCATCGATGTGCCCCAGGTTGCGAGCCAGGTAGTTGAGCTGTTGGCGAATCCCTTTTACCGTTTTTCTTGCATTTTTCAAGCCCAAAAAGGGCTGAAGCCTTTGGTAGACATGGGATCTATACTTTTTCAGCAAGCCCTAACTAGCGTCAAAACTTCGAGGCTACCAGCATGGAGCCAATGCCCAGATCGGTGAAAATTTCTAGCAGCAGGGCATGGGGAACCCGCCCGTCTAGAATATGGGCGGCTCCGACCCCTTGGGCGAGCGATCGCACGCAGCAATTCACCTTGGGGATCATCCCGCCGCCCACAATGCCCTGGTCGATGAGGCGGCGGGCGGTTTGGATATCCAGTTTGTCAAAGAGGGTACTGGGGTCTTGGGGATCTTTGGAGAATGCCGGGGGTGTCGGTGAGCAAGATCAATTTCTCGGCGTTGAGGGCAGCGGCCAATTCCCCAGCAACGGTATCGGCGTTGATGTTGTAGGCTTGCCCGGTTTCATCGGCGGCCACGCTCGAAATCACCGGAATGTAGCCCGCCGCCACCAAGGCTTTGACAATGCCGGGTTCGACGTTGGTGACGTCACCCACAAACCCCACCCCGTCGTTGTCGTGGGGACGAGCGGTGATCAGGCTACCGTCTTTGCCGCAGAGTCCCACCGCTGCGCCCCCAGCTTGGTTCAGCAGGGCGACCAGCTCTTTATTGACCCGACCCACCAGCACCATTTCTACCACATCCATGGTGGCGGCGTTGGTGACGCGTAATCCCGTTTTTAAACTGGGGTTCGATGCCTAGTTTGTCGAGCCAGGTGTTGATCTCGGGGCCACCGCCATGGACGACGACGGGGCGGATGCCGACGGAGGCCATAAAGGCGATGTCGCGCACGACTTTGGCTTTCAGCAAGCTATCTTTCATGGCGGCCCCGCCGTACTTGACCACGACGGTGCGACCGCGAAATTTTTGGATGTAGGGTAGGGCCTCACTCAGGATCTGGACGCGGGTGGCGTCGCTTTCACGGACACCGTTCTCAGGAACAAGATCGTTCATGGCAGGGGGATCAGCAGCAGTTTTCGTAGTGTATCAGGGTGCATATGTAGCTCTGGCCAATAGCTCTGGTCACTTTGCTGAAGAGGCTAAGGCTCGCTCTGATGCACAGCGCAGAAGCAAGGGGGCTTGCAGGCTTGTCGCGACTGCGATGGGGGCTAAAACCGATGAGGTCAGCGCCTGTACCTTCGGGGGCAGGATGTTTGTCTGGAAGGGATGTATTGCGTTAGTACAATTGCTCATAATATCGGCAAGGCTAAGCGGGGGCAAAATCCCTAGGAGGCTTGCCACATGCTTGGAACCTTGAAAATTCAATGCTTTTAGGCTGGTGCTGGGGCGATGGGGCTGCGATCGCTGGGGCGATTGCGGGCGCTAAGGTGACCTTTGCCAAAACCGGGGATAGAATCCAGGCATAACCAGGTGTCTGGGCTGCACCCGCACCAAACCCCGAAATCCCTTACGGGGGCTGAAACCCTGGACTGGTGCATGAACGGGTTGAGTTGAGTTGAAATGAGGGCAAAATCTTGGCAGTCATGATTTCCGAAAAGCTGTGTTTGCCTGCGGAATATTGAGAATGTAGATTGCGCGATCGCCATGAAAATTAGACCCTTGCTCACTGCCGCCTGCTCGGTCATCCTGTTTGCGCTCACCCCAGCCATCGCCCGGTCTCAGACCCTAGAGACTTGTTTTATTGGTGATGATGACATTCCCGTCGGCGAGGCTTTTGCCTATCATGAGCCGGAACCGGCCTACATCTTTGCTGAAAATGTGGATAGCGTAGTCAATGTTCGGAGTGGACCTGGCACAGAATATGGCGTGCTGTTGACCAAAGCGCCAGAAGACTACGTGAACGTTATGGCCCAGGCATTCAGCTCTGAATGTGCGACTTGGCTCCAAGTAGAAGCCCCGATTACGGGGGCGACGGGCTGGGTTCACGCCGACTACGTCCGCATTCCCGGTCCCCCCAGAGGGTTTTGGACCTGATCAATGTTCGCCATGGGGTGCTTGGAGACGATCTCCCAACTGCGTCAACAATCGCTGAGCGATCGCCGCGATCGCTTCCCCAGGACTGATCTTGAGATGGATATCGGCCTCCCGATAAAGGTTCTGACGCTCCTGGAGGAGCTGAGCCAAATGCTCAGGCCAATCCGATCGCTGTAACAGGGGTCGAGTTTGATCCCCCTGTAATCGCCGCTGTAATTCTGCCAAAGGCACATCCAACCAAATCACCACCCCGTGATGAAGCTGACCCCAATTTTGGCGACGAAGCACGATACCGCCCCCCGTCGCCACCACCAAGCGAGTGTAAGGGGCCAGTTGCGTCAATACCTGGGTTTCTAGATCCCGAAAAGCGACCTCGCCAGACTGGGCAAAAATCTCTGGAATCGGTTGGCCAGCCACCTGAGTAATCAAACTGTCGGTGTCAAAAAAGCGATACCCCAACTGCTGGGCCACCTGTTTGCCCAGGGTAGACTTGCCCGCCCCCATCATGCCAACGAGATAGAGATTGGTCCCTTTTAAGCGATCGCTATCCAGAGAGGGGGCCGCTGGGGTCATGATTTTGCACCGAGACAATCAAAGGGCATTCAAGGGTGATCATCATCCCGCTCAGGATCATCCTCTAAGGGACGAGAGGGCGGGATAATCACCCGGTAGTCGGCATCATACACGCCCTCTTCTTCCACCTCCGGGGTATCGAGCCGAGGGTCTGGTTCAGCGTCTATGGTCGTCGCCGCTTCAACGGGCTCAGCCCCATCGTCTGCTGGCGGCTTGGCCCGACGGCTGAAATCATCGGCACTGCGATAGCGGTATGAGTAGTGGGTGCCCGATTTAGAGACCGACTCTGGCGATCGCTGCACTTCGTAAATCGGGCGCGATTCTGGGGCATTGTCTTGCCGAGCTGCTTCCGGATCTTCCCAGTCTTCCCAGCCTTCGGCAATCTCGTCTAAGGCGTCATCCACAGGGCTCACCCCTGAGGGCCGGTCGGTGGTTTGGGTAGATCGCGGATCCCAGCCGGTGGCAATGTCTTCAAACGTTTCCTCCGCTTGGGCCTGCGCCCGCCGTTGCCGTTCAGGAATGCGAGATGGGTCTGGGGATGGGGCGGCGCGGTCCCAGTCTTGCCACTGACTGGCGGGCGATCGCTGGTCCCACTCCTGCCAGTCTTCGTAGGGCTGGGTTTGGGGACGAGGGGCATCGTCGCGCACCGCAAAGTTATGGGGTCGGGCCACAGGCCGCCTGGGGGCAGCATCTTGGCGCGGCGATGGGCGACGGGCTGGGTCCGCTGGATTAGACCGCACCTGCCAGCGACGACGGTTGCCCTGGGCCGCCCCCGTCCTGGGATTGCCGATGACTGCG
>JAAUQE010000176.1 GCA_012032425.1 Leptolyngbya sp. RL_3_1 | reverse complement strand
CTGACTGACTGACAAAAGTTTCTCCTGTAGGTTGGGTGGAACGAAGTGAAACCCAACACCAGCAACGGTTTCGTTGGGTTACGCTAACGCTAACCCAACCTACGGCAGAATGAGGATTTCCAGGTTTTTGTCAGTCAACCAGGGGGTTAGCATCAACCAAAGCGGCTCCCTCTGATTAAAAGTAACCGTCCCCTGAGCGGAGTCGAAGGGGACGGTTACTTTTAGTGAGGATCAAATCAGACCAAACTAAACCCTACATACTTTGTCGAGCCAAGCGAATTGTCTCCGGGAAAACGCCTACCATTTGGGCAAAGGCATCATCGGGAATTTTGTTGACAATCTTTTGATCAAAATACATCTGAAACTGTTCCAGGATCATCTGAGCCCGATCAACTGGGATCGGGCGATCCGTAAAATTTTGCGTTAATCGGACCCATTGCAATCGAATTCGGAGGGCTTTTTGCTGATCCTCATGGGAACTGGGTTCTAAAAGCGACAGTTTGCCAAGGGGTAGAATATTGGTGCAAAGCCGATCAAAATCGCCCCCGACTGCAGACCCAGGACCCGCAAAGACGGCGTGAAACTTACGATAAATCACAATGCCATTGCGGCGGCGAGGGTTGACAATCAAAAGCTGCCCGCCTTTGATTTTTTCAAGTACCTCATCGACCTCTGGATTTTGCTTCACCGATAAAATAGGCCGCATTATTTGAATGGGTCGCAAGCATAGTAACAGATTGCTGTCTACGCAGATTGATAGGCGATACCCCTAGGGTTGAGTCTAGGCAGATCGTCCATAACCTACCTGTCCCGAGACCCCAGGAACATGGGTCTCACCCAACGGGCTGGGCGGTGAGCGCCGTGGATATTTGACTCAATCCTGATCAATAAACCTTGGCCACATCCAAACCCGTAGTTCGCCCCACGGTAAAAACTCAAGTTTTTAAGTTGAATATGGTTTAATTGCCCCCCTGAGTCAAAGAAAAATGATGCCAAGTTTTATAAATGACCTTTGTCACGCTCATTTTACGAGACGGGTGGGAGTGCAGCAGGATTTCTCTGGAGAAAAAATTAAAGCTTTGATGAAGATGCCCTAAGCGCCCTCCAAGCCACATCCAATTTGAAAACTTGAGTTTTACCGTAGAAGGGGCTGCGGGGTTGGATGTGGCCAGGGTTTATTAGCCGCCATTTGTCCGCATCCTTAGCCTGATAAGACCTTACGCAAGCGCAACCGTCGAGGCTGTCCGCATAGGGTGAGGAGGGTGACTTCGGCTTGCTCTAGCTGATAGCCCGCTTGCCCATAGAGTTGACGGGCCGGTTGGTTATCCTCCATGACATGGAGACACAGCTCGGAAAACCCCCATTGGCCCGCCATTTGCTCACAGGCCATCAGCAACTGGCGGGCCACGCCAGTCCGGCGATGGGTGCCTCGCACCGCTAAATTAGATAGGTAAAGCTGGTGGCGGGGCGCTTGCACCCAGGGTGGATGGCGAGGGGGCGCTAATTCTACTGTACCCACCAGCCAGTTTTCAGATGAGGCTGTCGAGGGGGCTGAAGCTAGTGTGCTGGCCAAACAAACATAGTGGGCGGGTGCAGTGCGGAAGCGCTGCTTCAAGTCTTCATAAATACCAATCCGGAGCAACGGGTAGATCCAGCTCTGCCATCCCTTAGCCCCATAAAAGCTACTGGCTAAAATGTCCGCAAGCTGATGGAGATCGCCACTCGTTGCAGGACGAACTCGGCAGGGTAGGTGTTGGCGTTCAAAAGCTCTCAAAGAGAATAGGTAGAATCAGTTTGATATGGGGTCAACTGCCTCACGCTCCATAGCCTGATGTCCGAAGCCTGATGTCCGACTCAAGTTTGGCAGAGGCGTTCAAAACCCACCCGGATTTTAGGACTCTCATCGCGTAAAGGGAATGGGTCTGCCCCCTGACGCCATAGTTCTATCCTCAAAGGAGCAGTACTGACGGAGTCGTGATTGCAATCGTTGCCAGGGGTATCCTTAAGTTAACCACCGTGCTTCTGTTCCCGGTTCTAGATGGCTCAATCGAGTGCATGCAGTTGTCTATTTCACAACCTAAACCAGCCGTCAATAAACCGAAACTTTTGGTTGTTGATGATGAGCCCGATAATTTAGACCTACTCTATCGGACTTTTTATCGGGAATTTAAAGTCCTGCGAGCAGAGAATGGCTACGAAGCCCTAGAGCTACTAGCAACCCAGCCCGATGTGGCCGTGATCGTCTCAGACCAGCGGATGCCGGGGATGAGCGGTACTGAGTTCCTAAGTCAGACAGCCGCCAAGTATCCCAACATTATTCGGATCATATTGACTGGGTATACCGACGTTGATGATCTCGTCGATGCCATTAACGAAGGCAAAGTATTCAAATATGTCCAGAAGCCTTGGGAAGATGATCACCTCCGCAGGGTGGTCAGACGGGCCTTAGAAACCCATGTGGTTTTGAAGACCGTACGGAAGAATTGCAGCGAGTTTTGCGTCAAGAAAGCCTGCTAAATGCGATTACCAACACCATTCGCAGTACCCACAGTTCTGAGCAGATGATGCAAACCATCGTTGAGACGGTGGGGGCGCTGATGGAGGCCAGCCTCTGTGTGTTGCAACCGACTGTGGGGGGGGCGTTGGGGCCACAGACGTTTATGTACCGTTCACCCGCGATGGCGGATGCCGATGCCGCCTTCTCGACCCATGTGGATCAGTTGGCTTGGGCGGTCTCTGAAGTGACGGTGCTGGATGCGGCGGCGGCTGGTGACCTCACCAGCCAACAACAGCAGCTTTGGCAAGGCTTAGATATTCGGTCGAGTATTTTGGTGCCCTTGGTGGGTGCCCAGGAGCCGATCGCGGTTTTGGCGCTGCATCAATGCGGGCAGTTGCACCCTTGGGAAGGCAGTGACATGCAGTTGTTGGTCACGGTGTCAGATCAGGCGGCTTTAGCCTTGGTCCAGACCAGCACCTATGAACAGGTCCAAGCCTTAGCGCGCCGTGAGCAACTGATCAATACCCTGACCCAAGCGATTCGCTCTAGTTTGGAGCCCGAAGCGATTTTTGCTGCCATTACCCAGGAGTTAGGCCAAGCTTTGCAGGTCGATGGCTGTGCCCTATCCCTATGGACGGCGAATGCCGAGTATGTCGAGTGTGTCGGCCTGTATGAGCCGCCTCGGGTCGAGGCTCCAAAAATTGATGACGCGGTCGATGCGGCGGTGCCCTTACCGCGATCGCAGGTCCCCATCCACACGAATCCTGTGCTACAGCAGGTGTTAGACACCCAACAGCCCGTTGCCCTGGATGATTTGAGCCAGCACCCCGAGATGGCGGTGCAGGAGTCGCTGCGATTGCCAGCCCGCTCTCTGCTGGTGGTGCCGCTGATTGCGGACGGCCAAATCCTGGGGAGCATTTCCCTGCGGCAGACCCAACACCCCCGCTCCTGGCAGTCAGAAGAGATCGAGCTGGCCCAGGCCGTGGCGGCTCAAGCGCGATCGCCGTCCAGCAGTCGCGCCTCTATCAAACCATGCGGGATCAAGCGGCCCAACTCATGGCCTTAGATCGTCAAAAAACCGAGTTTTTTCAAAATATCTCCCATGAGTTTCGCACCCCTCTGACCCTGACCTTGGGGCCTCTAGAGACTGCCGTGAATCGGGGAGAAGGGCTGTCGCTGGAGCAGTCTGCGGTGGCCTTGCGGAATGCCCGACGGCTGCTGCGCCTCGTCAATCAGCTCCTCGACCTACAGCGGCTGGATGTGGGGCGGATGCAGCCCACCTTTCGGCCCGTGGCAGCCGATACCTTTGTAAACGAAATCGTGACGGCGTTTCGCCCTATTGCGATCGCAAGCAGATCCGTCTAGAAACCCAGTTGGAACTCTGTCCAACCCTTTACCTTGACCTGGAAAAATTTGATAAGGTCCTCTATAACCTGCTCTCCAACGCCGTTAAATTTACCCCAGCCAATGGCACCATCACCGTTGCCCTCACCACCCAAGCCCAGCATTGTGTGCTGACCGTGAGTGATACGGGCATTGGCATCCGAGCCGATCAGCTCCCCCAACTGTTTGAACGATTTCAGCAGGCCGATGGCTCCGTGAACCGGCGTTACGAAGGCAGCGGTCTTGGACTGGCCTTAGTGAAGGAACTGGTCAAACTTCACCATGGCGAGGTCACGGTCAGCTCCATCTATGGACAGGGCACGCAATTCTCAGTTGTGATCCCCTATGGTCGGGGGCATCTCCCTTCAGAACAGGTGGTTGAGGCACCGGTCAACCTAGAAAAGAGTCGGGCTGTCGTAGAGCTAGCCGATGTCGATGAAGGGGAAATGATCTCGACCCCAGTGGTCCTGAATGAAATTGCCTTTGCCCCAGGGTCCGGTGCGGCCAAGGTCTTGGTCGTGGATGATAACCCCGACTTACGCAACTATGTGTCCCACGTTTTGCAGCACCAGGGCTATCATGTCCGTACGGCCCAGAGTGGTGAATTGGCCTTAGAACTCGTAGAGAGCTATGTACCGGATCTGATCTTGACCGATCTGATGATGCCGGGACTGTCTGGCATTGATGTGATTCAACGGCTGCGCGCCGATGAGCGCTTCCACAGCACGCCGATTATTTTGCTAACGGCCAAGGTCGATGACGAAACTCGAATTTCTGGCGTCGAGCAGGGGGCCGATGCTTACTTAGGCAAACCTTTTAACGATCGCGAGCTGCTGGCTGAAGTCCGTAACTTACTCGCCCTCAAGGCGAATGAGCGGCGGGTGGCGGAGCTTAATCAATACCTCACGGAGTCGGTGCTGCGGCGCTTTTTGCCCAATTCCCTGGTGCAAAAAGCCGCCCATGGCCAGCTCCAACTCGATTTACAACCCGAACCGCGATTGGTGACGGTACTGTTTAGCGACATCGTTAGCTTTACCCCCCTATCTGAGCAATTGGGGTCGCGTCGCATTGCCCAGGTTTTAAATGAATATCTGGAGGCCATGACCGATGCCATCTTTGAGAGCGGTGGCACCGTCGATAAGTTTATGGGAGACGGCGTCATGGCGCTCTTTGGTGCCCCGGAAGATCATTCCCCAGCGCAGCAAGCCCAGCAGGCTGTAAACGCGGTGCAGCTCATGCATGTGAAGCTGATTGAGCTGAATCAGCACTGGACAATGGAAGGGATGCAGCCGGTCCAATTTCGCTGCGGTATTCATCAAGGCGATGCGGTGGTCGGCATGTTTGGGAGCTCGGTCCGGGCCGACTATACGGCGATCGGCCCCTGCGTCAATATTGCCTCTCGCCTCCAGGAAGCAGCTTATCCTGACGAGATTTTGGTGTCGTCAGAGGTGGCCGATCACTTGGATGGCAATCATTTACAGTCCGTTCGCCCCGTCACTCTGCGGGGGGTGAACACACCACTCTTAGCCCACAGCTTGAAGCTCCGGCTGGAAAAGACGGGCTAAACAGCACTCTGGATCTGAATGCTTCGCTAGGGGAGCTAGGGAGCTAGGAAGCTAGGGGGCAAGGGGTAGCTAAGGAGCCAGGTAGGATTAAATGTAAGATGCCAAGCTTTCTCCCTCACCCCCAGCCCCTCTCCCAAAATGGGCGAGGGAAGCCAAGCCCCCTCGCCCAACCTGGGCGAAGTATAGCCTTCGGCATTCAAGAAAGGGGGATGAGGATCTTCAGTTTAATTACGCCTAACGACTTACTGGTCTGGGGAGATCATGGTTTATAGGCTTGAATGACCTGTAGGCTTCCCCCCGCATACAGATGGGGATGGGGCTGGTCAAACCCGACCTCAGCTAAGGCTGACGCCAAATCGCTTTGCAGCAGTTGCCAAGCGGTTTCGGTTTCAAACAGCCACAGAAACAGCGCCAACCCTGGCCAAAACACCGGATTAGTCGGGCGATGAAAGTCAGTTAGGGCAAAGATCCCCCCCGGTTTCAACACCCGCAACGCTTCGGCAAAGATTTGTTGCCGCTGATCAGCCTGCATCTCATGCATGGCGGCACTGGTATGGACCAGATCAAAGCGGCGATCGCCAAAAGGCAGTTCCTCCGCCCAGCCTTCCACAAAGGTGGCTTGGGGCACATTCGTTTGGGCGCGCTGTAGGGAGCGAGGAGAGGCGTCTAAGCCCGTCACCTGTGCGCCTGACTCCACCAAAACTGGGTGGTTTGGCCGCTGCCGCAGCACAAATCTAAAATTTGCGTCTCTGCCGTTAAGGTCAAATCCTGGAGGGCCAGATGACGAAAGCGGCGCTCTCCCCCCACTGCCAAAGCTGCCGCGCGGGAAATACTGTCATAGAGCCATTGATACCGATAACTCAAAGGGCGCAAAAACGTCGCCATCACCAACCCTTCGCAACATTGCTCCATTGTAGGAGGGTCGGTTATTGCGACTTATCCCGACGATCATCGGGCGGTATGCTAGCGAAGTTAGCACTCTAGTATAGAGAGTGCTAGCGTGTCGTTTGCACCAACCATAGAGACGGGACATGGCGAAACTAATCATTTTTGATGAGGCGTCACGGCGGGCGCTAGAGAAGGGCGTCAATGCCCTGGCCGACGCGGTCAAAATCACCCTCGGCCCCCGAGGACGCAATGTCGTACTTGAGAAAAAATTTGGCGCACCCCAGATTGTGAATGATGGCATCACCATCGCCAAAGAGATCGATTTAGACAACCCCTATGAAAACACCGGGGCCAAGCTGATTCAGGAGGTGGCCTCTAAAACCAAGGACTTAGCCGGTGACGGTACCACCACTGCAACGGTACTGGCCCAAGCCATGATTCGTGAGGGCCTTAAGAATGTGGCCGCTGGCAGCAACCCGGTTAGCCTCCGGCGGGGCATCGACAGAGCGGTAGCGATGCTGGTGACGGAAGTGGCGGCGATCGCCAAGCCAATCGAAGGCAACGCCATTTCCCAAGTGGCAACGGTCTCAGCGGGTAGCGACGAAGAAGTGGGCCAAATGATTGCCCAGGCCATGGATAAGGTCAGCAAGGACGGGGTGATCACGGTCGAAGAATCCAAATCTCTCACCACTGAGCTGGATGTGGTGGAAGGGATGCAGTTCGATCGCGGCTATCTCTCTCCCTATTTCGTCACTGACCAAGAGCGCATGGTCACCGAGCTAGAGAACGCTCGCATCCTAATTACTGACAAAAAAATCAGCTCCATCCAAGACTTGGTGACCGTCCTAGAGCGCATCGCTCGGGAAGGGGCACCGCTGCTAATTGTGGCAGAAGACATTGAAGGGGAAGCCCTGGCCACCCTCGTGGTCAACAAGGCCCGAGGCGTGCTGAATACAGCGGCTGTTAAGGCCCCGAGCTTTGGCGATCGCCGCAAGGCTATGCTCCAGGATATTGCCGTCTTAACCGGCGGCCAGGTCATTTCTGAGGAAGTAGGTCTCACCCTAGAGATGGCCACCCTCGACATGCTGGGCGCTGCCAGCAAGATCACCCTCACCAAAGACACCACCACCATCGTGTCTGAGCACGGCAACAAAGCCGAGATCGAGAAACGCATTGCCCAAATTCGCCAAGAGCTAGAGCGCACCGACTCTGACTACGACAAAGAGAAGCTCTCTGAACGGTTGGCAAAACTCGCGGGCGGTGTCGCCGTCATTAAGGTCGGTGCCGCCACCGAAACCGAACTCAAAGACCGCAAACTCCGCATCGAAGACGCCCTCAGCGCCACCAAAGCCGCCGTCGCTGAAGGCATCGTCCCTGGGGGTGGCGTCACCTTGCTGCACCTCTCCGGCAAACTGGATGCGTTGAAAGCCTCCCTCACGGTTCCCGAAGAGCAAGTGGGCGTCGATATCGTCATCAAAGCCCTCGAAGCGCCCCTGCGGCAAATCGCTGAGAATGCCGGCGCAGAAGGCTCTGTTGTGGTCGAGAAGGTCCGTCATATGGACTTCAACATGGGCTATAACGCCCTCACCGGAGACTACGAAGACCTGATCGCCAGTGGCATTATCGACCCCGCCAAGGTGGTCCGCTCGGCTCTGCAAGATGCCGCCTCCATTGCGGGCATGGTGCTGACCACCGAAGTGCTTGTGGTCGAAAAGCCCGAACCCCCTGCCCCCGCCGGTGACCCTGGCATGGGCGGCATGGGCGGCATGGGTGGCATGGGCGGCATGATGTAAGCGACGCCCGTCATAGCAAGATAAAAAAAGCCCGGTGCGAACCGGGCTTTTTTTATGTGTGGCTCCAAATAGCCGGATGGCGCTGCAATCTGAAAATCGTGGCCGAATGCCATTACCGCAGGCCGCGATCCAGCAGTTCGCAAGTGCAAAACTGATCATCCTGCTCGCCTTCCTTTTCCAGCCGGCTCGGGTAGCGATCCCGGCAAACGAGGGTTTCGCCGGCAACACAGTTTCGTGTTCGTTCGCTGGCCGGCGGGCTGCCCAGGCTGGCAGGCGCGCATGCTGCAATTGCCATTGCGGCAGCGCTTATGAGGAATACGCGCGACAGGATCATGGCAATGGAGTTCAATGGAGTACCTTTCACGCGCT
>JAAUQE010000175.1 GCA_012032425.1 Leptolyngbya sp. RL_3_1 | reverse complement strand
CCTGACATAATCCTGACCAAGAATCCCCCGATACCTAGATGAATGGGCATTGGGGGATTCTCGGTTAGAGCCAGCGGTGCCGCTACACCTTAGCTTCTTCCTTAACCAGCTTGTCCCAGCCCATCTCTTTGAGGCTGTTGTTGCGCCGTAGGGGCCGGGTGACCAGCTCTAGAATGTCGCGGGCGTTGGCAAAGCCGTGAATTTGGGCAAAGGTAAACTCAACCGACCACTTGGTGTTGATCCCCCGTGCCTCTAGGGGATTGGCATGGGCCATGCCGGTGATCACCAGATCAGGATGGGTCGCTTTAATCCGCTGGAGCTGGTTATAGTTATCGGGCTTCTCAATAATCTTCGGCAGGGCGGTGTTCATGTCATGGCAGGTTTTCTCTAGCAAAGCCAGTTCTGCCGCTTGGTAACGCTTATCCATATAGGGGATACCGATTTCTGGCACGGTCATGCCGCAGCGGATCAAGAATCGGGCCAGGGAAATTTCCAGCAGGTTGTCGCCCATGAAATACACGGACTTGCCGCGAATCAAGGCGATATAGTCCTCCAGAGAGGCCCAGATCTTGGCTTCCCGCTCCTTTAGACCTTTGGGCTCGATATTAAAGACCGAGCAGATTTTCTCAATCCAGGCGCGAGTACCATCGGGTCCAATGGGGAACGGTGCGCCGATCAGCTTGCACTTACGGCGACGCATCAATGTGGTGGCGGTACGGGACAAGAACGGATTCATGCCGATCACATAGTCCCCCTCATCTAACACGGGGAGTTCGGTATAGCGCTTGGCGGGGAGCCAGCCGCCCACCTTGATGCCCTGCTTTTTCAGCTCTAGGTTCATCTGGGTGACGATGGGATCGGGCACCGAACCAAACAGCACCAGGTTGGGATGGTCGTGGTATTGGGTCTCGTTGCTGTCGGCTGGGGCAGCGTCTTCTTTTTTGCGACCGAGGCCAAGAAACTTTTGGATGCCGCCCCGCTCTTCTTTCTCTTCAGGGGTGGTGACATCGGCGCTGGTGGGGCAGCGGTTGGCCATGGCCGCTAGGACGGTGTCTTCCCCTTGGGTGAAGGCATAGTCGAGGCCATTGGCGCGGGCGACAACGATGGGAATGCCGATTTCATCTTCCAGTTTGGGGGCCAGACCTTCGAGGTCGGTTTTGATAATCTCGGTGGTGCAGGTGCCGATCCAAACGATTACAGAGGGGTTGCGATCGCGCTTAATCTGCAAACAAAGCCGCTTCAGCTCTTCGTAGTCATTGAGCTGGGCGGAGATATCGGCCTCTTCCAGCTCAGCCATGGCGTAGCGGGGTTCGGCAAAAATCATTACCCCCATGGCATTTTGCAAGAAGTAGCCACAGGTCTTGGTGCCAATCACCAAAAAGAAGCTGTCTTCAATTTTTTGGTATAGCCAAGCCACACAGCTAATCGGGCAAAACGTATGGTAATTACCCGTCTCACAATCAAACTCAAGGCTTTGGGGTTGGGCTTGAGCCAAGGTCATGGGTTAGCGTCCTTTACGTAGAGCAGTTGGGCAAAATAGGGCCGACAAAGTCAGAGGTCTGCCATATCGGGGAGTAACGGCGTACCGTCACTTTCTTGGGCATCAATGGTGGGCGGTACCGAGCCGTTGTCTAAAGCCATCATCGGGTCAAAGTTGAGGCCCAAAACTTCTACCAACGCATCTTCATCAGCATTGAGTTGGTAGAAAGGCACCATCAGATTCCCCAGCTTGGGCTCTAGGGCATTCACCACCCCTAAAACGAGAAATGACGACGGACGGCTACCGCCATCCGGGGTCCGAGTGGAGGTCTGGCGCATCTGCAAGGTCAGCCAGGGGCGGTTAGCTTGCACGTAATCCAACCATTTTTGGCGAATAACCGAGGTGAAGTTCTCAAAGAAAGCCATCGCTTTATCTCAATCCGTTGCGTATGAACGCCTCATGATAAAAGAAATCCACTCGGGCGGATGGACTAGGGGCCAGAGCTGGGGCACCAGGGACGATGCGTTGATCGTCGCTGGTGCCATGGCCTTACACCATCATCAGATCCAGCTCATCTTTGGGCTGCTGGGGGGCCTCTTCTGGCGGATTCAGATAGAAGTCTGAGAGCAGGGAGAAGAGTTCGCGATCGGCGGCATCCCTAGGAATGACCCCTTCCGGCTGAGCCAGAATCTGATCGGCAATATTGAGGTAGTACTGAGACACCGACTCCAACATTGGATCGGTTTCCGCCATCTCAAAGATGGTCTTACCCTTCACCCGAGAAACCCGAATGTCTTCAATCAGGGGCAAGATTTCCAGCACCGGGATAGGGACATGCTCGATGTACTTATCGATCAGGTCCCGCTTCGAGGTGCGGTTACCAATCAAACCCGCCAGACGCAAGGGGTGAGTCCGGGCTTTTTCTCGCACGGAGGCGGCGATGCGGTTGGCGGCAAATAGGGCGTCAAACCCGTTGTCGGTGACGATCATGCAGTAGTCGGAGTAATTCAGCGGGGCCGCAAAGCCGCCACAGACCACATCACCCAACACATCAAACAAAATCACGTCGTACTCATCAAAGGCATTGAGCTCTTTGAGCAGCTTCACGGTTTCACCCACCACATAGCCGCCGCAGCCCGCACCCGCTGGGGGGCCACCGGCTTCCACACAGTCCACCCCGGCATAGCCTTTATAGATCACGTCTTCGGGCCAGATGTCTTCGTAATGGAAGTCTTTTTCTTGCAGGGTGTCGATAATCGTGGGAATCAGGAAACCGGTCAAGGTAAACGTACTGTCATGTTTCGGGTCGCACCCGATTTGCAGCACCTTCTTGCCCCGTTTGGCCAACGCGACAGAGATATTGCAACTGGTGGTGGACTTACCAATGCCACCCTTGCCATAGACAGAGAGTTTCACAGTATGAGGTCTCCTGAGGGGATGATTGCAGACGGAATAATTTCAGACAAAAGGTCCGACTTGCAGGTTAAACGGGGGTCTGCCCCTAGACGGGTCGCAGTCGCCAAGGCGAACGAGTGCAGATGAGGGCAATTGGGATGAAGTATCTAGCCTCAGCACGAGGCTTGGTCGCTCTATCACAATGGCCCGCGTTATCTAGGGTCAGATGCAACTGCTTTTCAGGCAGTAGCGGTTTTCGGCTTGGTTAGCATTATGGGCAGCCTCCCCCAGAAGGGAAAGGGGGCAACAAAACCAACAGGGCCTTGAGAACGATTTACCAGCCTTCAGAACGAGACTCAGATTAAGTTTGCCATAGAAATAGCTCTCAAGCTTTATTTCCCAATCCAAAAGAGTTTTAATGCCTTAATTTATATAAAGCAATTCAAAAGACAAAAGCTGAATCTTTAATAAAGGCGGTGATTTCAGGGCTTGGGATGATGGGGAAGACGGGGGTCGGGAGGCTGGCCCAGAACGGCCACGGCAGTACCGATAAGCGACCTGATCACCCATGCTGGGGCAATAGTTGTGCCCAGAGAGCGATGGTTTCGGGTGCCCTCCACGTCCCCGCCATGGGGGGCCGCTATTTTTTTGTTACGAATAATTGTGAAACACCGGTTAGGTTACATCCTGTAAAAAAGACCGGGCCACAGGGTTGCTGAAATCGGGGTGCGCGCCACCAAAATGCGGCCTGCTTCTACGGCATCGCCTTCGACATTGAAGAGCCCACGGTCTATGTGGACTCCCCCATGACGATTGAGCGCCTGGAAAGCCAGTCGGTTGTTCAGTGGATTTACGCACTACCAACTATAAACTGTTAGTTTATAGTTGGTGTAGGAATTGTCTCGTCTAGGGAGCAGCAGTGGTTGAAAGCGGATGAGGATTAGAAGAGTTCAGGAGATTGAGGTTTTAGGTCTGCCAGAGCGGCTATTGACGGCGCGAAAAGCATCTGGCATGAGTCTGCTAGAGATCTGTAGGCAGTTAGCCATCACCCCGACCTACTGGTACAAGCTGGAGAAGGGCGGGGCTGACACCATCAACTATGAACTTTTAAAAAATCGAGACGCTTTTATCCCTTGACCTAGGCGTTGATTTTTAGACGTTTCCCCTACTGATTTACCAATGCAGGAGAGTGGCATGAATTTATCTCGGCTTAAATGGGTCAAAGTCGTGACTCCCCCGAAAGATTGGCCGTATGACTGGGCGCTTTCTCCCGATGAAATTGCTCACACCCAGAAGAGCGCCCAGGTGATTCAGCATAATGGATTGACCATTGTGCCATTGGGTTTTAAACACGAAGGTTCCGAAAAGCTGGAAGCGGGCGATCTGATGGCCCTTACTCAATATGCCAAGATCACCCACATTGTTGAAATCTTAGATAACCAGCCTTATGAGACAGGTGGTTGGTTTCATCGCTACGTCAAACTGGTTTGGTGGAAACCCGATATGGATTGGCATCGACTGCCCCATCGGGAAGATGTCTTAGGGTTCGATATTCCGATCCAAAAAGGGATTCCCTACGAGTTCACGTCTTTTGAGGCTTTTCACCAAGCGTGGGATAACAAAGGCGGACTCGATGCTTTTCAGGCATATCTCACCGAGCAGCTTGCCCTTATCCCTGAAGTTGAGCAGTTCTCAGCACATGACTCTTGATGCTGTGATGCACGGCATGTTGTGGCGTCTGTCCTCACGCACCACAACATGTCATCAGCGGTGCGTGAGGACTTAATCACGCGATAACGGTGCCCTCTCCCCAACCCTAGCCCCAATGCGAGAAACAAGCTACAAGCAAGGGGAGAGGGCTGGGGGTGGAGCGCGGTGCGCTTCCCCCAGCGTGGGCCATTCCGCATTGAGTTTGCGTTCCTGAACTGACTGGAACTGCCCTAGACTGCTCCGACTAAATTTTCGCTAAGCTCCCAGAGGCGCTGTGCTTTGGCATCGTCGCTGCCCTCGGCGGACAGTTCTTGCACAAAGGCTTCTCGACCCTGCTTTTGGCGGTTGCCCCAGCTCCAGTGGACCCCCGACTGCTTGAATTCGGGATCCGCCACCACAGCGGCCACCCGCTCCCCCGCCAATTCCTGCGAGACATAGCCGCCGGTAATGTTCTTTTGGAACCAGGGAAAAATGGTGCGGAACAGGGCGAAATGGTTGCGGAACAGGGGGGTGTCGGCCACGCAGCCCGGATAGAGCGAATTAAAGAGAATGCCCGTGTCGTGGTAGCGGCGGTGCAGCTCCCGCGTGATCAGCATGTTGCAGAGCTTGCTGTCTTTGTAGGCTTTACCCGACTTGAATTTTTTGCCGTTGATCATGGAAATCGGGGCTTTAAAGCCCTGAGCTAAGCCCTGCATGTCGCCTAGATCGGGCGGTGCCGGAATCGGGATTTTACCCCCTAGCTCCTTGCTGTTGGCGGTGACGGTCCCCAGAATAATTAGGCGCTTATCGGCTTCAGGGGACTGCTTCAGATCTTCGAGCAGCAGCTCACAGAGTAAAAAGTGGCCCCAGGTGATTGGTGGCCACGCTGATTTCATAACCATCAACGCTGTACTGGGGCTCTTTCTCCAAGGGTAGGTAGACTGCGGCGTTGCACACCAGGGAGCGGAGCGATCGCTGGGTTTCGCGAAAGGCCTGTACAAACTGGCGAACGCTTTGCAGTGAGCCTAGGTCTAGGTGCAAAACGGTGCGGTTCTCAGGCTTAATGCCAACGGTTTCGGCAGCCTGCTTGGCTTTCTCTAAATTGCGGCAGGCCATGATCACATGCCAGCCTTTATCCGCCAGGGATTTAGCGCCATAAAGCCCTACCCCAGAGGAGGCTCCGGTGACAATAGCCGTGGGTTGCGATGTTCCTGCCATGGTTTTTAAAGCGATTTCATCCGTAGGAATTTATTCAGAATCGCATACCAATGGAGTCTCGAATCTCTGTACACCTCTATGGGTAACGTTTTTCAACATTGATGGCGGTTAAACATTTACTGAGATCAATCGTTGGCATCGAGGGGAGGCTCAATCTCCGTTACAGGTTCACTTTCTGTTACAGGCTCACTCAAAGTAATGCCAATCCCCATGGCCGGACCCAGAACTGAAGCGCTGGTAGCCCCGGCTGTGGGGGTTATCTCGGGGAGGTACTGATGGGGGCGTTGGCGTTGCGGTAGCGATCGATTTCGTCCTGGAGGTCATCCACAATTTCAGCGGCGGTTTTGGAAGGGGGCGGTGACGCTGATCGCAGCTTCAGCTTAAAGCTGACCTGTCGCACAATCAGGGCTTGGGTTTCGGCGTCCAAAGCGATATCCAGGTCAAATTCGCCTTGGTTGGCGAGCACCACAGCCATGGCCCGCTCGACCAAGCTGGTGCCCATCTCGACCAGGGTCGGTTGATACGCCTCGATATAGGCGTTGACGGTATCGCGTAGGGCGGCTTCTAGCGAGCCATTTTGCAAACAACGGATGGTTTTCTCAGCCAGCTCGACCCAGATCGGATCGATGATTTGGCTGAGGGCGGTGGGCAGATCAAACTGCTGCTGCACATGGTGAATCACGGCAGCGACTTCATCGCGAGTGACCTGGCCGTCTTCGACAATGGGCAAAATGCTGAGGACGGTTTGGCGTAGGGTCTCAGGGGGGAAATCTGGCAAGCCCACTTTTTGGGCATAGGCGGCCAGGGTATTTTCGACCTTATGGCGTAGGGCTGCGCGCCAGGTTTTGACTTGGGCGGCGATCGCCCGCTCCTCTTCAGAAACCGCGTAATTGGTCCAATCCCGGCACTGGAAGGTGGTGACCATCTCCTCGATCCAGTCCTCCCATTCCAACCCTCGGATCACTAGGGCTTTGGCCTGGGCCTGGAGGCTGAGGATGGAACCGGCGATCGCCCGCAATTCTGGTAGAGAATCGGTGAACCCGTAGGCGTCTTCATAGGCGTGCAAAATGGCTTGCACAGCGGTCAGGATTTCAGGCGTGGGCTGAGCCATGGCGTATCGATTGGGTCGTTGATCATGCGTTAGATCCATCCCTAGCTCCTTAACCTAAGGCCGCGCCTAGGCCCACGCTCCAGCGGGTTAACTTTCGTAAAGTCATGGATCGATGTCATCGTATCTAAGCTATTAAGTTGAGCGACGAATCACCCTTCATTTTGTGGGGGCAAAACCATGGCACGCCGCCACATCCTGACATCTCTCTGCTGCGCGACCAGCCTCTGGACCACGGCATGGCTGGGGGCGGCTGTGGCGGCGATCGCGCCGCCCCCAGCGGCCTCAGTTACGGCGACCGGGGCGATGGTCGAAGACCGGCCCTTAAGGGCCATCGCCCAAACCCCCAGCGGCTATACCCTCCTCCATGTCAATCCCACCGCAGGGGATGACCTCAATGGCGATGGGGGGCAAATGCGCCCCCTCAAAACCATCACCCATGCCCTGCAAATTGCTGCCCCCAACACCATCATTGTGTTGTCGCCAGGGCTCTATAACGCAGCCTCAGGGGAGCGTTTTCCGCTCCAGCTCCGCTCCGGGATCACCCTCCAAGGCACCCCGAATCCCAACACTGCCAATGTGATCATCCAAGGCTCAGGCACCCACCTGACCCCCAGCCAGGGCCTGCGCCACATCACCCTGCTGGGGGCTGATCAAGCCGGTCTTGCCAATGTCACCGTCTCTAACCCCCACCCCCAGGGCCATGGTGTCTGGATCGAAGCCGGCAGCCCGGTGATTGTGCAAAACGCCTTTGTCGGCAATGGCGCTACAGGCATTTACATCGCGGGTAACGGCAGTCCCGTCATCCAGGGCAATTACTTTTTTGAAAATGGGGAGGCCGGTCTAGTGGTGAATGGCCCCTCCTCTGCCCAGATTCAGAACAACGTTTTTGAGAATACCGGCGTCGGCATTGCCGTCGCCCCTGCCGCAACGCCCCTGATTGTGGGCAATCAGATCTTCCATAATCGGGAGGGCCTGGTGCTTCATGCTGAGGCTTTGCCCCAACTGCGCAACAATCAAATTCGCGATAATCGCCGCAACAGCGTCCTCGATTACAGTCCTTGGCCCAACGCCACGCCGACTGATCTGGCGGCTGCGCCCGCTGTCGAGATCACTGCAACCCCGACCGCCGTAACCCCATCCCGAGCTGCGGCATCCACCGTCAACCCTCCAGCAACCGCTGCCCCCAGGGCTCAACCGACAACGACGGTCGCTGCTCCCGCGACCCCCGCTGTCCCCGCTGCTCCCGCCCTATCAGAGTCTAATCCGGCGATCGCCGTTCTGCCTGAGATCGCGATCGCTCCGGATCTCACCGTTTCACGGCCTGAATTTGAGCCCTTAACAGGGAATGCACCGGTCTCTGCATCCCCGACTGCGGCCCCCAGCCCCGCCGCCGCCGCCGCCGCAACGCCCGCTGTAACGTCATCTACTACTAACAACAGCAATGCTGAAGCTTTGCGCGCCCGACTGCGCCAGCGGCTGAATGCAGGTGCCGATATAATGCGGCGACAGTCGTGACCGTCGCCGCACCGGCGTCCTCGGAGGCCGCATCTGAAGAGGCGGTAGATGCGGCGCGATCGCGATCGCCGTGATCCGCCCCGCCGCCCC
>JAAUQE010000174.1 GCA_012032425.1 Leptolyngbya sp. RL_3_1 | reverse complement strand
ATGGGCCAGTTTAGATAAGGGCCTAGCAGTCGATACCCATGAGCAGGTTTGGGGGTCAGAACATGGATCGCTGCGATTTGAAAACGGGAAAGTTTTGCCCATGAAATTACAATTGCAACCTAAAAATTCTTTTTCGACTCTGGATGTCTCCCAGACAAAAATGTTACCTCCAGCAGCTCAGAAAAAAATCCAAGGATGGATTCGTAGTCGCCATTTGATTTGTTCAGGAAGTTTCTTTGTATTTGAAACGGTGGACTACGGCACCATTGAACGCTTTTCAAACTGTGTATCAACCTTGGGGGGGGCAGTCATTTCAGTTGATCCGGTTGACAAAGTTTGGATGGGAAATCATCGGCAGGTGATTTTATATCGGGTTAAGGCCAGCCTACTCACCCCTGGGCATGAGCTGAAACAGTATTGGATCAAATATGGTAGCTTTAGAACCCGGTTTGATTACAATCCCTGATTTGGTCAAGCCGCGATCTTATTCTTGGTTGGGCAAAAAACCGAGTTCAATCAGCGCTTTGCAGAGTTGAGTCTTTGAAGGCGCTGATTGAGGGGCCGCTAACGCCATCTCTCTAGCAGTCTCAAACAGTTCTCGAACGAGCAAGTTTAGGGTGTAGGGGTTACCTTCAGAACTGGTCTCGAATCGCCCCTCGTAGGCTAAGGTGTAAAGCTCTAAATGATGCACGCCCATGACCCGAGCCAACTTTCTTAAGGTTTCAGGGGTGGGGCAGGTGCCCTTAAAGCAAGCACCTCGGAGGCGGGGTTGAGCAACGCCTGATAAATCGGCCAGTCGATTCATGCTGATAGCCTTAGCATCCAGATATTCAAGAATCGTCTGACCGAGGGGAGAACAATCTTCGGGGGTGATTTGGAGGCTTGGCGGCATTTTGAGAACAAAAAGTCAAATCACGAATTAATGACTACGCGGTGCCTCTGGGTACAAAGCGGTAGTTGAGTCTAGTACAAAAAATATTTAAGTACAGCGCTTTTGAAGCTCGTGAGGTCCAAAAAGAAACCTGAAGCTCTTGCTGTCAGGACATCAGCCGTACCTCACCAGGAAAAGAAATGCGGTGTGGGCGCTTACCTAACATTGCTGGTTCTGAAGGGCGGTAGAGTTTTAATCTTAGCTTTTTTCTGAGTAGCATGACGTAAGCGTCCCCTGTTCGCCTTAGCGGCTCTCCGGGGAGCAACGGAGTCGTTGGCTTTGCTGCCCCAGCGGGGCTAGGGGACCTTTGTAGAAGATCTGGCTTTCTCCTTATAAAGAGACGCTTCGCGTAGATCTAGCCTATGACTCCGCTCAGTCAGCGCGGTATGTGGGACGGTTATGGCAAACTGCATGAACAGGGTTTATCGCCTTGGTTTAGCCAAACAGATCCATGCTAGGTCAGCAGTTTGGGTGGATGATTCTCTGGGTCAAGGTAACGGCAGTCCGGCTAGGATTCAGGGGCTTTGAGGGGGCGTATCGCCACAATGTTGCCTCCTAATCGATCAATATTTTTCATCACTTCGCCCATCCGGCTAAAGGGCACTTGGATGAATTGGCTATGGCTATTGCGAATGGGGCTGAGGTCATTTGTATTTGTCCCATTGGTGGCTAAGCCTGTGACTTCATAGATAAAGATACGATCGTCTACACCGGTGGTCCGACTTGTGGTCCATTGTCCTAACATGACATGATCTTTCCTGTTGGGTCAGTATAGTGCTAACAGTCTTGTCGTAATTTGGCAGTGACAATAATGCCTTAAAAAGGTTTTCAAAGGGATATCACGTCCTTTGAAAACCTTTTTGGTTTGGCTTCTTATGGCTTAGGCGCGGGTGATACTGGCGACTTTGCCTCCGGTCTTATTAATGCGCTGCAAGGTTTGGGAAAGGGACTCGTAGGGCACCACCCAAACTTTATTGCTGCGGCGGATGCTGGGGTAACCGGGGGACCGGAGCCCAGCCACCTCGATGCGGTAGAGGCTACCGCGTTCGGTGGTTGCACTAGGGCGTCCAAAGACACGATTGGTAACGGTGCCTTTTTTAGAGGCTTGATAGGCCCAACCACCGCTGTCGGCACCGGAGGGCGGGACGATCGCGGAGACGGCACCCATGGCTAATTCGGCGGCAAGGCGAGATTGGGTCCCACTGATTTGGGCGCGATCGCTGTTGGCATAGCCTCGATAGAGGCTAAACATGCGGGTAAAGCCGGCCATGGTCTGACCGGTTTGGGTGTCAAATCCCCGGTAGAAGGGAACGATGTTATCCCCAAAATGGGTCTCGTACTCAGTACTGTTGATGTACGAGTCGATGTCTGCATCAAATCCTTTGTTTTGATAGCGATCAAGATGCTCAATCACTTCCGCTTCGCTATAGGGGGCTCGACCCAGCAAATGCTTGAAGTTCAGCTCAATGACGCGGGTTTGGAAATTGGGATACAGAAATTTAGTCTTGTACAAACTCGACTTGGCGATCGCCCGCACAAAGTCTCTGACCGTCAACGCACCGGTGGTCAGCAAAGACTCCAGCTCTACCAGACGCTCGGCCTGCATTAAATAGTCATTGCCGAGGACCTGACGATAAACCGCGTTGATAACGGCCTTGGCATCATTGGCATCCCAGTCAGACCGTAGCTCTATCGGTTTTTGCTCAGCAAAGGGGAGGGTGCCGAGGCGAGCCGCCTCTGTTGTAATAGCCACAGATATATCTCCTGAATTGATGATCAGATTGAGTGGGGAATTTGGGGATTCAGACTGCTATGGAGCGGCCTTAAACCGACGTGATATCGACGATGCGGCTACCCCGTTGGTTCAGGCTCTGCAAAAGCGGAGAGAGCTGCTCATAGGCAATCAGGTATTCTTGAACACCCCGGCGAATTTGGGGGGTGCGACCGCTGGCGGCTTGGGAAACACGGACGCGATAGAGCTGTCCCCGTTCACCACTGGCCGCACCCGAGAGTTCTTTGCCAAAGGCAGGGGTTCGGACGGGGCTGGCTGCATTCCGCGCCAGTTCGGCGGTCAGAGACGCGGGTTTGCTAATGGCCTGGGCGCGATCGCTGCTAGCCGCCCCCCGATAAAGCTGAAACATGCGGGTAAAGCCAACAGTTTTTTGGCCGAGCTGAGTGGCAAAGCCGCGATGGTAAGGCACCGTCTGATCGCCAAAGTTTGCTTGATATTCTGCCGAGTCAATATAGCTGTTGATTTCAGCGACATAGCCCTGCTGAACATAGCGGTTAACATGCTCAGAAATCTCAGATTGGTCGTAGGGGGCTCGTCCCAAAAGGTGCTTAAAGTTGAGTTCAATAAAGCGAACTTGGGAGGCACCGTAGAAGAATTTTTGTTTATAAAGCTCTGACAGCGCCAAGGCCCGCACAAAATCCTGGACTCTGATGTGGCCTTGTTGCAGGAGTGACTCGGCACTGAGGAGGCGATCGGACTGCATCACATGCTCATTGCCCAACACCTGGCGGTAAACCGCCCAAATCACGGTTTGGGTATCAGCATCAGTGGCATGGGCACGAAGCTCAGTGGGCGGCGTTTGGGTCGATTCAAACCCCAGCAGTCGGGCAGAAGTTGTACTGGTCATGGGCATTTCTCCAGCGGAGCGGGTTCTCAAACGAATCGGTGGGTAGCGGCCTTAGCCCTGCGGATCCTGAGCACAGCATCAACATGACGTCCAGGCCGGGACTGATGACGGTTTAAACAGGTGACACTGTCTTGCCGCCCTGCTCAGACGAACAGGGCTGGGGCAAGACAGCGGGCGTCAACGATGCCGTTAGCTCAGGGCATTAATGGCATAGTCGAGGTAAGAGTTCGCTTCGCTCGCCGCATCACCACTCAAGCCGTGGTTAGACTTGATATGCTTGAGCGCCTCGACATACCAACTGGGGGACAGCTCAAAGGTGCTGTTGATTTCGGCAACACCCGCAATCAAATAGTCATCCATGGGGCCAGTGCCGCCGGCAATCAGGCAATAGGTGACCATGCGCAGGTAGTAGCCGATATCCCGAACACACTTGGCTTTACCTTCAGGGGTAGAAGCGTAGTTGTTCCCTTGCATTTGGGTGGTGTAGGGGAACTTTTGGTAAACCGCTTGAGCCGCGCCGTTTACCAGACTATCGGCATTGCTGCTGAGGGATTGAGCCGCAGCTAGGCCGGTTTGGGCTTGGCGAAGCCGACCAAATGCGACTTGTAGCTCAGAGCTACTGAGAAAACGGCCTTGGGAGTCAGCAGCAGCAACTGCTTCAGTCATGGGGGTTTTCATGGTCAAATATCTCTCTAAAGGTTTGCAAAAAGACGGTCAACAAGGCGAACGAGGACTTAGCCGACGGCAGCAGCAGCTTGGTCAAAATAACCACCCAGCTCGGCCATCAGAGAGCTACAGTCACCTTGGGTAATGCCGGCGCGATCATTGGCGATCGCGATCGCTGCGTCCTTCATTTTGCTAATGCCTTCTGAGACCGAAGCACCGGGAACCCCAAGCGCAACGTAGGTTTCCCGCAAGCCATTGAGGCAACGATCATTCAGCACACTGCTGTCGCCGGTGAAGACTGCATAGGTGACGTAGCGCAAAACAATCTCCATATCCCGCAAACAAGCGGCCATACGGCGGTTGGTGTAGGCATTTCCCCCTGGGGCAATCAGTTGGGGTTGCTCTGCAAATAAAGCTCTCGCCGCATTCGCAACAATGGTGGAAGCGCTACCGGTCAGGCGGTTAACCACATCAATGCGCTTGGTCCCATCGGACACAAACTGACTCAAGGCACTGATTTGGCTATCGCTAACGTACTGCCCTCGGGCATCGGCCTGAGAAACGACTTTCGTAAAAGCGTCAAACATGGAAAAATCTCCTATTCTGAACACGCGCATAGAACCGATTCGATCAGCCTCCACTGCCATCCAGATGGGCGCAACTTCGAGCCTTTTACCCCTTAGAGAGGAGAGCGAAACTCTAAAGAGAAAAAAGCCACCGGCAGCACCAACGATTGGGATTCAGACCTTGGTTGCACGGTTGATATCGAGCAAAGTACCAACAGCAATCATCGCTTTGTCCATACCGGATGGGCGACGACTCGCGACCAAATATCATTTTTGAGCAGCGTTCAAAACTAGACCCTTTAAGCCTGATTTAAACCCTGGCCCCATCCAAACCCGTAGTTCGCTTTACGGTAAAAACTCAAGTTTTTAAATTGGATGGGGTCAAAAAGAGGTCAACCAAGACTCAACATCAAGTTTTGAGAGAACTGAGCCCTAAGCGGCAAAACCACCAGGGCTCAGTGGCCTTTCGAATACCAATTGAATTTAATCAATTCACTTGTGCAGATTCTGTGCACAGCCATATGTCTAATCCTTTACAAGGGCCACAATCCCTGGGGTGACAAGGGCTTCATCGGTTCAACATCCCCTGCGCCTAAACTGAGAGGGCGTTACTCACCGTTACATTTGCGTCATCTTCTGTTGTGTTGACGCAATCGAACAGCATGGTTTGCAGGTAGCGATCGGCCCACTCCGACCCAAAAGCCCGCTCTAGAATGCGCCGGGTTTTGTCGTTCTGCTGCTGCTGTGAACAATAGCGCTGCTGTCCCGCCACGATGGTTTGATATTCCTCTGGGGACTGGGTTGGGACTGCGCTCGCAGCCAGTTGGCAATGAATTGACAAGTACTGAGTCACCTGGTCTATGAAGCGGTTGGTTTCTGCGGAGTCCATGGGCCGCACAAACAGACAAAACCTCGAAAAAATATCGCCCCAGCTCGGTAAGTCACGCGGCTGAGAAAAGGCGACAGCGGGTAGATCGGTTAGGGCTGCTTGGTAGGCGATCGGTAGGGTTTGGTTGGGCGTAACCGGTGACAAATCGACAATGGCTGCACTGATTCCCCCTGGACCGGCAACGATGTCAACGCCAAAAATGGGTAGATGAAAGTTCACCCGAGGAAACATCACGCAGTGCAGGATGTCCAGGTTTTTGCCCCACTTTTGCCAGCTCTAAATGGAGTTTGCGAAATTGGGGGGTCTGATAGCAGTAATTTTCGATGGTGAGGCGCTCCCCTTCAAGCAGACCTTCCACATGACCTAAGTCGGTGGGAGTGTCGTAGGCGTAGGTGACCAACTGGCCCCGCCAGTTGGTTTCGATAATATTTGCCAATTGACAAATCGCCGGATGTTGGTGCTCCCGCAAGGAACGCTGTCGAGGTTGAGTCATCGTACTTAAGACAAGGTATAGGAGGGTGCATCTTTAACCTTGCCTTAGGGCTGTGCAGCTCTCGTGCAGCCCAGCCAGGGGAGCTGGCGGGAAACTGAGACGTGTTCAAAGAACTTAATAAACCCCATCTAACTTGAAAACTTGAGTTTTTACCCTGACTGACTGACAAAAGTTTCTCTTGTAGGCTGGGTGAAACGGAGTGAAGCCCAACACCCGTAAAGGTTTCGTTGGGTTTTGTTATCGCGCCACCCAACCGAAGAAAGCATGTAGTGTTTCAAGGGTTTTGTCAGCCAACCAGGTTTTTACCTGAGGGCAAACTGCGAGTCTGGGTGGGGCCAGGGTTTAATCCCGTTTCCAGCTCAGGCTCGGCCTCAAAAATTGCCGCCAACACTTGGTTAGAAAACAGAAAGCCCTCAGGGTCGCTGAGGCGGATGCGGGCGGTTGGGGCGGGGTCTATCACCACCCAGCCTTGGTCAATAAATGGGGCGAGGACCCGTTGCAAGACTGCTACAACCCCTTTGCCAAAGCGCTCGGCCAAGGCCGACAGGGCGATGCCTTCGGCGAGTCGCAGCCCCAGCATGAGCTGGTCTAAGCATTGCTCGCCTAGGGGGGTCGGGGCGCAATCTTGGCGATGGCCTTGCTCGTACGCGGCCACCCACTGCTGGTAGGCATGGGTGGTGCGAGGGCGGCCCAACCGCTGATTATCGGTGTAGCTGGTGGCGGCCATGCCAAAGCCATAGTAGGGGCGATTTTCCCAATAGACCCGATTGTGGCGGCATTGATGACCGGGCTGGGCGTAGTTCGAGATTTCGTAATGGCTGTAGCCCGCAGCGGTGAGGCGAGCTTGGGCCAGCCGATACATGTCGGCAGTGGTGGCCTCTGGGGGTAGGGGCGCTGCTCCCGGTGCGTAGCGGCGCTCAAACACGGTACCGGATTCGATGGTCAGGTCATACACCGATAGATGGTGCGGCTGGAGGGCGATCGCCCGCTCAAGATCAGCCTGCCAATGGGCTCGGGTTTGGTGGGGTAAACCCGAAATCAGATCGAGGCTCCAACTGGGGATTGACACCGCCTTGAGATCGGTGATCGCCCGCTCAATATCAACCCGTCGATGGTCCGACCACAGGTGGCGAGTAGCTCATCCTGAAAGGCTTGCACCCCCAAGCTGACCCGGTTGAGACCTAGATCAACCAGAGATTGGAGCTGCGATCGCCCAAAGGTGCCAGGGTCCATTTCCATGGAAATCTCCGCCCCTGGGGCAATCCCGACTCGATCGGCCAGGGTCGCCAAGATCTGCGCCACTTGAGCTGGGGCCAGCAGCGAGGGGGTGCCGCCGCCAAAAAAGATCGTTTCTAAGGGCAGCGGCCCCATCGGCGTCACCCGAATTTCCCGGCAGAGGGTATCCACATAGGTCTGCATGGTGGCCGAGGTTTCGCCCCTGGCCCGATCGCCCATGACGGCGATCGCAAAGTCGCAGTAAAAACAGCGGCGGCGACAAAAAGGAATGTGAAGGTAAGCGGCAGTGGGACAATCAGCCCAGGGAGCCGCCGCCAAGCCCGTCACCGCGCCGGGGTTTGCACCTGAGATTGAACCTGTCATTGCGCTAGTCATCACAGCAGTCAGGGCAAGCCGCAACGGCTTCTGGGTGTAAAGTGTGACAATTTGCGCAAAGGGGGGGGCCGGGGGAGGGTTGCCATTGAGACGCTCATCCCGCCGATTCGATAGAATTTCTTAGCTCTCACCGATCGCATATCAATTTCACCCCCATCAGCCCCACAACCATAAGCCCTGCAGACAATGCTAGATGCACTGATTGTATTTTCGTTCATATTGGCGGGAGCCGGGATTGGATTCTATGCCCCCGATCTCTTACCCGCTGAATCGCTCCAGAAGGTCAACAGTTTGGAGGGGCTCAGTTCTGTTACGGGTGGCTTTGGGGCCTTAATTGGTACGGCTTTGGGCTTGGCTTTTCAAACCAGCTATCGTCGCCTCGAAAAGCAGGTGCGGGACCTCCCTGCCGATCGTCTCTTGAGTCGGGCCGCCGGGTTGGTGGTGGGGTTGCTGATTGCTAACTTGATGCTGGCACCGCTCTTCTTGTTGCCGATTCCGAACGAGTTTGGCTTTATTAAACCGCTGACGGCGGTGATGGGCAGCGTAGTCTTTGCCGTATCGGGGATGAATCTGGCCGATACCCATGGGCGATCGCTCCTACGGATTATTAACCCCAACAGCATGGAATCAGCCCTCCTGGCTGAAGGCACCCTGAAGCCGGTCACCGCAAGGTGGTCGATACCAGTTGCATCATTGATGGCCGCATTGAGGGGCTGTTGGATA
>JAAUQE010000173.1 GCA_012032425.1 Leptolyngbya sp. RL_3_1 | reverse complement strand
AAACAATACCGCCTCGCCCTGGATGACTTTGATGCCTTCTTCGAGCTAGTGCCCAGCCTGCCAGCAGAGTAGCCATGATCAAGTGGGGGTGGTGGGCTGCGGCATCGTCGGAGCCATGGTGGCCTATGAGCTGAGTCGATGCCCCGGCCTCGCCGTGACGGTCCTCGATCAGCAGCTTCCCGGTCAGGGGGCAACGGGCGCGGCTTTAGGGATTTTGATGGGGGTGATCAGCCAAAAGACCAAGGGGCGCAACTGGCGATTACGGGACGCGAGTCTGCGCCGGTATCAAACCCTGTTGCCGGAGTTAGAAACCCTCACCGGACTCACCATTCCCCACAACCGCCAGGGGATTCTCAGTCTCTGCACGGATGCTGAAGCGCTGCCCCGCTGGCAATCCCTCCAATCCCGGCGAGACCGCCAGGGTTGGCCCCTGGAGATCTGGTCTGCCCAGCAGGTGCAAGCCGCCTGCCCCCATGTGGATGGAACGGGCTTGGTGGCGGGGATTTATTCCCCTTGCGATCGCCAGATTCGCCCCAAGCCCTGACCCAAGCCCTCGTCGCGGGGGCAAAGCATTACGGCGCAACCTTCACCTTCCATACCCCCGTTCAGGGATTTCACGCGACCGCCGGACGGGTGACCGCCATCCGTACTACCACCACTGACTATCCGGTTGATGCCGTTGTGATTACCGCCGGACTCGGCAGCGCTACCCTCGGGTCAACCTTGGGCACTCCGATTCCCCTGGGTCCGGTTTTGGGGCAAGGTATTCGGGTCCGCACGTCAAAGCCCTTGGGTAGTCCAGATTTTCAGCCGGTGATCAACCACCAAGACGTCCATCTGGTGCCCTTAGGGAGCCCATTAGAGGCGCAAGAATATGGGGTCGCCGCCACGGTCGAATTTCCACCCGACGCGGCAACTGCCCCCAAAGCCGATGCCACCCAGCTAGAGGCGATGTGGCAAACCGCCGTGGCCTATTGCCCAGCGCTAGCCCAAGCCGAACGGATAGAGCAATGGCAAGGACTCCGGCCCCGGCCCCTGGGGCGACCGGCCCCCATCGTTGAGCCTCTCGCCGGTTACGACAACGCTTGGTTGGCCACCGGCCACTATCGCAATGGGGTATTCTTAGCGCCAGCCACAGCCCAACAGATCCAGATTGATCTACAAGCCTATCTGCGGGATGAATCCCCCCTAAATCCAGCTTGAACCTAAAACATTTCAAACCCTATTTTCGCTGGGTGATCTTGACCTTCACATTGGTCTTTATTGCCCACACGTTATATCGCCATTGGCGAGAAGTCTTAACGCTTGAGGTTAATGCTCAAGCTGGGGCGGTTTTGGCCATCGCGCTGGGCGTGACGCTCTTGGCCCATATTTGGTCTGGCTGGGTTTGGGGATGGGTGATTCAGCTCTTCGGTCAATCGATCAATCCAGTCTGGATTATTTCGACCTATCTCAAAACCAATCTTGCCAAATATCTGCCCGGTAATATTTGGCACTTTGTCAGCCGCATTCGGGCCATCCAAAACCAAGGGGCCTCAACGGGTATCGCCGTCATGGGTGTGGTCTTAGAGCCCGTCCTGATGGCGGCGGCAGCGTTAATTTTAGCCACGTTGAGCCGACCCACCCAACTGATGCTGCCATTGATTGCCTTAGTCGGGGTTTTGGTGGGGATTCATCCGCGCATTTTGAATCCAGTGATGGGAGTGCTGAGTCGCAACAAATTCACTGCCATCGGGTCTGCCCCGGATGCCGCCCCGGATGCCGCCCCGGATGCCGAGGACCGGGACACAGAAGCCGTGCAGGCAGCCGTCCCCAAAAACGAGACCGCACAGGAAACCGGGGCCATCGTAAAAGCCGCCCCAGCCACAGATGCCACCCTCAACACCTATCCCCTGCTGCCGTTATTCGGAGAAATTATCTTTGTTTTAGGCAGAAGCCTGGGGTTTATTCTGGTCGTTTACGCCCTCATGCCAGCGGTGAGTTTCCCCTACTTTCAAGTGATCGGCCAATTCAGTCTTGCTTGGCTCATGGGTCTGATTATCCCAGGGGCACCGGGCGGCTTAGGGGTTTTTGAGGCAACGGCTTTAGCCCTGATGACACCGACCATTCCCACCGCAGTTGTGATTGGCAGTGTGGCGATCTACCGCTTAATCAGTACGCTAGCTGAAGTTTTAGGGGCAGCGATGGTTGGGTTGGATGGATTATGGAATCGCCGCGTCGATTCGGCGTAGACCCGGTTGGCTCAGTGAACCCACTCGCCCAGGAACCCACTCGGGTGCATCCCACTTTTGCAAATTCGCTAGCGGGGTTGCCCTCATCCCCCAGCCCCTTCTCCCAAGTTGGGAGAAAGGGAGCCGGATTCAAAGTCCCCTCTCCCAAGGAGGGAGAGGGATTTAGGGTGAGGGCTCACGAAAGTGGGATGCACCCACCCACTCGCCCAGTTTTATCTTGCACTTGAGCATTTGTAGATCATGATTCCTCTGAACCACGCCCCCCTGCTTCAGCCAGCCGTTGCCAACATTGCCCTATCTATCGTTGTCCCCATCTATAACGAAAGAGACAGCATCCCAGCCCTGGTATCCGTGATTCAAGCCAGCTTAGAAAAGTTGGCAATCCCCTACGAAATCATCTGTGTTGATGACGGCTCCAAGGATGGCTCAGCCGATTTGTTAAGGGACTATGCCCAGCAGGACCGTAATTTAACAGCCCTGCTATTGCGCCGCAACTACGGTCAAACCCCCGCCATGGCGGCTGGATTTGACCATGCCAAGGGCGACGTTATCATCACCATGGATGGGGATTTGCAAAATGACCCCGCCGACATTCCGAAATTATTAGAAAAATTAAACGAAGGGTATGACTTAGTCAGCGGCTGGCGGAAATATCGTCAAGACAACAAGGTGACGCGCCTCCTCCCCTCACAAATTGCAAATTGGCTGATCAGCTTGGTGACGGAGGTCAAGCTCCATGATTACGGCTGTTCTTTAAAAGCCTATCGGCGAGAAGTGGTTCAGGATATGAACCTCTATGGCGAACTGCATCGCTTTCTCCCGGCGCTGGCCTTTATTGAGGGGGCGCGGATTGCCGAAATCCCGGTAAATCACCATGCCCGTAAGTTTGGCAGCAGTAAATACGGCTTAGGCCGCACCTTCAGAGTGGTGATGGACTTGATGACGGTTTATTTTATGAAGCGGTTTTTAACCAAACCCATGCATGTGTTTGGTTCTCTGGGAATGATATCGGCGGTCTCAGGGATTGGGTTGGGGGTTTATTTAACTCTAGTCAAAATATTGGCCGGTCAGGATATTGGCGATCGCCCATTGCTGATCCTGGCGGTCGTGCTGTTCCTCACCGGCATTCAACTGTTTAGCTTTGGCCTACTGGCGGAGCTACTAATGCGTACCTACCACGAGTCCCAGAAACGACCGATTTATCGGATTCGGGAGGTAGTGGCCCAACTCTCTGCGCCAGAAGGCTAAACCTGATGCTGCCATCAGCCCTGGAGCATCGATAGACCATAGATCAGGGTGAACAGCACAATCCAAATCACATCGACAAAGTGCCAGTAAATCTCGGCCATCTCCACCCCAATATGGTGCTCGGTGCCGTAATGGCCTTCCCGACGAGAGCGCCATAGCACCCCGAGAATCAGGATCAAACCGATAAACACATGCAAACCGTGGAAGCCGGTGGTGAGATAAAAGCAGTTGCTAAACAGGTTCGTCGTCAGCCCGTACCCCAGGGTCATGTACTCATAGGCTTGCCCTGCTAAGAAGGTGGCCCCCATCAGCGCGGTAATGATGTACCACTTACGCAGCCCCGCCACGTCCCCTTTCTTAACAGCGGTATCCCCCAGGTGGATGACAAAGCTGCTGGACACCAAAATCACGGTGTTGATCGCAGGCAGCAACAGCTCCACCTCAGTTTCTTCCGGTGGCCAAGCGGCGGCGGCAGCGCGATACACCAGAAATACGGTGAAGAAGCCGACGAACATCAACCCCTCAGAGCACAGAAAGGTAATCAGCCCCAAGACCCGCAAATCGGGATGGGCCTCGTGATGGGCGACCTCCCCAGGGGCTTCTACCGGCGTAGGGAGATCTGAATTGGATTCAATAGTGCCTTGCATGGGTCCTCAGCAGGTAACGGATCTAGAGGGTGAAAGGGAAAATAAACCAAGTCCACGTTGAGAGCTGTAGTTTTTCTCTCTCCCCTCGCCCTCTGGGAGAGGGGCTGGGGGTGAGGGTAACTCCGGGTTTCAAGGTGAACGGGGTTTAGCAAACTGGTGGAGATAACGTCTTAGACAATTTCTGAACCAGAACATACAGGTTCTGTAGGGGCGGGTTTAGCCAGAAACTTTAATTTCTATCGTTACAGGGTATAAACAAAACCCGCCCGGATATCGTCTTGGCAAAGCCTCTTGATTAAGGTGCAGGAACCTCAGCGGGCTCTTCGCCGTAGGCATAGGGACCTTCGGTGAGCACCGGCAGCACTTCCCAGTTTTCGATAATGGGGGGTGAGGCGGTGGTCCATTCCAAAGTCTTGGCATTCCAGGGGTTGCCAATGGCCTTGGGACCCCGAGACCAGCTCCAGATGGCATTGGCCAAAAAGGGCAACAGGGATATCCCTAACACAATCGAGCCGAAGGTACAGAGCTGATTCAACGCCTGAAACTGGGGATCGTACATGGCCACCCGGCGGGGCATCCCCTGTAGGCCCAACTGGTGCATGGGCAAAAAGGTGAGGTTGGTGCCGATGAAGGTGAGGATGAAATGGGCTTTGCCCAGGGTCTCATTCAGCATCCGACCGGTCATTTTGGGATACCAGTGGTACAGCCCCGCATAGAGGCCAAACACGGACCCGCCAAAGAGCACATAGTGGAAGTGACCCACCACGTAATAGGTGTCATGGACATGGAGGTCGAAGGCAGCGGTGCCGAGGGTGACGCCGCTCAGCCCCCAAACACAAACATCGCCAGCAGACCCACCGCAAACAGCATGGCGCTGGTGTAGCGGATTTTACCGCCCCACATGGTCGCCACCCAGCTAAAGATTTTGACGCCGGTGGGCACCGCCACAATCAGGGTAGAGATGGTGAAGAAGATCCGCATCCAGGGGGGGTGCCGCTGGTAAACATGTGGTGAACCCAGACAAATAGCCCCACTAGACAAATGGCCAAGGAGGAATAGGCGATCGCCTTATAGCCAAAAATCGGCTTACGGGCATGGACCGGAATCACCTCCGACATAATCCCGAAGATCGGCAAGATCATCAGATATACCGCCGGGTGGGAGTAGAACCAGAACAGGTGCTGGTACATGACCACATCCCCCCCATTGGCCGGGTTAAAGAAGGAGGTGCCAAAGTTGATGTCAAACAGTAGCAGCGTTAGCCCTGCCGCCAGCACTGGGGTGGAGACCAATGCCAAGATCGAGGTGGCCATCATCGCCCAGCAGAACAAGGGCATCTGATCCCAGGCCATGCTAGGCACCCGCATCTTCCAGATGGTGACGATGAAGTTTAGCGAGCCCAAAATCGAAGAGGTCCCCGCTAGGACGATCGCCAAAATCCACATCGACTGAGCCGTATTGGCCGTCACCACACTCAACGGTGGATAAGAGGTCCAGCCCGACTGGGCACCGCCAAAAAAGAAGCTGCCCATGATCAGCATCCCTGCTGGTACCGTCACCCAAAAGGCGAGGGCATTCAGCTTCGGGAAGGCCATATCCCGTGCCCCAATCATCAACGGCACCAGGAAGTTACCAAACCCGCCAATGGAGGCGGGCACGATCCACAGAAAGATCATGATCGTGCCGTGGTTGGTCAAAAAGGCGTTATACAGATCGGGACTCAGGAAGTCTGAGGCGGGGGTGGCTAGCTCTGCTCGCATCGCTAGGGCCATCAGCCCACCGATCAAATAAAAGATGAAGGACGTGACCAGATATTGGATGCCAATCACCTTATGGTCGATGTTAAAGGTGAAATAGTCGTACCATTTCCACTTTTCAGGATGGTGTGGTGGCGGCGTCACAGGGATCGCCATCACCTCCGAGGTCGGGAGTTCTGCTTGGGTCATAGGGAATGAAAAAGGGTTTTATTTTATGGAAAGGTTGGCAATCAAGTCGGAACTAACGCCCAGATCTTCACTGTAGGGAGAGAGGTATTCCTCCGCAGAAAGATCGGCAGGGGCCTTGGCAATGGTTTGAGTCCCAGGCGCTTGGGCCACCCGTCGGTCATACCAAGCTTGATAATCTTCGGGGCTGTGGACAATCACCTGGGTACGCATCGAGCCGTGATAGCCGCCACAGAGTTCGGCACAGACCACGGGGTAGCTGCCTTCCTTGTTGGCGATAAACCGCAGCGCCGTTTTCTTGCCTGGAATCGCGTCTTGCTTGAGGCGGAACTGCGGCACCCAGAAGGAGTGGATCACATCCTTGGCGGAGATATTGAGCTGCACATCAGCCCCGATCGGCACATGGAGTTCGCCGTCAATAATGTTGCCTTCGGGATAGGTAAAGATCCAGGCGTACTGCATACCGGCAACATCCACCTGTAGATCGGCGGCAGTATCTTCATTTTCCAAGGGGGCACCGAGGCCAAACACGCCATTCTCGGCCACTAAGGGGCCTTCACCGGGTGCTGACAACCCACCAGGCAAGGGTGCATCCCCCGCTTGGGCAATCATGGTGCCGTGGTCGTGGGCCACATGGCCGGGGGTAATGCCGCCAATCTCCTGAAACACTTGGAAACTATAGAGGCCCAAACCAATCACCAGAATGGTGGGAATGGCGGTCCAGAAGGCTTCTAGGGGCAGATTACCCTCAATGGCAGGTCCATCGGTTTCGTCGCCCTGCCGCTGGCGAAACTGAATCATGCAGTAGAGAATCGCCCCTTCCATGACTAAAAACAGGGCTGTCCCCATGACCACCATGGAGTTGAATAGCTCGTCTACTAGCACCGCCTGTTCTGAGGCTTGCTCTGGCAGCAGTCCGTGGTTTTGACCGTACCAAAGGCTAATTAAGGTGATAGCCACCCCAATGGTGAGGGTCCATAAAGGCGCGGGAATTTGTTTCATTAAGGCATACCCCGCATCGGGGAATGGGCATTGCGTCTAGTCGCCGCACTGCAACAGCGCTACGGCTACTGGTGTCATGCTACGCAACCGATTCTGATCCCGACTGAAACTTTGGATTTGCTTCAACTGACGCCAGCCTGACGCCAGAAGCGTTACGTTTCGCAACAAATTGATGTCGAGTTGTTGTTTGATTGGGCGACTGAGGCGGGTCCGTTTCTTGAGGGTTGAGGCGATCGCCCTGTAGCCTAGTAAAGCTGCAATATTTATAAAACCCCGATGAGATCAATGACATGGGGATGGCAACGGTGGCTGGCGATTGCCCTAGTAGGGGTTGCCAGTTGGCTGATGATAGGGGGGGCCGCCCTGGCCAACCTGGATGACGATCGCTATGACGGCAATATCTTTGCCCTCTACGCCGGTAATGGGGCGATCGTGCCGCCGCGAATGAATCTCAGTCAGGCTCTAGCGCAAGATAAACCGACGCTACTGACCTTCTTTGTGGATGACAGTTCCGACTGCAAGCGGTTTTCGTCAGTGATTTCTCAACTCCAGGCTCCCTACGGACGGGCCGCCAATTTTATTGCGGTCATGGCCGATTCCATTGCGTTTCAAGACCGCGATGACCCCACGAATGCCGCCCATTACTTTACGGGTACGGTGCCCCAAACTCTGGTCTTTGATGCGGCAGGGCAGGTGCGCTTAGATGTGACCGGCCAAGTCAGCTATGAAACCATTGATGACGTGATGCGCGAGGTGTTTGACCTGCTGCCCCGCTCTGAGTCACCGGAACTGCGTCGCGCCCCCGTGAATGAGTTGAACAGTGAGCTGGTGCAGCCCTCCTAGGGATCAAACCCTTACCTAAAAGCAGGTATAACTAAGGCGTTAGCAGCGAGGGAATCACCTTGGCCAGTGCAGTGAAGCTTCTGATTGCCGCCAGTGGCACTGGGGGGCATTTGTTTCCAGCGATCGCCACCGCCGAGCAGTTACCCGATTATCAGATCGAATGGCTGGGGGTGCCCGATCGCCTCGAAACCGAGCTGGTCCCGCCTCTGTTCCCCCTGCATACGGTGCAGTTAGGCGGCTTTCAAGGGGGGATGGGCTTGGGGGCGCTGCGCTTATTTTTTCAATTATTTAAAGCCACGTTTCAGGTGCGTACCCTGCTCAAGCAAGGACAGTTTCAGGGGGTGTTGACGACGGGGGGCTATATTGCTGCTCCGGCAATTTTGGCGGCCCGCTCCCTTGGGCTACCCGCCCTCCTGCATGAATCCAATGCCTTACCCGGCAAGGTTACCCGCTGGCTCAGCCCTTGGTGTTCCCTCGTGGCCTTGGGGTTTGAAGCCGCCACCACCTATTTGCCTAAGGCCAAAAGTATTGTGGTGGGCACACCGGTGCGATCGCAGTTTCTCAATGCCACCCCCGATTTAGGAGACCTGACCATTCCGGCTGAAGCCCCGGTGATTGTGGTGGTGGGGGGCAGTCAAGGGGCAGTAGTCGTGAACCAGCTCGTGCGGGCAGCGGCCCCAGCTTGGCTAGCGGCGGGGGCTTGGGTGATCCATCAAACCGGAGCCAGCGA